>JBKJTN010000087.1:0-35691 GCA_046590275.1 Novosphingobium sp.
CCTCGAGCTGCCGGACCCAACGGTGAAGGACAAGAGCGCCCGGATCATGGATCTGGTGGCGCCGCTCGGCAAAGGCCAGCGCGCCCTGATCGTTGCCCCGCCGCGCACCGGCAAGACCGTGCTGCTGCAGAACATCGCCAAAGCCATAACCGACAACCACCCCGAGGTGTTCCTGATCGTCCTGCTGGTCGACGAACGCCCCGAGGAAGTTACCGACATGCAGCGCTCGGTGAAGGGCGAGGTGATCTCCTCGACCTTCGACGAGCCCGCCAACCGCCACGTCCAGGTCGCCGAAATGGTGATCGAGAAGGCCAAGCGGCTGGTCGAGCACAAGCGGGATGTCGTGATCCTGCTCGATTCGATCACTCGCCTGGGCCGCGCTTACAACACTGTCGTGCCCAGCTCGGGGAAAGTGCTGACCGGCGGTGTCGATGCGAATGCGCTGCAACGGCCCAAGCGGTTCTTCGGCGCGGCGCGCAACATCGAGGAAGGCGGTTCGCTGTCGATCATCGCCACCGCGCTGATCGATACCGGCAGCCGGATGGACGAGGTGATCTTTGAGGAATTTAAGGGCACCGGTAACTCGGAAATCGTCCTCGATCGCAAGGTCTCCGACAAGCGGATCTTCCCCGCGCTCGATGTCGGCAAGTCCGGCACCCGCAAGGAAGAGCTGCTGGTCGCCAAGGACAAGCTCAGCAAGATGTGGGTGCTGCGCCGCATCCTGATGCAGATGGGCACGATCGACGCGATGGAATTCCTGCTCGACAAGATGAAGGATTCCAAGACCAACGAGGACTTCTTCGCGACGATGAATCAGTAGGGGTTTCGTCTCACCTTTTGTAGGAGTCGGCTCGTCGCAAGAGTCTTTCGTTTCATCGTGAAATCAGGCAATTTTCCTAGGGAGATGTTGTCATGATGATCGAACGCCAATCCGAGATCGACCATAATTACGATTTCTTCCAGCGCCGTTTGAGTAAATGGTTGCCACTGCACCGCGGAAAATTTGCCCTGATCCGATCAAAGCAGGTCATCGACTTTTTCGACGGACCTGGAGAAGCGTATCGTGCTGGACTCAATCGATTCCCAGACGAAATCTTCTCTATCCAAGAAGTCGAGGATCGGCCGGCCGAGATGGGATTAATGAGCCTTGCGCTCGATTAGCGGTCAGCGGGAAAACCGACGAATACTACTCCCTGTCGCGGTCTTTCCGTCCCGGAGCCCGACAGACCTGACTTACGAAATATATACCGCACTTCTCGACACTGGAGCCACCGCAAGCTGGATCAGCAGTTCGGTCGTCGATCGGTTTAAGTTGGAATCCATCGGAAAAAAGCCGGTTGTGGTGGCAACGGAGATTAGGCAACGGCCAGCCTATGTCTTTCGGCTTGGATTGTTGGGAAACGAGATGTCTCCTACGACGCTTCCCATCGTTTTCGCCGAGACGGTAGGCTTCGAGATTAGCCAGGCAAATGGATTTGACGTTTTGCTAGGAATGGATGTTTTGTCGGAAACCGACTTCGCTATGTACAAAGACGGGCGCTGGACTTTGGACTTTGGTTAGGAAGCGAATAAGATCACTGACTCTAGATTCGCGCCTCAGGCCTGCGCGGCCAATTGCGCCGCCATCATCTCCCACAGCTTGTTCATGGCCTTCATCGGCCTGACCATCACTTTGAAATCCTTGATCTTCCCGTCTGCATCAAAGCGGATAAGATCGATCCCGTTGATTTGTATTCCGTCGATCTCGGCGGTGAACTCCAGCAGCGCGTCATCGCCGTCAACTAGCTCGCGGACATAGCGGAAGCTGTCGTTGCCCAGGACCTTGGCGGCCGCACCGAGGTAGGCCATGACCTTGACCGCGCCTTCCTGAGGGGTGTGGACCACGGGCGAATGGAACACCGCATCGTCCGCTACCATCGCCCGGAGCAGGTCAAGGTCGCTGCCGCTGTCCATATAGGCATGCCACTTGGCAACGCCAGCGAGCGCCCCACTGCTCATGCCAGATGCTCCGCAAAAAAGGCGGCAGTCCGGCCATCGGCCAGCTGCGCCCCGGCCTCATCGCGGCGGGTTCCCATTTCGGCAGCAAAGCCGTGATCGAGGCCTGGGTAATCGTGCAGCGTCACCCGGGGATGACCATCGAGGCCAGCATGGATCGCCGCCTGCGCCTCTGGCCCGACAAAGTGATCGGCAGTAGGAATATGCAGCATCAACGGCCGCGCGATGGCGTGGCACTCGTTGAGCATCTGGTCGATCATCACCCCGTAATAGCCCACTGAGGCATCGATATCGGTGCGCGTGGCGGCCATATAGGCCAGCCGCCCGCCCAGGCAGTAGCCGGCGCAGCCCACTTTCTCGACCCCGGCCTCCCGCCGGATCCAGTGGATCAGCGCTTCGATATCGAACACGCCGTCACTTGGATCATATTGCTGGAAATAGCCAAATGCCTCCTGCAATTGCTCGGGCACATCGGGATCAAGCTCGACCCCCGGCGCGAACCGCCAGAACACATCGGGCGCGGCGGCGAGATAGCCTTGCGCCGCCCACTCGTCGCATTTCTGGCGGATTCCGGGGTTCACTCCGAATATCTCCGGAATTACGATGATCGCCGCAATGGCGGTACCTTGCGGCTTGGCGACGTAAGTGGGAAAAGTGCCGCTATCGTCCAGTGCTGGCACCGCGATCGTCTCGGCCATGGGAATCTCCGTTGAATCGAACCTGGGTGATCAGCACCCTACGCTTGGCGTGGACTTTGCCAAGGGCGTGTGTCAGCTTTGCGCCGACGGCTGACGAGAATGCTGAGGAGCTACGGAAATGAAGGTAAATGTCGAGATCGATTGCTCGCCCGAAGAGGCGCGGCGCTTCCTGGGTTTGCCGGACGTGAGCAAGGCCCAGGAGGTCTATGTCGATGCCATCTCCAAGGCGATGAAGGGGGCGGCCAACATCGATCAACTCCAGGATTTCGCCAAGCAGATCGCTCCGATGGGCCAGATGGGCGTGAATTTGTTCAAGCAGTTCATGGAAAGCGGCAGTTCTTTCGGCAAGCCGAAGAAGAAGAAGGACGAGGATTGACCATCCCTCCGGATTGATGCCTGACCTTATCTTGATGCCTGACACGATTTTTGCCCTTTCCAGCGGAGCTCCGCCTGCCGCAATTGCGGTGGTGCGGATCAGCGGGCCGGACGCCGGCGCGGCGCTTCATGCCCTCACGGCGCGGACGCTGCCACCACGCCGGGCGGTGACCGTCACGTTACGCGACGAGGCGGGGGCGGCGCTCGATCGGGCATTGGCGCTGTGGCTGCCGGCACCGCAAACCGCGACGGGTGAGGATACGCTGGAACTGCACTGTCACGGCGGGCACGCTGTGATCGCTGCGGTGGAGGCAGCGCTGGCGGCGTTACCGGGCCTTCGCGCCGCTACCCCCGGAGAGTTCACACGGCGGGCTTTTGCCAATGGCAAGATCGATCTGGCCGAGGCTGAAGGACTGGCTGACCTGCTTTCTGCCGAGACCGAACTGCAGCGCCGCTCGGCGATGGCAATGGCGACCGGAGAATTCTCCGCTTTGGTGAGCGGCTGGCGTGAGGCCCTGCTGAATTTGTCAGCATCGGTTGAAGCGGTGCTCGACTTTTCCGATGAGGACGACGTCAGCGCGCTGCCCCCCGCGTTTTCCGAAACGCTTCAGACCCTCGAGGCGGAGATTTTGGAGTGGCTCAGCCGCCCCCGGGCGGAGGTCTTGCGAGAAGGCTTCCGGGTTGTCCTTGCTGGTCCGCCTAATGCAGGAAAAAGCACGCTATTCAATGCGTTGGTTGAGAGTGAGGCGGCGATCACCGCGCCGATCGCCGGGACCACCCGCGACGTTCTGATCCATCCGGTGGCGCTGTCCGGGGTTCCCTTTCGCTTCTTCGACACCGCGGGTTTGCGGGAAACAACGGGCGATGCGGTTGAAGCCATCGGCGTCGAACGAGCCTGGGCGGCGCTTGAACAGGCCGATCTTGTGCTGTGGCTGGGCCCCGAAGGCGAGGGACCGGCGGGGGCGTGGGAGATCGTGCCGCAAAGTGATTGCAAGCCCACTGCAACCAAGCTGCAAGCGCGTCACATCCTTTCCGCAGTTACTGGACAAGGCATGGACCCCCTGCGCGCCGATCTGGTCACCACTGCCCGTTCTGCCATGCCGCGCGCCGGTGAGCCAGCGCTCAATGCGCGCCAGCACCGGCTGCTGTCCGAAGCGCGCGAAGCGCTGTCCGCAGCTGGCAGTCTGACCGATCCGCTGCTGGTGGCAGAAAATTTGCGGCTGGCCCGCGTCGCCTTCGATGCGCTGTTGGGGCGGACCACCACCGAGGATATGCTCGATGCGCTGTTCGGGCGGTTCTGCATCGGCAAATAGCCTGTTCCACGTGGAACACGTCTAAGCTAAGGCGCCACGCAGGATGCACAGCTTCGACATCATAGTAATCGGCGGCGGCCATGCCGGCTGCGAGGCGGCGGCGGTTGCGGCGCGCATGGGTGCGCGGGTGGCGCTGGTCAGCTTTGATCAAAGCGCGACCGGAGCGATGAGTTGCAATCCGGCGATCGGCGGACTGGGCAAGGGCCATCTGGTGCGCGAGGTCGATGCCTTTGATGGGCTGATCGGCCGCGCGGCGGATGCGGCGGCAATCCATTACCGCATGCTCAATCGTTCAAAAGGCAGTGCTGTGCAGGGGCCTCGGGTCCAGGCAGACCGGGTGTTGTTCCTGGCCGCGATTCAAGCGTTGCTAAAGCAGCAGGGCGATCTGACGCTGGTTGCAGGCGAGGCGGCCGAGCTTGTGATCGATGCCGGGCGGGTGCGCGGCCTGATCCTTGGCGATGGCGTGCAGATGGCCGCACAGGCAGTGGTGCTGTGCACCGGCACCTTCCTCGGGGGCACGTTGTTCCGCGGTGAGGCGCGGATGGTCGGCGGACGGATCGGTGAAGCTTCAGCGCAGCGCCTCGCGGCGCAATTGCGCGACGCCGCATTGCCGATGGCCCGGCTCAAGACCGGCACGCCGCCGCGGCTGGATGGACGGACGATTGATTGGGCGCGGCTCGAGGAGCAGCCGTCCGATCTCCAGCCCTGGACGATGTCGGCGCTCACCCCGGCACGGCTCAACCCGCAAGTGTTCTGCGCGATCACCCGGACCAATCCGGCCAGCCACGAAGTGATCCGTGCCAATCTCCACCGCTCGCCGCTGTTTTCGGGAGCAATCGGCGCACAGGGCCCGCGCTATTGCCCCTCGATCGAGGACAAGATTCACCGCTTTGCGGATCGCGATGGCCACCAGGTCTTTCTCGAGCCGGAAGGGCTGGACACGCATCTGGTTTATCCCAACGGGATCAGTACCTCGCTGCCCGCAGACGTACAGCTGGCGATGCTGCGGACGATGGACGGGCTGAGGACAGTCGAGATGGTCGTCCCGGGGTATGCGGTGGAGTATGATCATATCGATCCGCGTGCCCTGCGCTCTACGCTGGAGCTGCGGGCGTTGCCCGGGCTTTATTGCGCTGGACAGATCAACGGCACCACCGGCTATGAAGAAGCCGCTGCGCAGGGGCTGGTCGCCGGGATGCACGCCGCCGCTGCCGTGCTGGGCCGCGAGCCCGCGCCACTGGACCGTGCCAACAGCTATATGGCGGTGATGATCGACGATCTCACCCTGCACGGAGTGAGCGAGCCTTACCGGATGCTCACGGCCCGGGCGGAATACCGGCTGCGGCTGCGCGCCAACAATGCCTCTACCCGGTTGACCCCGCTGGCGCTGGGCGCAGGCTGCGTCGGACCCGTGCGGGCCGAATGGTATGCCCGGCGTGAGAGCGCGCGGTTGCAGCTTGACGCGGCGCTTGATGCCACCGCAACCGCACATGAGCTGAGCGGGGCCGGGCTGCCGGTGCGGAATGACACCGGGCGGCTGTCCCTGCGCGAGTGGCTGCGCTTTGGCGGGGTGGAGCTTGATAAACTTGGACCGTGGATCGATCCGGCGCTGCTGGTCGATTCGGATCTCGCCGAGGAAATGGCCGAGGACGCCGCCTATGCGCCCTATCTGGCCCGTCAGGACGGTGAGCTGCGCGATTTGCGCGCCGCAGAGGGCTTGGCGCTGGGCGATGCGTTTCCCTATGCCGCCGTGCCGGGCCTGTCGCGCGAAATGGTTGAGCGGCTCGGCGTGGCCCAACCGGCGACGCTGGCCGCCGCTGGCCGGGTTCCCGGGATCACACCGGCGGCGCTCGCAGCACTGTTGGTCCATGCGCGCCGGCAAGCGGCATGATCACTGGCGAGGCCGAGGCGCACGCCTGGCTTGAGCGCCTTCCGGAATGGAATACGGCGGCGGCCGACCGGCTTGAGCAGCTGGTTGCCTTGCTGATTGAGGAGAGCATGCGCCAGAACCTCGTTTCAGCCGCAAGCCTTGGCTCGGTATGGCAGCGGCATATTGCCGATTCGGCGCAGCTTCTTGGCTATGTTCCACGTGAAACATCCTCGCCCTGGCTGGATCTGGGAACCGGGGCCGGCTTTCCGGGGTTGGTGATCGCGGCGCTGCGGCCGGAATGCGAAGTGCTGATGGTCGAATCGCGCGGGCGCCGGGGGGAGTGGCTCGAGGCCGCGCGAATCGCTCTGGGGTTGGAGCGCGCCAGAATTGTCAGCGCGCGGCTCGAACTTGTGCCGACCCAGAAAGTTTGCGTCATTTCGGCACGGGCATTTGCCCCATTGCCCCGACTTCTTGAACTATCCGCACGTTTTTCCACAGCGGACACGCGATGGCTGTTGCCCAAGGGGCGTTCCGCGCCGCAGGAATTGCAGGAGCTCACCGGCTGGGACCATTTGTTCCACGTGGAACATTCGCTCACTGACCCCGAAGCGGGGATTATTGTCGGCACTCTGGCCGGGCCAAAAGCCGGAAAGAAGGCCGGAAAGAAAGGACGTAAGCCGTGATTCGGGTAGCGATCGCCAACCAGAAGGGCGGGGTGGGCAAGACCACCACGGCGATAAACATTGCCACGGCCATGGCTGCAACTGGTTGGAAAACCTTGCTTATTGATCTCGACCCGCAAGGCAACGCCTCTACCGGGATCGGAATTGGGGCGCATCAGCGCGAACGATCTGCCTATGATCTGTTGGTCGATGAGGCGCCGCTGGCCGAATGCATCCAGCCAACCCGCATTCCGGGGCTCGATATCATTCCTGCTACGGTCGATCTGTCCGGGGCAGAAGTTGAGCTGGTCAATGTCGATCACCGCACCGATCGGCTGCGCCGCGCGCTGGCCCAGGATACGGCTCACGATATCTGCTTTATCGATTGCCCGCCGTCATTGGGCTTGCTCACGCTGAACGCGCTGTCGGCCTCCGATACGTTGTTGGTGCCGCTGCAGTGCGAGTTCTTCGCGTTGGAGGGATTGAGCCAGCTGCTCAAGACCGTCGAACAGGTCCAGCAGCGCTTCAATGTCGATCTGGGGATCATTGGCGTGGCTCTGACCATGTATGATCGGCGCAATCGGCTGAGCGACCAGGTGGCGGAAGATGTGCGGTCGTGCCTGGGCGGATTGGTGTTCGAGACAACGATCCCGCGCAATGTCCGCCTATCTGAAGCGCCAAGCCACGGGTTGCCGGCGCTGGTCTATGATCACAATTGTGCCGGCAGCCGGGCCTATATGGCGCTCGCGCGTGAATTGATTGGCCGCCTGCCCGAACGAAGGAAAGCCGCATGAGCGATGATCCCGTAACGCCGCAAGTTGCTGCCAACCCGAATCCTGCCCCCGACCTGAAGCTGGCCACCGAAGCGCCCGCCAAACGCAAGCCGCCCGCGCTGGGGCGCGGTTTGGGCGCCTTGATGGGGGAGACCCGGCGGGAGGAGCCGCTGGTTACTGCGGCCGCTGCGGCTGGAGTAAGCCGGCCGGCGGGGGGGCTGGCCGTTCTGGCGATTGCCGACATCGTTCCGCATCCCGGCCAGCCGCGCCGACATTTTGACGAGGCCGCGCTCGACGAGCTGGCAGCATCGATCGCGGCGCGCGGGGTTATCCAGCCGGTGATCGTCCGGCCGCTGCCGGGCGGAACCTATCAGCTGGTTGCAGGCGAACGCCGCTGGCGGGCTGCGCAAAAGGCCCAGCTTCATGAAATTCCTGCACTTGTTCGCGATCTGAGCGAGCGCGATGTCATGGCGCTGGCCTTGATCGAGAATCTGCAGCGCGAAGACCTCAACCCGATCGAAGAAGCGCGGGCCTATCACCGGCTCGCCGAGGATGAGGGCCTGACCCAGGCCGAGATCGCCCGGATGGTCGACAAGAGCCGCAGCCATGTCGCCAATCTCCAGCGGTTGTTGAGTCTGCCTGGGCTGGTTATCGAACTGGTCGAGGAGGGGCGGCTGTCGATGGGCCACGCCCGCGCGCTGGTCGGGGTCGAAGACGCTCTGGCTCTGGCTGAAACGGCGATCGCCCGGCAGCTTTCGGTGCGTGAAGTGGAAAAGCTGGTCCGTCGCCGCAGCGCCACGCCGCCCACACCGCGCCGCGCGCGGACTGGCCGTGATTTGGGTGATGCCGCGGATATTGCCGCAGTGCAGAGCCATCTGGAGGAGTTTCTCGGCCTGTCGGTGCGGATCAATGCCGATGCCGATCCGCGATCCGGCGCGGTGACGATCCGTTATCGCACGCTCGATCAGCTCGATCTGATCTGTCAGCGGCTCACTGGCGGTGGGATATAAGTAGTTACACCGAGGCAATAGTTAACGAAACGGGGTTTCGCGATTAACCAGTTCCACCAACAAAGCCGCAAGCCTCTCTCTCTACAAGCAGCCCTGCGAATGGGGGTCAACGTCCATTCGAGCGGCTCCCAATATGCGCCGCATGGACGTAACTGCTTGGAAGGGAATACAATATTATGCGTAATTCAACTCGTCTTGCCGTCGTCGGCGCTGCTCTGGCTGCTGTTTCGTTCGGTTCGGCTGCCAATGCTGCCACCACGGCAACTGCCACTGCCACCGCTGAAATCCTCAGCACGCTGGCGATCGTTAACAATAGCGCCCTTGATTTCGGCACGATCGCCGTCAATGGTGCCGGCACAGCCAAGGTTTCGGCCGATGGTGCCAGCGACAGCTGCACTGCGGTTGCCCTGGTTTGCGGCGGCACGCGCGCTCCAGCCGGTTTCACCATCACTGGCGCCAGCGGCGTTGGCGTTGCCATTACCCTGCCTGCTGCCGCTTCGACGCTGACCTATGTCGGCTGGACCGGCACCCTTGCCACCACCCCGACCATGTCACTCAGCTCGTTCACCTCGTATTTCCCAAGCGGCACGACGCTGGTTGCTGGTTCGACGTCCGTCAGTGTTGGCGGATCGCTGGCCGTTGCTGCGCTCCAGGAGCCGGGCACCTACACCGGCACCTTCAACGTTTCGGCTCAATATCAGTAAATGACGCGCGGCTGACCAAGCCGCTGCTTAGTTCAAGGGGCCGCGTCCGGATTGTCGGGCGCGGCCTTTTCCTTGCTCAGGCGCGGCGTGGTTAGCGGAAAATTAACCCTGACTTCCTAGAACCTAAGGGAATTCCCGTAGTTGCGGATTAAGCCGCCGATGGGCCGTTTATGAGGATTCCTTGATGATCGATACTGCCAAGTTCTTTGGCCGCATGCGCCGCGCAGCAATTGCCCCTGCTGCAATGGCCGGATTTGCGTTTGGCACGCCGGTTATGGCCCAGGCCGATCTGCTAATCGCGCCGACCCGGGTTATCATCAATGGCGGCGGCAGTACGCAGGTCATTCTCAACAATATCGGCGCCGCTCCGGCAACATACCGAATCAGCCTCGAACTGCGCCGGATGAGCGCAGAGGGGGAGTTGGTGGACGTAGCCGAGGCCGATGCCACCCCGGCCGAACGAGCGGCGCTGGCCATGATCCGTTATGCGCCGCGCCGGATCACGCTGGCACCGGACCAGCCGCAATCGGTGCGGATCAGTGCCCGGCCCGGCCCCGATCTGGCTGACGGCGAATATCGCGTCCACATGAAATTTGCCGGTGTGCCAACGCCGCAGACCCCCGACGAGGCCGCCAAGCAACGGACCGGCACTGGCCTATCGATCAAACTCACTCCAATTTACGGCATCACCATCCCCCTGATCGTCCGCAAGGGCCAGCTGACTGCCGAACCGGCGATTGCCAATCCGCGGGTTGTTACCTCCAACGAGGGCAGCTTTCTCGATCTCGATATGACCCGCAGCGGCACCCGCTCGGTTTATGGCGAAATCGTCGTCAGGCCCAAGGCCGGCGGAGATCCGCTGTTCCAGGTGCGCGGGATCGCGGTCTATCCCGAGATTGCCCAGCGTAACCTGCACTGGCCGCTCAGCGCCGATCAGGCCGCCAAACTCAAGGGACCGGTGCGGGTCGAATATCGCGAAACGCCCGAGAACGGCGGCAAACTGCTCGCCTTTGTCGAAGCAGTACTGCGCTAGGACTGGGGCCGGGAAGATTTCCCAGCACTGACGTCATGACAACCGCTCGCATCCTTACCAGACGCCCGGCCGCATCGTTCGGCAAAAGGGCCGCCGCATGGATTGCGGCGGCGACGGCGTTTGGCGTGGCGATGCCCGCCACCGCATCGCCGTGGCAGGCCAATGAAGACGACGCCCTCATTCTTGAGCTTCATACTGGCGCCTACAAACTGGGCGACACGCTGCGCGGCTATCAGACGCCGAGCGGCGTTTGCGTCGATCTGGCCGATCTGATCCAGACCCTCGACCTGCCAGTACGGCTCGACAAGAAGTCGCGCCGCGCAACCGGTTGGTTATTCGCCGAAGATCAGCGTTTCACCCTCGACCGCGAAGCAAATACGGTACAAACCGTGAACGTTAATGGCCCACTGGCCGACGGAGCAGTATACGATACGCCCGAAGGCTGGTGCGCCAGTTTGAATGCGCTCTCGGGCTGGTTCGGCGTGCGGTTCCGGGCCGACCTCGGTAATCTCTCGATTAGGCTCGAAAGCGACCGGAAACTGCCGTTCCTTGAGGCAATCGAGCGGAAAAATCGCGCCGCGCGACTTAATGGCCGGACTGCCGAGGTCTTCGATCTCACCAAATTGCCGCAGGCCGATACGCCGTATAAGGACTGGCGGACACCGTCGGTCGATGTGACGCTGCAGGTCCAGAGGAACAATAGACTCGCAGGCGGCTCTGGCCTCCAGGTGCAATATGAGGCGCTGGCGAGCGGCGAAGCGCTGGGCGCAAGTTTTGAGGCGCGGCTGGCCTCGGATCGCAAGGGCGTGCCCGCTTCGCTGCGCCTGCGGGCTTATCGCAATGATCCGACCGGCAATCTGCTCGGGATGTTCAAGGCGACCCAGGTCAGCTTGGGCGATGTGCAGACCTATGGCGGCGCGCTGACCGCGCAAAGCGGCTATGGCCGGGGCGCATTTGTCACCAACCAACCGCTTGGCCGCTCGTCGCGCTTCTCAACCACCACCCTGCGCGGCAGCTTGCCCACCGGATGGGACGCCGAACTTTACCGCAACGGGGTGTTACGCGCCTTCCAGTCGGATCGCGGCGACGGGCGCTATGAATTCCCTGACATCGAGTTGCTGTTTGGCGAGAATGACTTTGAAGTGGTGCTTTACGGACCGCAGGGCCAACTCAAGCGTGAGCGCAGCAGCGTGCCGATCGGGCTGGAGAACCTCACCCCGGGCAAGACCATGTATTGGGCCGGGGTGGTTGAAGATCACCGGGAACTGATTGATTTCAAGCGAAACCTTACCGATCCCTTGACCGGCTGGCGCTGGGGAGTGGGGGTCGAACACGGAATCGATCAGCGGACGACCGCCGGGCTCGAAATGCAGAGTTTCGTCAAGGACGGCAAGCGTCACAGCTATCTCGAAGCCACCGTCAACCGCACAGTCGGTCCTGCGGTGGTTCAGCTTGCCGGCGCCCAGCAGTTTGGTGCCGGTCAGGCCGTTCGCGTTGAAGCGCTGGGCAAATTGGGCGCTGTGCGCTTCCAGGCGGAGACGCTGTGGATCAACAGCGACTATGACAGCGAGCTTATCCTGCCTGGTTCGCGCGGTGAACTCGCCTTCAATCTGCAGAGCGACCTCAAAATTGGTCAGACCGTGGTGCCGGTCCAGCTTGGCGCGCGGCGCTCACTGCTTCGCAACGGGCGAAGCGCCACCGAATGGTTCATGCGCGGATCCCTGGGCATGCGAGGCCTGCTCGTCACGACCCAGCTCACGCACCGGTCAAGCTCGGGGCCGAATGCCGATCGCACCCGCGACGGGTTTCATCTCGATCTGCTCGGGAACACCAGTCTGCGCGGAATCCGCTTGCGTGGCGGCACGCGTTTCCAGATCTCGGGCATCAACCAAGGCTTTGAATCTGCTACATTTTCTGCTGAACGCAGACTGGATGAGCGCTCGGATCTGCGCGGCTCGTTTGATTACTACGGAGATAGTGAACGCGGCGACTTCGGTCTTGCCTATGTCCGCCAATTCAAACGCTTTGCGCTGCGCAGTGAGGCGAAGATGGATACGGCGGGCGGCTTTGGGCTCGGCCTGTCTTTGCAGATGAGCTTCGGGCCGGACCCGGTCGATGGCGGCTGGCGCGTCTCGCGTGAGCGGCTGGCGCAAGCGGGGCAAGCGTTTGTCGAGGTCTATCGCGATGAAAATGGCGATGGCGTCCGTCAGCCCGGCGAAGAGGGAGTCGAAGGCGTCTCGATCGAGGCCGGCTTCAAGCACTCCGAACGCGTGACCGACAAGCGCGGCCGCACCATGGTGGATGGTTTGCGCCCCTACCAGCCGGTGCTGGTCGGGATCGATACCGGCAGCCTGCCCGATCCGCTGCTCCAGCCCAAAGGCCGGGGTATGGTGGTGGTGCCGCGCGCGGGCGTGACCGCGCAATTGTCGCTGCCGCTCGCGCCGACCGGCGAGATTGAGGCAACCTTGCTGGGCATCGACGGCCAGCCAGCCGAAGGTCTGACCATCGAGCTGGTCGAAAGCGGCGACCGGGTGGTGGCGCGCGCGGTCAGCGAGTTTGATGGCTATGTGCTGTTCGATTCTATCCCCTACGGCACCTATCGGCTGCGGATCGCCCCGGCGAGCGCCGCGGCAATCGGGGTCAGAGAGGAACTTGGCGCGCTCATCAGGATCGACCGGGCGCAAGGCACGGCGCAAATCGGCACGATCAGGCTTGAAGCGGGCGCCGCCCAAACTGTGGTGGCGGCGCTGCCTTAATCGCGCGATTAAATTTCGTTTGACGCATTCCCGCTCGCGCGCATAACCGGCAGAATCATCATTCCGCCACGAGGTAACCCATGTCGCTCGATGTCCTGTCCCGCAGCGCCTATAACGAAGACCATGAGGCTTTCCGCCAGTCGGTCCGCCAGTTCCTGCTCAAGGAAGTGGCGCCGCATCAGGCCGAATGGGCCGAGGCCGGGATTGTGCCCAAGGAGCTGTGGCGCAAGGCCGGCGAAGTCGGGATGCTGTGCCCGACCGTGCCCGAGGCCTATGGCGGACTGGGCCTGGACTTCGGCTACAACGCAATCGTTGACGAGGAAAGCGCCTATTATGGCCGCGTGACCACTGGTTTCTCGCTCCAGTCGGACATCGTGGTCAATTACCTCGCGTCCTATGGTTCGGAAGAGCAAAAGCAGCACTGGCTGCCCAAGCTGGTTTCGGGCGAAGTCGTCACCGCTATCGCAATGACAGAACCCGGCACAGGTTCTGACCTTCAGGGGATGCGCACCAGTGCGAAGAAGGACGGCAATCACTACGTCATCAACGGTTCCAAGACCTATATCACCAACGGCCAGAACGCCGATCTGATCCTGGTCTGCGTCAAGACCGACACCGAGGTGCAGCCAGCGTGGAAGGGCGTCTCGATCGTGCTAGTCGAGGCTGATCGCGAAGGTTTCAAGCGCGGCCGCAACCTCGACAAGATCGGGCAGGACGAGGCCGATACCTCCGAACTGTTCTTCGAAGATGTTCGCGTGCCGATCACCAACTGCCTTGGCGAAGAGGGCAAGGGCTTCATCTATCTGATGAGCGAACTGCCGCAGGAGCGTCTCTCGATCGCGGTCAGCGCGCAGGCCTCGGCGCAGCGCGCATTCGACGATACGGTTGAGTTCACCCGTGAGCGCAAGGCATTCGGCAAGCCGATCCTCGATTTCCAGAACACCCGCTTCGTGCTGGCCGATCTCAAGGCCAAGCTTCAGGTCGGCTGGGCGCATCTGGATTGGGCGCTGGCGCGGCACCTCAAGAAGGAGCTGACCCCCGAGGAAGGCGCCGCGGCCAAGCTGTGGCATACCGATCTGCAGTGGGAAGTGATGGACAAGTGCCTCCAGCTCCACGGCGGGGCCGGCTATATGAACGAATATCCGATCGCCCGGGCCTGGCGCAGCGCGCGCGTGACCCGCATTTTCGGCGGCACCAATGAAATCATGAAAGAGCTGATCGGCCGCAAGCTTTAGGACCAGCGAAGCCTGTCAGGCCAAACTCGTCAGGCCAAGCGCGTCAGGAAGGGATGCGCTTGTCCGGAGCGAGGCGGATTCGCTTATCTGGCACTCGGCGCGGCGGGATGCGGCGGTTGATCGTCGGGCGCCCGGGCTCTGGAACCCATTCCTCGGTCACGACGGTTTCGGTGCAGGGTTCTTGCTGGGCCTGAACCGTCATTGGCGCCATTGCCACCGGGACCATCATCATTGGCTGCGCATAGCCATAGCCCGCTTGGCCATATTGCGGTTGCGAATAGGCATTAAGGTAGGCTTCGCAATAGTCATGGGCTGCCTCATCACCGCGGGAGCGATCACCGGCACGGTCGATCGCTGCGCCGGCAACGGCTCCGCCAACCGCGCCGATCACCGTTCCGACCGTACGATCTCCGCGTCCGGCAATGCGATTGCCAAGCAGTCCGCCCAGCAGTCCGCCAACAACGGCGCCGCCGGTTCCATCGCGGCGGCGGGAATAGCGGGCCTGATCATAGCGGCAGACGGTCAACCAATCGGCTCTGGCATTTTCATAGGCGCGCTCATAGGCGGCCCGGTCATAGCCCGCGTGGTGGTCGCCGGGCACCGGCTCGCGCCATTCGGGGCGTATATCTGCACCCGCCTGACCAGCGCCCATAGGCGGAACCGGTGATGCGCCAGGATGCTGGCCATCATGCGCCGCAGCGGGAGTAACCAGCGCGAGACTGGCAATGAGCGCAGCAGTAGCGGCGCTCAAAATCGCGGAACGGGGGGCGGGTGTTGGGGCAGGATTGCGGTGGCGCATGGTAATTCCCTGAAGTTTCCGGGCGAGTCCCGAAGTTAACCCGGAATTTAGCATCGTGAACCGCCCAACACCAAGCCGCGCGCCCGACCCTTATGAGGGCTGTCCCGTTTCGGTGCAGGCCGCTAAGGCGCGATAACTCCGGCGATGGCCGCGGCCAGTGCCTCAATTCCGGCGGCGTCCTCGGCATCGAAGCGGGCGAGGACCGGACTGTCGAGATCGATGACCGCGATCACCGCGCCCTCTCGTACGACCGGAACCACCAGCTCGGAACGGCTGTCGCCATCGCAGGCGATATGGCCGGGGAAGGCCAGAACATCGCGGACCAGCTGGGTTTCGCCCGTGCCCGCAGCTACGCCGCAGACGCCTTGGCCAAAGGCAATACGGATGCAGGCCGGCTTGCCGATGAACGGCCCCAGCACCAGCGCGCCATCGATTACCCGGTAGAAGCCCGCCCAGTTGAGCTGGGGAACGAACTGCCAGATCAGCGCGGCCACATTCGCCATATTGGCCACGCCATCGGGTTCGTCGCTGGTCAGCGCGCGGGCAGCATCGACCAGCTCGCGGTAAAGCGCGGGCTTGGGTTGACCGGATTTGGGAGCAAATTCGTACATCGGGCGCCTCCTAGCTCAACCGCCGCTTGCCGCATAGCGGGCTTGCGATTATCCCCCTGCTATGACCACCAAACGCAAGCTACTCATCGCCCTCGTCGTCTTCCTGCTGATAGCGGCCCTGTTCATTGGCTGGATCTGGCGCGGGACCCCGGCCAAATACTCACTTGACCAGCTTTCCGGAAAGGATCCGGTGCTGGCAGAGCCCGATGTTGAGCAGATCCCGAGCGTTGCTGTCGCCAAGGCGGTCGGTTGGGCTGCGGGTGAAGCGCCGGTGGGTGCGGCGGGCCTAACGGTCTCGCGCTTTGCCGAAGGGCTGACCCATCCCCGCGTGATGCTGACACTGCCGAATGGCGATGTGCTGGTGGCCGAGGCCAATGCGCCCAAGGGCAATTTGGGCGGCGGACTGATGGGCACTATCGCCGGCCTCTTGATGAAGCGCGCCGGGGCCGTTGGCGAATCGCCCGAACGGCTGGTGCTGCTGCGCGACGCGGACGGCGACGGCAAGGCCGAAGCCCGCTTCACCTTGCGCGAAAAGGAGGGGCTGGAATCGCCTTCGGGTCTCGCCTGGCGAGGCGGCAAGCTATACGTGGCCAATCACAATGCCGTGCTCCAGTTTGATTATGCGCTGGGTGAAACAAAGCTGTCGGGTGCGCCCAAAAAGCTGATGGATCTGCCGGCGGCCGGTGGCCACTGGATGCGCAATTTGATCCTGAGCCCAGACGGGAAGGCGCTCTACGCCGCGGTCGGCTCGGCCACCAACATTGGCGAACAGGGAATGGCGCTGGAAGCAGGCCGCGCGGCGATCTGGCAGCTCGAGCTGGCCACTGGCCGCGCCCGGCAATTTGCCAATGGCATGCGCAATCCCAATGGGCTGGCGTGGAACCCCTCGACCGGCGAGCTGTGGTCGGTGGTCAATGAGCGGGACCAGCTCGGGCCTGATCTCGTCCCCGATTACCTCACCAATGTCCCGATCGGCGCGCATTATGGCTGGCCGTGGGTCTATTGGAAGGACCAGGAGGACGAGCGTGTCGTCGCCGCTGCGCCAGACTATTTCGATGATTATGTCCGCAAGCCCGAATATGCGCTGGGATCGCATGTTGCGCCGCTGGGGCTGGCTTTCGCGACCGGCGGACACCGGCTTGGCGATGCCTTTGCCAACGGGGCGTTCATTGCCCGGCACGGCTCGTGGAACCGCCACCCCCTGTCGGGCTATGATGTGGTCTTCGTGAAATTCGATGCCAACGGCAACCCGCTTGGCCTGCCTATTCCGGTGCTGACCGGCTTCCTCAACGGCACGGGCGACACCCGCGGCCGCCCGACCTGGGTGGCTTTCGACAAGGGCGGGGCGCTGCTGGTAACCGATGATACGGCCGGGATTGTCTGGCGGGTAATTGCGCCGGGTGCAGCGCCCTCAGCGCTGCCCAAGCCGGTCGTGACTGCCCGGATGGAGCCGCAGCGCGAGCTGTCGTCAGATCCTAGCGCTCGGACCTCGGCCAGCTTCAAGCAGGATCAGCCCTAAATCAGTTTTTCGGCGCGCCCGGCCAGTTCGGTCACGAATTGCCAGGCGACCCGGCCCGAGCGAGCACCGCGCCGCTTGGACCACTCCAGCGCCTCGCCCTGATCCCAGCTCAGGCCGTGGGCAGTGCAATAGCCGCCGACGATACTGAGATAATCATCCTGCGAACAGACGTGGAAGCCCACCGAGAGGCCGAACCGATCGGCCAGCGCGAGCCGATCATCCACCGCATCGCGCGGGTTGAGCGGATCATCCTGTTCCTGGGCATGGCGCGGCACAATCGCGCGGCGATTTGAGGTGACGGCAAGACGCACATTGCCCGGTCGCGCCTCGACCCCGCCTTCGAGCCACGATCGCAAGGCGCGCGGCCCGCTGCTGTCGCCTTCTTCAAAGCCAAGATCGTCGATGAAAATCAGGAAGCGGCGCGCCTCCCCGGCCAGGGCGCCGAACAGCGCCGACAGCGAAGAGAGCGCTTCAGGCGCGATCTGGACCAATGCGATGCTGGCCCCGGCATGCTCTTGCGCCGCCGACACACTGGCACGCAGCAACACCGATTTACCCATTCCGCGCGCGCCCCATAGCAGCATATCATGCGCGGCATGGCCTGCGGCAAGGCGGGCAACATTGGCGGTGACCGCTTGTTTCTGCGCTTCGATCCCGCGCAGCAGCGCAAGCGGTGGAGCAATGATCCGGTCAACCGCCCGCGCCGTGCCATCCCAGACATAGGCGGGCGAAGTCCTCCAGTCGGCTGGGGCCCGATCTGCCGGGGCGATCCGCTCCAGCGCCGCGGCAATCAGCCTCAGCGGATCAGCTTGATCACTCATCCCGCCAATGCTTCGGCATCAAGCGCGTAGAGCAGCTGCGCTCCGGCAGTTGCCGCAGCCTTCAGTCCCAGCGTCTCGGGAACGATATGTTCGAGGAAATAGCGGGCAATGACCGGCTTGGCCTTGGCCTGTGCGGGCGAGCCTTCGCCACCCGCTGCCGCGCGCGCCTGGCGCAGCAATTGCCAGCCAGCCACCGCAGTGGCGCACATGGTGAGGTAGGGAACGCTGCCAGCCAGCCGGTCATCGAGGCTTGCATCGCGCAGCATCCACTGGCCGATCGCGGCGCATTCATTTGCCAAAGCGGCCAGCGTCGGCGCATCGGCGGCATCACCGGCAATCTCGTGCATCAATGCCGCTAGCACCGCGCCACCTTCGTAACCCAGCTTGCGGGTGACGAGATCGGCGGCCTGAATTCCGTTGGTACCCTCATAGATCGGCGCGATCCGGGCATCGCGGTAATGCTGCGCTGCGCCGGTTTCCTCGATAAAGCCCATCCCGCCATGGATCTGGATGCCCAGGCTGGCTATCTCGCAGCCCACGTCTGTACCCCAGGCCTTGATCAGCGGGACCAGCAGATCGGCGCGGGCCTGTGCGCCGGCCACGCCCAGCGCACCGCGATCAACCTGGCCTGCGGTGTAGTAGAGCAATGCTCGCGCGCCTTCGGTCAGGCTGCGCATCCGCAGGATCGTGCGGCGCACGTCGGGATGTTCGATGATCGCGACCGGGGTCTTGTCGGCCGAGCCCGCGCGGGCCGATTGCACCCGCTCACGCGCATACCACTGCGCCGCTTGCAGCGCCCGCTCGGCGATCTGCACGCCCTGGCTGCCGACATTGATCCGCGCCGAGTTCATCATCGTGAACATGGCTTTGATGCCTTCGTTCTCGCGCCCGATCAGCTCGGCGATGCATTCATCATTGTCGCCAAAGCTCATCACACAGGTCGGTGAGGCGTTGATCCCCAGCTTATGCTCCAGACCGGCGCAGCGCAGATCATTGCGCGCGCCCAGTGTGCCATCGGCAGCGACATGAAACTTGGGGACGATGAACAGCGAGATTCCCCGCGTTCCGGTCGGGGCTCCCGGGGTTCGGGCCAACACCAGATGAATGATATTGCGCGTCAGATCATGCTCGCCCCAGGTGATATAGATCTTGGTGCCCTTGATCCGGTAGCTGCCCGCGTATTCGCCGCTCTCGATCCTCGTAGCTGTGGTGCGCAGCGCGCCCACGTCGCTCCCGGCTTGGGGCTCGGTCAAATTCATCGTGCCAGACCATTCGCCGCTGATCAGCCGGGGCAGATAGAGCGCCTTCTGGCCGGCGCTGCCATGGTGCTGGAGCGATTCGATCGCGCCGACAGTCAGCATCGGCAGCAAGGTGAACGCCATGTTGGCCGCGCCGAGGTTCTCGAGCACATTTGCAGCCAAGGTGAACGGCAGGCCTTGCCCGCCAAACTCTTCCGCGCCCGAAATTGCGTTCCAGCCTTGTTCGACATAGCTGGTATAAGCCTGCGCAAATCCGTCAGGCAAGGTGACCGTGCCATTGGCGAGCTTTGCCCCTTGCTGATCACCGATCCGGTTGAGCGGCGCGAATTCGCCGGCAGCGAAGGTGCCAACCCCCTCGACAATCGCCTCGACCATGTCGGTACTGGCTGCGGAAAAACGCTCATGCGCGGCGATTTCCTCAATCCCGGCATTGATCCGGATCGCGAACACCTGATCGGCGGTGGGGGCGGCATATTCCATGGCTGACTCGCGCTTTCCCTTGGCTTGAATGAAATCCGCCTATAGCGCGGCGCAATGTCCGACAAGCACGAACCCCCACAAGTCCAGCCCGCCGACGCGCGAGGCATCGCTGCGGCGGTCGAGCTTTTGCGCGGCGGCGGATTGGTCGCCGTGCCAACCGAGACGGTCTATGGCCTTGCCGCGCGGGCCGATAGCGCAGCAGCCGTAGCGGAAATCTATCGCGCCAAAGGCCGGCCGGACTTCAACCCGCTGATCGTTCATGTCACGTCGCTGGATCAGGCAGAGGAATTTGCCCTGATCGATGAACGGGCGCGTCGCTTGGCGGCGAATTTCTGGCCCGGCGCGCTGACCATGGTGTTGCCTTTGCGCCAGAATGCGCGAATCGCCCCCGCTGTAACCGCGGGCCTGCCGACAATCGCGCTGCGCTGCCCGGCGCATGCCGTTATGCGGGCAGTTCTGGAGCAAAGCGGGCTGGCGCTGGCTGCGCCTTCTGCCAATCGCAGCGGCGGGATCAGCCCGACCCGCGCCGCCCATGTGGCGGCCTCGCTGGCCAGCGCGGTCGGCTTGATCCTGGACGGCGGCGCGTGCACGGCGGGGATCGAATCGACGATCGTTGCGCTCAGGGAGAGCGGCGGATGGCAGATTTTGCGCCCGGGGCCGATCACAGAAGGAGAGATTTCGGCCATTCTCGGCGCACAAGATGGCGTCGCGGCGTCAGATAAGATCGAAGCGCCGGGCCAGCTTGCAAGCCATTACGCCCCGGGCAAGCCGGTGCGGCTCAAAGCAGAAACCGTGGCTGCGGATGAGTTCCTGATCGGGTTTGGTGCAGTGCCGGGCCAGATCAGCCTCTCGCCAACCGGCGACCTCGCCGAAGCAGCGGCTCGGCTTTACGAATGCCTGCATTGGGCCGCCGCAGCGCCAGAGCCGCGGATTGCCGTAGCGCCGATTCCGGATGTCGGGATTGGGGCCGCGATCAACGACCGTCTGGCGCGCGCCGCAGCCTGAGCGTTATTGCGACTCGTAGGGCACAGACGGCATCAACTGGCGCATTTCGGCAAAGGCGGCATCGCGCTTGGCGCAGGCCTCGGCATTACCCAGGGCGCATTTATCCGATTGGCGGCGATATTCGCGATCAAGCTCGCCAAGCCGCTCTTCGCGGTGCCGGATCGCGCGGCCCCTGGTTTGATCAGCTTCGGACTGGCTTGTGGTCGCAAGGTCAGCCGCCTTGCTGGCGACTCGGACCGGGGCGGTCACGATGCTGGTGATTGCACCCGCTGCGCTGCAGCCAGCCAAGGCCAGCGGCATAAGTCCTGCAAGAATCAGAGTGCGCATCAAGGAGAAAACTCCGCGTTGGCGTGTCGATCCGGCAGATCCTAAGCCAAACAGGGTTTCCCGATAGTGAACCGCAGCGCTCGGTTCATCGCATTCCGAAATCGGCCCTATTCGGGAGCGCCGGGCGCCTTGGGGGCTTTGGGAGCTTTGGGAGCCTCGGGTTTCAGGGGCGCTTCGGGTTCATCAGTCGATCTGGCGGCGGTTTCGCAGATCAACCGGCCCGATCCGACCGCGCTGACTTGGCAGGTCGCCCGGCCACGGACCGTGACTTCGCCAGAGCCCAACATGCTCGCATCGACCGTGCCGTCCGAAGCGAAGCGGGCATCGCCTGATCCGGCTATGTTGATTTCGGCCTTGTCGACCTTCAGCGCATCCATTTCGGCCGAGCCGCTGCCCGCGATGTTGAGTTCAAGGGACCTGGCCTGGCCCGCGCCCCGGTAATTGCCCGAGCCAGCGATGCTGACCTCGAGTGTATCGGCTGTCACGTCGGGGGTTTCTGCGGAACCAGAACCCGCCACATTGATCTTGGCATCGCCGGTCAGCTTCGCGGCGTGGATCGAGCCTGAACCCAGCGCCGAAACCTCGTGCACTACGGGCAGCGTGACATTGACGGTTACGGTCTTGTCATTTTTCCAGCTGCCATCCTTGCGCAGAACGCCCAGCGTCCCGTCCTTGAGGCTGAAGCGCAAGTTCTCGGCGACCTCACTATCACCCTCGACGGAGATCGTCAGCTTGGGCCCTTCAGTGATCCGCACCGTGTCGGGACCGAGCATCGCAACGCCCGTGGGCGCAGCGCCCGTCAGGTCAAGATCGGCCAGTTTCTTGCCTTCTTCGCCATTGAACCTGATCTTCGCTCCGTCGCAACCGGACAGTCCGGCGGCGAACGCGATTGCGATGACTGGGGCAAAGGCTTTGGCGAACTTTCCGAATTTCATGACAACGCTCCTGGTGTTTCGAGTGTGTATTGTAGATATAATACAGTGAGACACCCTGTGCAAGTCGGAAAAGCGAAACCCTGGCAGACATTGAAAAAGGGCCGCTTCCTCGCGGAAACGGCCCTCCTCGGTGATCGATTGATCGGGTAGCTTAAGCGGTAACCGCTGCTACCTCGTAATATTTGGGCGCATGCTCGTTGAGTATCTCAAGGATCTTCTTGAGCGCGGCCGGCTCGTCGGTCTTTTCCATCGCGGCCAATTCGCGAGCGAGGCGCGATGAGGCGGCTTCGAAGATCTGCCGCTCGGAGTAGCTCTGTTCCGGCTGATCGTCGGCGCGGAACAAATCGCGGGTCACTTCGGCGATCGATACCAGATCGCCCGAATTGATTTTCGCTTCATATTCCTGCGCGCGGCGCGACCACATGGTGCGCTTGACCTTGGGCTTGTCAGTCAGCGTATCGAGAGCTTCGCGCAGGGTCTTGTCCGATGACAGCTTGCGCATCCCGATCGCCTCAACCTTGCCGACAGGCACGCGGAGCGTCATCCGCTCCTTCTCGAAGCGCAGCACATAAAGCTCCAGCTGCATGCCGGCGATTTCCTGCTCTTGCAGCTCGATCACCCGGCCAACACCGTGCTTTGGATAAACGACGTAGTCTCCAACATCGAAGGCGTGAGCCTTGACTACCATGTATCGTCCTTTCACTCGGCCAAGGATTCGCGTCAGCATTGCGCGATGGCGCGCAAGGAGAATGGTAGCTTTAGGGGGTTGCCGAAACGAGCCCGGCCTCCATCAACCTACTTTTGCGATCCCGCCTTCTTTAGATGCGTGGCTGCTTGATGAGACCAAAGGCCCCGCAGTTGTGCTATTATATAGCATGTCCGCAACAAAATTACCAGTGCGGAGAAATCCGCGCCGGATCAACGTCAACCAGATGTCATCGGCAGTGCTGAAATGCACGGAATCGTAAGCGAATCGCGCGCGGGTTAATCGCCCTCGCCAGGTTCGGCCGAGAAGTACTTCTCGAACTTGCCATCCTCGCCCTTGTGCTCGTCGGCGTCTGCTGGCGTTTCCTTGTTGGTCGTGATGTTGGGCCATTCCGCGGAGTATTTCGTGTTGAGCTCAAGCCATTGCTCCAGCCCGCTCTCGGTATCGGGCAGGATCGCTTCGGCCGGGCATTCCGGTTCGCACACGCCGCAATCGATGCATTCGCTGGGGTTGATCACCAGCATGTTCTCGCCTTCATAGAAGCAATCAACAGGGCAAACTTCGACGCAATCCATATATTTGCATTTGATGCAGGCATCGGTGACGACATAGGTCATGGTGGCGGATTCCTATCGAAGGCAGCACTTTGTTCTGCTGCTATGGGATTTGCGGGGCTGTCGTCAAGCGCGCGGTAGAAAGTCTGTGCTTCGGCAGACGGACCGCGGCGGTGCGGCAGGGCCAGAACCTCGATCACCGTCACCCCGTCCAGCAATGGGCGCAGCAGCGGCAGGACGAGGACATCTCCGGCTTCGATTGCCTGGGCCGCGCGCTCGATCCGGCGGCCGTTGAGGCGAATATGACCCGCGCTGACCATTTCCTGCGCTCCGCCTCGCGTCTTGGCGAAGCGCAGGAACCACAGAAGCTTGTCGATTCTCATTGCGACGTCGGCCCCATTACCGAGCGGGCCATATTACCGAACGAGCTCGGCCAATGCCGCAAAAGCGCCGCCGGGGCGAGGCGGCGGCTGCGAAGGTGCAGTGGCCATCTGGCGGGCTGGACGCCAGCGCCAGCGCAGCGGATCGGGCGGACCACAGGCGCCTGAAGCCAGCGCGCTGCCGGCCTGCGTTTTTTCCGAATGCGGCTGGAATCCGGCTAGCCGTAGCAGCTGGGCAAACCCGGACGAAGTCAGTCCCATCGACGTGGCCAGCCCCAGATCAATCACGAAGCGCTTGCCGCCTGCGGCAACCCGCGCCTGATGCGCGGCACGAAGCAGCTTTTCAGCCATATCGACCCGCAGCGCCTGTGCGCCAAGGCGGCGATAGAACGCACTTCCGGCTACGCTGGTGGCTGCAACCACGGGCGGCAGACCAGACGGGAGCACCTTAAGATTACGGCCATTTGCAGCCGCCAGCGCGGTCCAGGCCAGCTGCGCGGCAGGTTTAAGCATGGCCGGAGCAAACAGATCAAGCGCGCCGACTTTGACGCCAAGGCGGCGAAGCTGTTCGCGCTGTACCGGCTCGAGCCGGTTCAATCCCGAGCTGTCACGCGGCAGAATTCCGCCATTCTCGACCAGCCGGATCAGCAGCGCCCGCAGCTCCGTGCCGGCCGAAAGTTCGCGCGCTGCCGCATCAATCTGGCGCAGCGGTGCGAGGACGACCAGCGACTTCTCGAGCCAGCGCGCCAGTCCGGCCAACAACTGCGCCCGGCCTACTGCCGGGACTGCGTCGAGCGAGGGATCGGCAGTCAGCTGCGGCATCAGTGCGCTGCGTCCGGGCGCAAGCCGGGCAATCGTCTCTTCATCCCAGACCATCGCGGTGCCTTGCAGCTCCAGCCCCGAATCGCCCGCCAACAAGCCAGCCTCAAGCTGCGCCGCGCGAATCGCCAGCAGTACCGGCAAGTGCCGCTCGGCGGCAGCAAGCAGCAGCTTGCGGTCGGCAAGGCGCAATTGCGGGTCGATCATGAAGCGGAAACCGCTGAGCCGGCCAATGGTCTCTCCATCAACCTGCACTTCATCGCCCGAAAGGCTGACCGGAAGCAGCGCTGCATCGGGGCCGAGCTTCTTCATCAGAACGGTCGTGCGGCGATTGACGAACCGCTCGGTCAGACGGGCGTGCAGTGCATCGGACAGCCGTGCCTCGGCGGCGCGGGCGCGGGCGGCCATTTCCTCTTTCTCCAGCACCCAATCCGGGCGCTGCGCCACATAGGCCCAGCTCCGAATCGCCGCGATCCGCATTTGCAGCGTGTCGATATCGCCGGCCGGGTTGTTGAGATCGCTGATCGCCCGCGCGATGTAATCCGCGCCCAGGTGGCCTTGGCGCAGGTCTTCCCACAACCGCGCGACGAACCGCGCGTGGGTTTCCGCGCCGTGCTGGCGGAAATCGGGCAGCGAACAGACCTCCCACAGCCGCCGGACCTGCAGGGAACTGCGTGCGGTACCGGCAATCTCGGGATCCTCGGCCAGCCGCTTCAGCACCGCCAGGTCGATCGCTTCGGACGCGGGGGCCAGCTCCGGGCAATCCGGCGGGGTTTCGAGATCGGCGATCAGGCGCGCGATACTGTCAAAGTGCGGCTGGGCATCACGCCAGAACAGCCGGGTCAGCGGCGGGAAGCGGTGCTCCTCGATCGCGTAGACTTCCTCAGACGTGAATTCGCTATCGTGGCCGCCACTTCCGGACAATGTCCCGAAGGTGCCGTCGGTCTGGTGCCGCCCGGCGCGGCCCGCGATCTGCGCCATTTCTGCAGTGGTCAACCGCCGCTGCCGCTGGCCGTCGAACTTGCTGAGCCCAGCAAAGGCCACATGGGTGATGTCGAGGTTCAGCCCCATCCCGATCGCGTCGGTGGCGACGAGGTAATCAACTTCACCTGACTGGTATAATGATACCTGCTTGTTACGGGTCTCGGGCGAAAGCGCGCCCATCACCACGGCAGCTCCGCCGCGGAACCGCCGCAACATCTCGGCCACGGCGTAAACCTGCTCGGCCGAGAAGGCCACGATCGCACTGCGCGGCGGGATGCGTGAGAGCTTGCGGGCACCCGAATGGCTGAGCGTTGAAAAACGCGGGCGGCTGACAATTTCGGCCTCGGGTACCAGCGCGCGGACCATCGGCTCGAGCGTCGCTGAGCCGAGGATCATCGTCTCTTCGCGGCCGCGTGCGTGGAGCAGCCGGTCGGTGAAGATATGCCCGCGCTCGCGGTCGGCGGACAGCTGGGCTTCGTCGATGGCCACGAACGCCAGATCCGCACCGATGGGCATCGCCTCGGCAGTGCACAGCAGCCACCGCGCGTCCTTGGGTTCGATCCGCTCCTCGCCGGTGATCAGCGCAACGCGGTTCGCGCCCTTGATCGCGCAAACCCGGTCATAGACTTCGCGCGCGAGCAGCCGCAGCGGAAAGCCGATCGCGCCCGATGAGTGGGCGCAGAGCCGTTCGATCGCGAGATGGGTCTTGCCGGTGTTGGTTGGTCCCAGCACGGCCTTGACCCGATCATCGGTCTTGCGCCGGGGCGCGGCGGGTAAGCGGCCAGAGGCCTGGTGACCGAAAGGCAGATGCTGGGCCATCGTTGGCAATATGTGGCATCGCAGATGAACGGCTGCAAGACGCCGCCCCAATCTCATCCCCAATGCAGTGCTCGGAGCAATGTGACGCGCGGAAATGCGCTTCCGTTAGGTCAAGATTAACCTTCCAGGTCCATGGAATCACCGTAGGACGCATGCCTTCGCCACGAAGGCCGGGTGGGGAGCACACGCGTTGTTCAAGCCGAGCGGACAGATCGAGTTTGGCCAGGGCGGCCCGGCGGCGCATGCGGCGGTGCTGCGCTTTGCCCAGCTGCCCGATGAGGCGATTGGCGCGGCGGCCTTGCTGGGGGATCGCCTGCGCCGCTTTCGTGACAGTCTGCTGCGCGGGGCCGGGCCTCTCAATCGAAACCCGGTGACGCGGCGGATCTTCGGCGCTGAGATCGCCCGAATCAACTGGGCACCCGACCTTGCCGAGGAAATCGGCAGCGCGCGGTGGTTTCGCGGGCTGGGGACGATGTTGGGGCTGAGCCTGCTCGCGCTGTCATTCTGGCCCGATTATAGCGTGCTGCAAGCGGCACCCAGCATGACGCTGAACGATGCCCAGCGCGACGAATTCCGCAGCCAGATGATCCTGCCTTTGGCGCTTGGCGCGGATAACGGGCACCATATGGGGCCGACCAAGCGAGTCACCCCGCTGGCCAATGCACCCGAGCGGACGATGGTGCAGATGGTCGTTACCCTGGGCCAGGGCGACAGTTTTGGCCGGATGCTGCAACGCGCCGGCGTAGCACCACTCGATGCGGAGCAAGTCACCGGCCTCGTCGCTGCAAGCGTTCCGCTGAACGAAATCACGCCTGGTACACGGTTCGACCTGACTCTTGGCAGCCGCGCTGCGCCGGACCAGCCGCGACCGCTCGACAAGCTCGATTTCCGCGCGCGGTTCGATCTCAATGTGGCAGTCGGGCGCAGCGGCGGCAATCTGGTGCTGATGCGCAAGCCGATTGCGGTAGATTCCACTCCGCTCAGGATCCGCGGGACCGTTGGCAACAGCCTCTACCGTTCAGCCCGCGCTGCCGGGGCTCCGATCGGGGCGATCCAGCAATATCTGCAGACGATCGACGCGCACCTCAGCCTCGACAGCGACATCCAGAGCGAAGACACCTTCGATATCATTATCGGCTACAAGCGTTCGGCCAGCGGTGAGAGCCAGCTGGGCGAACTGCTCTTTGCCGGACTTGAGCGCGGCGACAAGCCGCAGGCGCAGCTGTTGCGCTGGGGCGGTGCCAACAGTTCCGGGGACCAGTTCTTCGAGGCCTCGGGCATGGGCCAGCGCCGGACCGGCCTGCTCATGCCGGTAGTTGGCCGGATCACCTCGAATTATGGTGCGCGCCGCCATCCGGTGCTGGGCTATACAAGGATGCATGCCGGGGTCGATTTCGGCGCAGCCTATGGCTCGCCAATCTACGCGGTGGGCGATGCAAACGTGACTTTTGCCGGACGCCATGGGGGCCACGGCAATTACGTCAAGCTTGATCATGGCGGCGGATATGCCACCGGCTACGGCCATATGAGCCGGATTGCGGTCTATCCGGGAGGCAGGGTCCGGGCCGGTCAGATCATCGGCTATGTCGGCTCGACCGGGCTTTCGACCGGGCCGCACCTCCATTACGAGCTGTACCAGAATGGCCACTCGGTTAATCCGATGTCGGTGCGCTTCACCGTCAACAATGCGGTCGATCAAAAGGAACTGGCTGCGTTCAAGGCCAAGCTGGCGGCGATCAAGAGGGTCAAACCCGGCGCGGCGCTGACCGGCCTGGCACCGCGGCAAGCCGCAGTCGGAACCCTGCCGGGCGGACCAGTCCGCGAGATAGCCCGACTCGGAGATTGACGACTCGGTGATTGAAGGCCCGCGATGCCCGCACTAAGAGCGGAGCATGAGCAACGCCCAAGTTCCCGCCTTCCCCGCCACCCGCCTGCGCCGCACCCGCTCCACTGGCTGGAGCCGCGCGATGCACCGCGAGACCACGCTGGCCCCGGCCAATCTGATCTGGCCGCTGTTTGTCACCGAAGGCAGCGGGCAGGAACAGCCGATTGATTCGCTCCCCGGCGTGTCGCGCTGGTCGGTCGATTTGATTGCCGCTCGGGCGAAAGAAGCCGTGACGCTGGGTATTCCCTGCATCGCACTGTTCCCCAACACCCAGGCCGATCGCCGCGACGCGCAGGGGCGCGAGGCGCTCAACCCCGATAATCTCATGTGCCGCGCGATCAGCAGTATCAAGCAGGCCTGCGGGGATGATATCGGCGTGCTGACCGATGTCGCGCTCGATCCCTATACCAGCCATGGGCAGGACGGACTGATCGATGCGGCAGGTTATGTGCTGAACGATGCCACCGTTGAAATGCTGGTCGGCCAGGCGCTCAACCAAGCAGCGGCGGGTGCGGATATCATCGCTCCGTCAGACATGATGGACGGGCGGATAGCTGCGATTCGCACTGCGCTGGAACAGGCCGGCCATGCCAATATCCAGATCATGAGCTATGCCGCCAAATATGCCTCGGCCTACTATGGGCCGTTCCGCGATGCGGTGGGCAGCAGTGGGCTGCTAAAGGGTGACAAGAAAACCTACCAGATGGACCCGGCCAATTCCGAAGAGGCCTTGCGCGAAGTGGCGATGGACATTGCCGAAGGCGCAGACAGCGTGATGGTCAAGCCCGGGCTGCCTTACCTCGATATCGTGCGGCGTGTGAAAGAGCGGTTTGAAGTGCCGGTGTTCGCCTATCAGGTGAGCGGCGAATACGCGATGATCGAAGCGGCAGCGGCGGCCGGCGCGGGTGACCGTGACGCGCTGGTGCTGGAAACGCTCCTCGCCTTCCGCCGCGCCGGCTGCGCGGGCGTGCTGACATATCACGCCACCCATGCGGCGCGGCTGCTGGGCGCGTGATCGCAACCGCGCGGTTGCTGCTTCGGCCATGGGCGGAAGCGGATATTGCCCCGTTCCAGCAGATCTGCTCCGATCCGCGGGTCATGGCTACACTCGGCCCGGTGCTCGGGATGGCCGAGACTGCGGCGCTGATCGGGCGGGTCGAGGCCATGGAAGCCGAATACGGCCATACCTTCTGGGCTCTGGAACGGCGGGAAGATGCGCGGCTGATTGGTTGGTGCGGCGTGATTCGCGGAACTGACGGCTCGATCGCGGGCAAGGCCGAGATCGGCTGGCGGTTGGCGCATGATTGCTGGGGTCATGGCTATGCTACCGAAGCCGCGCGGGCAACCGTCAGCTGGGCCTTCGCCAACCTTGCCGATGACTCGGTTTGGGCGATTACTTCGGCAGGAAACCGCGCTAGCCAAGCGGTAATGGCGCGGCTGGGAATGCGCCATCATCCTGAGCTCAGCTTCGATCACCCCCGGGTTCCGCCCGGCGATCCGCTGCGCCCGCATGTCACTTTTTCACTGGAGCGCGCTGCATGGCCGCAAGTCTGAATGCGGCCCAATCAGTTGGCCGGATCCAACCAGTTCGCCGGGCATTGTTTGTCGCGGTGATCCTGGCGGGAAGTTTCCTGCTGTTCCTGGTCCAGCCGATGGTTGCGCGGATGGCGCTGCCGCGGCTGGGCGGGGCGCCGAACGTCTGGAACAGCGCGATGCTGGTCTATCAGGCGCTGTTGCTCGGCGGCTATGCCTATGCCCATTGGCTCGGCCGGTTTGCGCTGCGGCGGCAGGCAGCAATCCACCTGGGCCTGTTGCTGCTCGCCGCATTGACCCTGCCGATTGGCCTGGCTGAGCTTGCGCCACCAGCTCCTGGCAGTGAAGCGATCTGGGTCCCGTGGCTGTTTGTGTTGAGCATCGGCCCGGTATTCTTCCTAGTCTCTGCTCAGGCTCCGCTGATGCAGCGCTGGTTTGCCGCGCATGGGCAAGCGGGCGAGCCCTATGCGCTTTACGCCGCGTCCAATCTCGGCAGCTTTGCCGGGTTGATCGCCTATCCGCTGCTGGCCGAGCCGCTGCTGCCGCTGCGCTGGCAAAGCCTTGGCTGGAGCCTGGGCTATGGTGTGCTGGTGCTGCTGGTGGGGATGGCTGCGGTGGCGCGCTGGAATGCGGTGCCGGTTAGCGGCGTCGTGCCGTCAGCCACTTCGGGAGAAATCATTCCATTACGGCGCATCCTCACCTGGCTTGCTCTTGCTGCCGTGCCTTCCGGGCTGATGCTTTCCACCACGACGCATCTGACGACCGATCTGTTCGCCATGCCGCTGCTCTGGGTAATCCCGCTCGGGCTGTACCTCTTCAGCTTCGTCTTCGCCTTTGCCGATCGGCGCGGGCCGGCCCGGGCGATCAGCTTCGTCACCCCGCTGCTGCTGCTGCTGGCGGGCGGAGCGGCGATGGCTTCGCGCGGGGAATCGGGACTGATGCCGGTATTCGCCAGCGTCGCACTGCTGTTCGCGGTTTGCGTGGCGCTCCATTCGCGGCTTTACGAGCTTCGCCCGGCGGCCGAGCATCTGACGCTGTTCTATCTGGTGATGTCGGCCGGCGGCGCACTGGGCGGGTTGTTCACCGCGCTGATCGCGCCGATGCTGTTCGATTGGGCGTGGGAGCATCCGTTGCTGGTGTTCGCTGCGGCTGCGCTCTTGCCGCTGCCTCGCTGGTACGATTGGCGGCGGCTGACCGGCCTGGAGCCGGGAATGGCCCGGCTGGGCTTGTTCGTGCTGCTCGGCCTTGCCGCCCTGCTCGCCTGGCAGCTGTCGGACAAACTGTGGACCGCGGATGCAGGCGCATTGCGGCTGTTGCTGGTCGGGGGGATCGCGCTGATCGGAATGTTGCTGATCCCCTGGCGCGCTGCGTTCCTGGCGCTGCTGGCGCTGCTGATGCTGGCGCAGGGCGGGCTCGATACCATCCAGACTTCGCTCGATGGGCTGCGCAGCCGCAGCTACTTCGGGATCTACACGATCCGCGAATATCCCGATCAGCACCTGCGGATGCTGGCGCATGGCACGACGCTGCACGGCGTCCAATCGACTCTGCCCGCCCTGCGCAAAACTCCGATCAGCTATTACGGACCGGGGACAGGGATCAGCATCGTGCTGGCGAATGCGCAGAAGCTTTATGGGACGAGTGCCCGCATCGGCGTGGTCGGCCTCGGCACTGGCACGCTGGCCTGCCATGCCAAGCCGGGCGAGCAATGGCGCTTTTACGAGATCGATCCGGCGGTGCTGGCCTTTTCGAAATCCCGGGATTTCACCTATCTGGCTGATTGCGCGCCAGAGGCGAAAATATTGATCGGCGATGCGCGGCTCGAACTGGCCAAGGCCCAGCCCGCCAGCCTCGATTTGCTGGCGATCGATGCGTTCTCGTCTGATGCAATCCCGCTTCATTTGCTGACCAATGAGGCCTTCGATGTTTATCTGCGCTCGCTTGCAGCCGATGGGTTGCTGGTGATCCATATCTCGAACCGCTTTATCGAGCTCGAACCGGTCCTCGCCGCCGCGGCCAAGCGGCATGGGCTGTTCGCCGAAATCCGCGATGACAATCCGGCTGATCGGGTGCTCTACACCCCCTCGTCATGGGTGGTGCTGGCTCGCAGCCCGGCCCGGCTGGCCGCGGTCAAGGCGCTGGCGCCCGACAAATTGTTCAAGCCGCTGATGCCGCCCGCAGAGCAGCCATGGACGGATGACCACGCCTCGATCCTGCCCTATGTTCGCTGGCACAATCTGATGGGGAAACCATGACAACATACGAATCTGGCAACTGGCCGGGCGCCACGATCATCTCCATCCACGGCAAAACCCCGCGGATCCATGAAAGCGCTTTCATCGCGCCCGGCTGCCGGATCATCGGCGATGTCGAGATCGGCCCGGATTCGAGCGTCTGGTACAACTGCGTGCTTCGCGCCGATGTCAGCCGGATCGTGATCGGCGCGCGGAGTAACATCCAGGATGGCACCGTGATCCATTGCGATCCGCCGCGCCCCGGCGATCCCGGCGGTTCGCCAGCGCTGATCGGCGATGATGTGCTAATCGGCCATATGGCGATGGTGCATGGCTGCGTGCTGGAGGACCGCGCATTCGTCGGATTCGGCGCGATTGTCATGAACAAGGCACGGGTCGGCAGCGATGCCATGCTGGCCGCAGGTGCCATGCTGACTGAAGGCAAGATCATGGAGCCCCGCACATTGTGGGGCGGCCGACCCGCGCGATTCATGCGCGAACTCGACGAGCTGGCAATTGCCGGCATGCGCGCGGGCGTTGCGCATTATGTCGAAAACGGGCGGCACCACCGCGCCGCTTGTCATGGCATGGCCAAGGACTGACAGGCCCGCCGCTAAAGCGCAGATACTTGCGGTAGCGCAGGGGATCGCAGCCCCACAACCGTAATTGTTGCGCGGCGCAACTAGCTGCGACAAACATGATCAGATCAGAGCTTAGCGGTGCAACAACCTATTCGCTGTCATCCTCGCCGGTTCCGGATTTTGCCCGCGGCTTTTTTGCCGGCTTGGCCGCCTTCTTGCGGACCAGCTTGGGCGGAGCCGGGGTCAGTTCGAATCCCAGCGCGCCTTCCTTGACGCTGACATGCACCTCGCCGCCGTTGCGCAGCTTGCCGAACAGCAGCTCCTCGGCCAGTGGCTGTTTGACCTTGTCCTGGATCAACCGGGACATCGGCCGCGCGCCGTAGAGCTTGTCGTAGCCGCGGGTCCCGAGCCATTCGCGGGCGTCGCTGTCGAACTGGATGTGGACGTTCTGCTCGGCCAGCTGAAGTTCGAGCTGGAGGATGAACTTGTCGACCACCCGGCTGATTACCTCGGTTGGCAAATAGGAGAACGGCACGATAGCATCTATCCGGTTGCGGAATTCGGGAGTGAACATCCGTTTCACCGCCTCGTCGCCCGCATCTTCCTTGGAAACATCACCAAAGCCGATGCCCTGGCTCGCCATGTCGGAAGCGCCGGCATTGGTGGTCATCACCAGCACGACATTGCGGAAATCGACCGTCTTGCCGTGGTGATCGGTCAGCCGTCCGTTGTCCATCACCTGCAGCAATATGCCGAACAGATCGGGGTGAGCCTTCTCGATCTCATCGAGCAGCAGCACGCAATGCGGCTGTTGGTCGATCGCATCGGTCAGTAGCCCGCCCTGATCAAACCCGACATAGCCCGGAGGTGCACCAATCAGCCGGCTGACCGAATGGCGTTCCATATATTCCGACATATCGAAGCGCTGCAGCGGAATGCCCATGATGCTGGCGAGCTGACGCGCGACCTCGGTCTTGCCGACGCCGGTTGGCCCCGAAAACAGGAAACTGCCGATCGGTTTGTCGGGATCGCGCAGGCCCGCGCGGCTGAGCTTCATGGCGGAGGCCAGCACGGTGATCGCCTTGTCCTGGCCGAACACGACCCGCTTCAGATCGCGGTCGAGATGTTCGAGCGCGGTGCGATCATCCGACGAGACCGACTTGGGCGGAATCCGCGCCATGGTCGCGATCACCTGTTCGATCTCGCGCGCGGTGATGGTCTTCTTGCGCTTGGACGGCGGCACCAGCATCTGCATCGCGCCCACCTCGTCGATCACGTCGATCGCCTTGTCGGGCAGCTTGCGGTCGTTGATGTAACGGGCCGAGAGCTCCACAGCGGTGCGGATCGCATCGGGGGTGTATTTGACCTTGTGATGGTCCTCGAAGGCCGAGCGCAGGCCTTTGAGAATCTTGATCGTATCCTCGATGGTCGGCTCGTTGACATCGATCTTCTGGAACCGGCGCAGCAGCGCGCGGTCTTTTTCGAAGTGGTTGCGAAATTCCTTGTAAGTGGTCGAGCCAATGCAGCGGATCGCTCCGCTGGACAGCGCGGGCTTCAGCAGATTGGATGCATCCATCGCCCCGCCGCTGGTTGCTCCTGCGCCGATAACTGTATGAATTTCGTCGATAAACAAAACCGCGTCAGGCATTTTTTCAAGCTCGGTGACAACCTGCTTGAGCCGTTCCTCGAAATCGCCGCGATAGCGCGTGCCGGCCAGCAATGCCCCCATGTCGAGCGAATAGATCACCGCATTTGCAAGCACTTCGGGCACTTCGCCTTCAACGATCTTGCGGGCCAAACCTTCGGCGATCGCGGTTTTGCCGACTCCTGGATCGCCGACATAGAGCGGATTATTCTTGCTGCGGCGGCACAGGATCTGGATCGTCCGATCAACTTCCGGGCCGCGCCCGATCAGCGGATCGATCTTGCCGGCCAGCGCCTTCTCGTTGAGGTTGACGGTGAACTGGTCGAGCGCCGAATCCTTCTTGGTCCCACCCTTGCCATCCCCCTTGCCCTCGCCGCCCTTTTCCTCGGCCTGCGGGGCGTCGCTCTCGGCGCCCTTGGGGCTCTTGGCCTCGATCTGGCGGCCGCCCTTGCCGATGCCGTGGCTGATGTAGCTGACCGCGTCGAGCCGACTCATGTCCTGCTGCTGGAGGAAATAGACCGCGTAGCTGTCGCGTTCAGAAAACAGCGCGACGAGCACGTTGGCGCCGGTCACGGTGTCCTTGCCGCTCGACTGCACGTGCAGGATCGCGCGCTGGATCACCCGCTGGAACCCCGCAGTGGGGGCCGGATCGCCCTTGTCGTCGGTCTTGAGCGACTGGTACTCCTGGTCGAGGTACTGGCGCACCGCCTCGCCCAGTTCGCCCAGCTCCACCCCGCACGCCTTCATCACTTCGGCGGCGTCGGTGTCGTCGACCAGCGCAAGCAGCAGGTGCTCGAGCGTCGCGTACTCGTGGCTGCGCTCGCTCGCGTTGGCGAGCGCGGCGTGCAGCGTCTTTTCGAGGCTTTGGGCGAAGCTTGGCATCTACCTGTCTTTCGGCTGGAGAACAGACCCTCCGGAGCGTGTGTATCGGCTTGCCGGAGAATATGAACGGTCTTGGTTAACCAAACCTATATGGGGGGCGCGGGTATCGCCGCAAAGGCGCGCCACGGCGATCACCCCCCCGAACCCCGGAACAGCGCGTCGGCGGCGCTGCGGTGCGCCGCGCTTTTGCGGCGATGCACGTCGACCCGGGCGATCTCGGCTTCGAGCAGCGCGATCCGTTCCGCCAGCTCGTCGAGCGAATAGGTATCGAGACTCTCGGTCGCGAGCTTGCCGGCGGCATCGCCGCGCGGACGGGGAAGATCATCTGCGTCCATCGCCTGTCGAATCATCGGGTTGCGTCGGCTTGCTGTCAACGGGCGCGGCGGTTAGTCGGGTAGCGTGACTCCCGTGCAACAGCCCCCCCGGCGATGACCGTGCTTCCCGCACGGATGACCGCGATCGGTTTCGACGCTCCGGGCGGGCCCGACG
>JBKJTN010000093.1:0-10824 GCA_046590275.1 Novosphingobium sp.
CCACCTCGCCCGCCGCACCGGCGAGATCACCAAGGTGATCGACCGCGGAACCAAGAGCATCGACGTGATGCTCTATTTCCTGCTGTTCAACATCGCCCCGACGGTGATCGAGCTGATCGCGGTCACGGTGATCTTCTACACTCACTTCGGGCTGGGCCTGGTTGCGGCGACGCTGGCTTCGGTGGTCGCCTATATCACGGTGACGCGGGTCATTACCGAATGGCGGACCAAGCTGCGCGAGCAGATGAATAGGCTCGACGGGCAGGCGCTGGCGCGTTCGGTGGATTCGCTGCTCAACTACGAGACCGTGAAATACTTCGGTGCCGAAGACCGCGAGGAAGCACGCTACGGCCAGTCGATGCGCGAGTGGGCCGACGCCGCGGTCAAGAGCGAGAACAGCCTCGGCCTGCTCAACATCGCGCAGGCCATGATCCTCAACCTGCTGATGGCCGGCGCGATGGCCTACACCGTGTGGGGCTGGTCGCAGGGCAAGCTGACCGTCGGCGATCTGGTGTTCGTCAACACCTACCTGACCCAGCTGTTCCGCCCGCTCGACATGCTGGGGATGGTCTATCGCACGATCCGTCAGGGGCTGATCGACATGGCCGCGATGTTCGCGCTGATCGATACCCAGGTCGAGGTGCAAGACGCCCCGGGCGCGCCCGCGCTGGTGATCCACCGCCCGACGCTGACTTTCGACAATGTGGTGTTCGGCTATGAGCGCGACCGCACTATCCTGCACGGTTTGAGTTTTGAAGTTCCAGCCGGCAGTCAGGTGGCGGTGGTCGGACCATCGGGCGCAGGCAAAAGCACCATCGCCCGGTTGTTGTTCCGCTTTTACGATCCGTGGGAAGGCCGGATCTTGATCGATGGGCAAGACATCCGCGAGGTCACGCAAACCAGCCTGCGCGCCGCGATCGGGATTGTTCCCCAGGACAGCGTACTGTTCAACGACACCATCGGCTATAACATCGCCTATGGCCGCGACGGCGCGGGCCAGGCCGAGGTAGAAGAAGCAGCGCGCGGAGCAGCAATCATGCCGCTGATCGAGCGGCTGCCGCAAGGCTTCGAAACGCCGGTGGGCGAGCGCGGGCTCAAGCTTTCGGGCGGAGAGAAGCAGCGCGTCGCGATTGCCCGCACGCTGGTCAAGAACCCGCCGATCCTGCTGCTCGACGAAGCCACCAGCGCGCTTGATACCCGGACCGAACAGGACATCCTCGCCACGCTCCACCGGGTCTCGACCGGTCGCACCTCGCTTAGCATCGCCCACCGGCTCTCGACCGTCGCCGATGCCGACCAAATTTTCGTGCTCAATGAGGGAAGGCTGGCCGAAGCAGGCACTCATGGCGATCTGCTCCGGCTGGACGGGCTTTATGCGGACATGTGGGCACGGCAAGCCAATGAGGCGGACGACCATCCCGCGACCGAGGCAGCCGAGTGAGCTGGCACGATTTCGAACTCATGGCGCGCGGCGGCACGATGGCATTGCTTGCGCTGTGGAGCTGGTTGCTGTGGCGCGATCACCGCAACATGCTTGCAGCGCGGACCGCCATGGCCATGAACCTTGGCATCGCCAGCTATGTATTTGTGACGTCGGGCTGGATCGAGCAGCGCGATTTGCCCGGCATGATCATCCCGCTGCTTGCAAGGTCAACCCCGGGGCTATTCTGGTTATTCGCCAAGACATGGTTCAACGACCGGACGCGATTGGCGCCGCTAGATGTGACCCTGGTAGCAGCGTCGATGATCAATGCTTTGGTCATTCATTTCACTTTTGACGCTAAAACCCCCGCGTTTTACGTTTCCGGGGTGATCTTCCGGATCTCGATGCTGGGCTTTGGAATGGCTGGCCTGTGGGAGGCATGGCGAGGGAGAGAAGGCGATCTGATCGAGGCGCGCCGCCGCTTGCGGCTGGGCATCGTCGGCGCGGTCGGACTATATGTCTTGGTGATAGGATTCGCCGAAATAGCAGTATTTCAAGCGAACGCACCGGTCAGCATTATCGGCCTGATCGGCGCCAGCACTGCATTTATCACACTGGCCCTTAGCGCCGCGATGTTCGCGTCGCGCAAAGCCGATCTCTACGGCGCGCCCCCCGCAACATTGGCGACGATTGCGCAGCGGGTGATCGATGATGCCCCCCTTGCGGCGCGGCTTCTGGCCTTCATGGAAACTGAAAAACCGCATCGCGACGAGCAGCTGACGATTGCTGGTCTTGCCCGGCAGCTTGGCGAGCAGGAGTATCGTCTGCGCCGATTGATCAACGGAAGCCTGGGACACCGCAACTTTGCGCAGTTCCTCAATAGTCATCGCCTGTCCGAGGTCAAACAGGCGCTGTCCGATCCCGCGCAGCGCGAGGTGCCGATCCTGACAATTGCGCTCGATGCCGGGTTCGGCTCGCTCGGCCCGTTCAACCGCGCCTTCCGAGAGGCCGAGGGCATGACACCCAGCGCATTTCGAAACGAAGCGACTGGGTGATTCCGGAATCGGCTAGCCAGATTTGAAACTGGGGGAGTAAAACCGACCGTTCGGTGCGAGGCAGACCGCGCAACTTCACCGAAGGACCAATCATGGAACAATCCGCTAGCTTGTTCGCCATTGCCCAGGAGAGATTCCTGCAAATCTTCATGTTTGATTTCGGACGCTATCTGATTGCGGCATCGTTGATCGCAGCACTGGTGTGGGTGCTGCGGCGGACCAGTTGGGCGAGCCGCAAGATCCAGGCCCGCGAGGCGACCCGGGCCGATTTCATCCGCGAGTTCGGCGCTTCGGTCCGCACCGTGTTGGTCTATATGACCGTCACAATCCCGATGGTCTGGGGCTTCCAGAACGGCGTCTTCACGCCCTACCAAGGCCCGCTGACCGCGCTAACTTACGCCGGTTATCTCGCTGCGATCCTGCTGGCGCATGACACCTGGTTCTATTGGACCCACCGCGCTATGCATCATCCGCGGCTGTTTAAAGGCTTCCACCGCTTCCACCACCGGACCGTGACCCCGACCCCATGGACGGCCTACAGCTTTGCCATCCCCGAGGCCTTCATTATGGTGCTGTTCATGCCGCTGTGGCTGCTGGCGGTGCCGACGCCCGAGCCGGTGATCTTCACCTTCCTGGCAATCATGATCCTGCGCAACGCGATGGGTCATGCCGGGCTGGAGCTCCACCCGCGCGGCTGGGCGAGCCATCCGTTGCTCAAGTGGATCAGCACGACAACCCACCACGATCTGCATCACGCCGGCAGCTTCAACCACAATTTCGGCTTCTATTTCACCTGGTGGGACAAGCTGATGGGCACTGAACACCCCGATTATGTGGCGAAGTTCAACGAGGTCACCGCGCCGGGGCGTCTAGCTGCAAACGTCAGCCCCGCCCCACACCACGGCCTGCGCGGCGACGCAGTACTCACCGTTGAAAGTCAGCGCGGGTGAGCCGTGGAGCCTCCAGCCCTGCTCCAGCGCTTCGGACACCCGCACACAAAATGCGTGGTCATCCTTGCCAGTGAGCAGACGGTAGATCGGCTTACCGTCGGGCGGGGTGCTGTCCATCGGGTTCTCCATTGCCCTACTTCAGGCTTCAGGCTACCAGCACTTGCCATACGATCAAGGCGCCGTCCTCATCATCGACACGCTCGCCGATGCGGACAAAGCCATTGTGCTCCAGCACGCGCTGTGACGCGACATTCTCTAGGTTGGTTTCGGCAGTCACCCGTTCAACCCGGCGATCGCCGCGCGCCCATTCGAGCAAGCTGACAAGCGCCGCGGTCGTCGCACCCCGGCTCTGGCGGGTAGGCGCCACGCCATAGCCGATGCAGATTTCGCCATCGGCGAAGGGCCGGACCAGCGAGAGCAGGCCGACCACTTCGCAGTCCTGAACGATCAGCCATGCCGCTGGATCAAAGGCAGGACGGATCGAATCTGCCAGATCGGACAGCATCTGCAGGACTTCGGGCGGCGAGATCGCACTATCGTCAACCAGCCGCCACGGCGCAGGTACCCGGCCGCCCAGCAGCGCAGCAAAATCGGCGTGGCTTGCGGGAATGATCACCTCACAGGATGTATTTCGACAGATCGGCATCCTTGGCGAGGCCAGCCAGCCGGCCCTGGACATAGGCCTCGTCGACCAGCACCGAGGTACCCGCGCGGTCCTCGGCTTCGAAGCTGACTTCCTCAAGCAGCTTTTCCATCACCGTCTGGAGCCGCCGCGCGCCGATATTCTCGATGCTTTCGTTGACCTGGCAGGCGATTCTGGCGATCTCGCGGATGGCCTCGGGGGTGAAATCGAGCGTGACCTTCTCGGTTGCGATCAGCGCGCGGTACTGTTCCACCAGATTGGCGCGGGTTTCGGACAAGATGCGCACGAAGTCATCTTCGGTCAGCGCCTTCAGCTCAACCCGGATCGGCAAGCGGCCCTGTAATTCGGGCAGCATGTCGCTGGGCTTGGCGATGTGGAACGCGCCCGATGCGATGAAAAGCACATGGTCGGTCTTCATCGGTCCGTATTTGGTCGCCACGGTGGTGCCCTCGATCAGCGGCAGCAGATCGCGCTGCACGCCTTCGCGGCTGACCGAACCGCCGCGCACATCGGACACCGCGATCTTGTCGATCTCGTCGATGAAGACGATCCCGTTGGTCTCGGCATTGGCGAGCGCGACCCGGGCGACATCATCCTGGTCCATCCGCTTTTCGGCTTCCTCGTCGACCAGCTTGTCCCAGGCGTCGGGCACCTTCAGCTTGCGGCGCTTGAGGGTCTGGCGGCCCATCGCCTTGCTCATCATTTCGGACAGGTTGATCATGCCGACCCCGCCCGGCATGCCTGGGATTTCCATCCCCGCACCCGGCGTATCTTCAATCTCGATCTCCACCTCGGTATCATTCATCGCGTTTTCGGTGATCCGCTGGCGGAAGCTCTCGCGGGTGGCTTCGGACGCGCTTTCGCCGACCAGTGCTTTCAGCAGCCGGTCCATCGCCGCCGCGGACGCAGCTTCGCGCACCGCTTCGCGGCGGCGATCCTTCTCCAGCCGGATCGCTTCTTCGACCAGATCGCGGGCGATCTGCTCGACATCGCGGCCGACATAGCCGACCTCGGTGAACTTGGTCGCCTCGACCTTGACGAACGGCGCTTCGGCAAGCCTCGCCAGCCGCCGGCTGATCTCGGTCTTGCCGCAGCCCGTCGGCCCGATCATCAGGATATTCTTGGGCGTCACCTCATCGCGCAGTTCGGGTGAGAGGCGCTGTCTCCGCCACCGGTTACGCAGCGCCACGGCCACCGCGCGCTTGGCGTCGGCCTGGCCAATAATGTGCTCATCCAGCGCGGCAACGATCGCCTTGGGAGTAAGGTTGTCTGGCATGAAAATTCCTGTACGGGTCAGGCGTCGATGGCTTCGAGCGTAACCCGGTCATTGGTGAAGACGCAGACTTCGGCCGCCACCGCCATGGCGCGGCGGGCGATCTTTTCAGCGTCGTTTTCATAATCGAGCAGCGCCTTGGCGGCGGCGAGCGCATAATTGCCGCCCGAACCGATCGCCGCGACGGCGGTATCACCGATCGCTTCGGGTTCCAGCACATCGCCATTGCCGGTGAGGATCAGCATGACATCCTTGTCCGCGACAATCATCAAGGCTTCAAGGTTGCGGAGATATTTGTCGGTCCGCCAGTCCTTGGCCAGTTCCACCGCGGCGCGCATCAGCTGGCCGCGATTGGCCTCCAGCTTACGTTCCAGCCTCTCGAACAGGGTAAACGCATCGGCCGTGGCCCCGGCGAAACCAGCAATCACGCTGCCCTCACCATCGGGACCGTTGGCTCCCAAACGCCTTACTTTGCGGGCGTTGGGCTTCATCACCGTATTGCCCATCGAGACCTGGCCATCACCCGCAATCACGGTGCGGGTGGCGGTCTTGACACCGATGATGGTAGTTCCGTGCCACTGGATCAGGCCGTGGCTGGCGCTGCTGTTGTCCATAGGGCGCAATATGGAAGTTATTACGCCTTGTTCAAGCTGTGTTGTTGCGCCAGCCGGGCGGCTGGATGCGGTACCGGCCCGCTCCCCCTCCCGGCCACCCAACGAGATTGTATGCTCTGGGTGGCCGGGAGGGGGAGCGGGCCGGTACCGCGCGAGGGTTCAGCGAAGCTGGACCCGGTCATCGCATAAAATCAACTTCCGTTCGGTCCGCCGCCTTGGCCGCTGCCGCCGCCGGTGCCGGGGGCGCCGACTGTGCCGATATTGCCGAACAGATCTTCAAAGAATGAGCGTTCGCGGCCCAACGTCGGGGTCTTGTCGCCATCGGGATCAAGCCGGGCGACCTTTTCCATGCCTGAGCGTTCAACTGCCAGAACATTGCCTGCCTTGTCGAACTGGACCCGTATGATCATCTGCTCGCGGGTGCGCGGGCGGGTGAAGGCGGCCTGCTTGGTGTCCATCGAAACGTAGTACCACGATTGTTCACCGAACTGGCTGATGAAGGTTGGCCGGCCCAGCGTCCGTTCAACCGAGAGCTGGTTGTCGACCCCCGGTTGAACCGATTCGACCAGCCCCGGATCGACCAGATATCCGCGATGATCGCGGATCGAGCTGCAACCACTGACGGCCCCGGCCAGCAGTGCTGCGACCGCAACTATGCGACCCATTCGTCCAAAACCGTGCATGCCGTATCGCTCCATTCTTCAAACGGGGACACCAAGGGGCATTGTCTGCCCCGCGCACCGTCCTATATCGGCCCGAGCCTTAAAGCCCCTTGGCGAACATCGCAATGGCGCTTGGCCAACCAGGGTTTAATCCCTGCTGAATGAAAGGACGCCAGCCAGACGTGTCTCTGATATCTCGCTTGCTGGGCCGTGGGCCCGATGATCGCGCTGCGCTGCAGCCGCTGTGGCATCGCGTGATCGAAATCGGGCGCGAGCCGCAATGGTATGCCAACGGCGGGATTGCCGATACGCTGGCCGGCCGGTTCGACGCGATCACGCTGGTGCTAGCGCTAGTGCTGCTGCGAATGGAGCGTGACGCGGCGCTGGTTGCGCCCGCGGTGCGGCTGACCGAGCTATTTGTCGCGGATATGGACGGCCAGATGCGCGAAAGCGGGGTCGGCGATCTGGTGGTCGGCAAGCATATGGGGCGGTTGATGAGTGTGCTGGGCGGCAGGCTCGGCGCCTATCGCGAGGCACTGGCGATGCCGGATGAAGCGGCGCTGGAAGAAGCGGTATCGCGCAATGTCAGCCTGATCGAGGATGCCAACCCGGGCGCAATTGCTGCTGAAATGCGAATGCTCGCCGCGCAGCTGGCCGGACTTTCGGGCGAGGCGCTGCTGGCCGGAGCGATTGCCCGATGAGCGCAAGTGAGTTCAGCAGACCCGCGGATACGCGCCAGATTGACGCCGCGCCGCTCCATCTGGTCGCAACCGAAGCCGAATGCGCCGCCCTCGCCCGGCGGTTCGATCTGGTCAGGGTCATGCGGCTGGAAGCCACCCTGTCATTGGCAAAAGAGGACGCGGCAATCCTCGCCACCGGCAGGCTGAGCGCCGATATCGTCCAGAGCTGCGCCATCTCGGGCGAGGATCTGCCAGTGCTGATCCGCGAGCCGCTGTCGTTCCGGTTCGTACCGGCCGGACAGTACCAGCCCGATGAGGAGCTTGAGCTGGAGGCTGGTGAACTGGACGAGATCGAGTTTGCCGGCACCAGCTTCGATCTGGGCGAAGCTGTTGCGCAGAGCCTAGTGCTGGCGATCGATCCGTTCGCCGAAGGGCCGGATGCCGAGCGGGTGCGGCGCGAAGTGCTCAAGGATGCGGGCGAGGCCGGACCGTTTGCGGCGCTGGCGGCACTCAAGAAGTCGGATTAATCCCTCAGAACGGAATATCATCATCCAGATCGTCAGCGAAACCGCCTGCGCCGCCGCTCGGTGCACCGCCGCCCTGATTCCAGCCGCCTCCCGACGAACCACCGCCGCCGCCGCTGCGGGCGCCGCCGACTGACGAACCACCGCCGCCGCTACCTGGCGCGCCATCCAGCATGGTCAGGACCGAACCTGGCCCCTGCAATACAACTTCGGTCGAATAGCGATCATTGCCCTGGGCATCCTGCCACTTGCGGGTGCGCAGCTGGCCTTCGATGTACACCTTGCTCCCCTTGCGCAGGAAGCGCTCGGCAACGCCGGCCAGCCCTTCGGAAAAGATCGCGACCGAATGCCATTCGGTGCGTTCCTGCTTTTCGCCGGTGTTCTTGTCTTTCCAGCTTTCCGAGGTGGCGATGCGCAGATTACACACTTTGCCGCCGTTCTGGAACGACTTCACTTCGGGATCTGCCCCGAGGTTACCGACGATGATAACCTTGTTGACGCTGCCTGCCATTTTGAAATTCGCCTCTCTCGTGCTTGTCGTCGCTAAAGGCCCAGCGCCACCGCGGTCCAATAGGTGATTCCCGCGAATATGTAGGCCAGAGCGAACAGATAGAGCAACATGAAGGCGGGCCATTTCCACCCGTTTGTTTCGCGGCGGGTGACGGCGATGGTGCTCATGCACTGCGGGGCGAACACAAACCAGGCGAGGAAGGCCAGCGCTGTGGGCAGGCTCCAGCGCGATTTGAGCTCATCGCCCAGCTTCCGCGCGGTCTGGTCATCATCCTCGGCGGCCACCGCATAAGTCGTTGCGAGCGAAGCGACCGCCACTTCGCGCGCCGCCATCGCCGGGATCAGCGACAGGGCGATATCGCGGTTGAAGCCGATCGGTTTCACCACCACGGCCAGGCCATTGGCGAGCTTGCCCGCGATCGAGGCGTCAACCTGGTTCTCGCCCTCGGCAGCGCGGGGGAAGTTGAGCAGCAGCCACAGGACGATCGTGACCATGAAGATGATCGTGCCGGCGCGGCGCAGGAAGATCCAGGCGCGCTGCCACAGGCCGATCGCCAGATCCTTGAGGGTCGGCATCTGATACTTGGGCAGCTCCATGATGAAGCCCGAGGCCGCGCCCTTGGTCACCGAGCGGCGTAGCACCAGCGCGACAACCATCGCGCCAAAGATACCGATGACATAAAGCCCGAGCAGGACCAGCCCCTGCATCCCGATCCCGAAACCGACCGAGCGGCTCGGAATGAAGGCGGCGATAATCACGGTATAGACCGGCAGCCGCGCCGAGCAGGTCATCAAGGGGGCAATCAGGATGGTGGTCAGCCGGTCACGCGGATCGGAGATGCTGCGGGTCGCCATGATCCCGGGAATGGCGCAGGCAAAGCTGGAAAGCAGCGGGATGAAGCTGCGCCCCGACAGCCCGACGCTGGCCATCATCCGGTCCATCAGGAAGGCGGCGCGGGCCATATAGCCCGACGCCTCCATCGCCAGAATGAAAAAGAACAAGATCACGATCTGCGGCAGGAACACCACTACAGAGCCGACCCCGGAGAGAATCCCCTCGGTCAGCAGGTCGCGGACCAGGCTGGGCGGCAGGGCGCTGCGCACACCGGCGGACAGCAGGTCGACGCCGGACTGGAGCGCATCGGCAAACGGCGTCGCTCCGGCGAAGACCGCCTGAAACACCACGAACAGCATCGCAAACAGGATCAGCGGTCCCAGCCAGGGATGCAGAAACAGCCGGTCGAGCTTGCTGTGGAGCCGGTGTCGTGCGGTTTCCGAAATGATCGCACCATCGGCAATCGCATGGGCAGAAAGGCGCCGTTCGGTCATGCCGACGTGGGGTTGGGGATGTTCGGCTTTGCGCGCCTCGGCCGCGCCGATCGCTTGGGCCAGTTCGACCAGGCCGCGGCGGCGCACCGCCACGGTCGGCACAACGGGGACGCCCAGCGCGCTTTCCAACGCGGCCGGATCGATTACCAGTCCGTCCCGCGTCGCCAGATCGACCATGTTGAGCGCAACCACAGTCGGCCGCCCCAGCGCGATCACTTCCAGCGCGAAGACCAGATGCTGCTCCAGGTTCGAGGCATCGAGCACCAACACCAGCACTTCGGGCGCGGGTTCCCCGGGAAACTCGCCGAGGATGACCTTGCGGGTCACCTCCTCGTCCGGGCTGGTGGTGGTCAGGCCGTAGCTGCCCGGAAGATCTGTCAGCTCGATCGGCGCGCCCGAGGGCAGGATCAGCCGCCCCGCCTTGCGCTCCACCGTGACGCCCGGATAGTTGGCGATCTTCTGCCGCGCGCCGGTCAGCGCGTTGAAAAGCGCGCTTTTGCCGGCATTGGGATTGCCGACCAGCGCGGCGGAACGGTGCCTGCTCACACCACTTCGACCTGCATGGCACGGGCATGGGCGCGGCGCAGCGCCACGGTCATCCGGCCGATCATCAAGGCGATCGGATCGCTTCCGGAAAAGACCCCGCGATGCGATACCGCGATCCGCGCGCCGACATCGATACCCAGCGCGCGCAGCCGCTGCGCCTCTTCATCAACCAACAGTGACCAATCGACCGCTGTGATGCGGGCGCGTTGGCCAGTGGGGAGCAGATCGAGCGTCATGGTCCGGCGCTGCCAGAACCTAAAGCTAATTGCAAGTCATTCGCAATAATTGACCGAGATCAAAAAAGCCCGCATCAGCGCGCCGGATACCGCAGCCGTCCAAGCAGGCGGGCCATGCTGAACGTCTCGTCGCGGGGCTTGAGCAGCCGCGCCTTGGTCTTTTCGAACTGCATCACATCGCCGATCCGGCGATCGAGGAAGGCGCGGGTAGCGGCATGATCCTCGCTCTGATCCTGCGCAAAGACCGCCAGCGTCGCGGCATAGATGCTGCCCAGCGTCATCCGCTTGGTATAGTGGTTATAATCAGTCGCGGTGTCCCCGGCGAGCCGCCACATCGCATCGGCGCTGTGCCAGCCCAACCTCAGCGCAGCCCGCGCAT
>JBKJTN010000012.1:0-5094 GCA_046590275.1 Novosphingobium sp.
GGATTCGGCCAGCCGCCCCTGATCGAGCACCAGAATTTGGTCCGCATCGGCAATGGTCGAGAGGCGGTGGGCGATCGAGATCGTTGTCCGGTGCTCGGCGACCGCGCGCAGGGTCGAAAGGATTTCCTGCTCGGTGCGGCTGTCCAGCGCGCTGGTGGCCTCGTCGAACAGCAGAATCGGCGGGTTCTTGACCAGCGTTCGGGCAATTGCCACGCGCTGCTTCTCGCCGCCCGATAGCTTCAGCCCGCGCTCGCCGACTTCGGTGTCGAAGCCCTGTGGCAGGCGGTTGATGAGTTCCGAAATGGCCGCGCCCCTGGCCGCCGCCTCGACCTCCATCATCCCCGCGCCGTCGCGGCCGTAGGCGATGTTGTAGCCGATGGTGTCGTTGAACAGCACACTGTCCTGCGGGACGATGCCGATCGCGGCGCGCAGCGATTCCTGGGTTATCCCGGCGATGTCCTGCCCGTCGATCAGGATCCGTCCGCGCCACGGATCGTAGAACCGGAACAGCAGCCGCGCGATGGTGCTCTTGCCCGCGCCCGAGGGTCCGACGATCGCGACCCGGTTGCCCGCGGACACCTCGAACGACAGCCCGTGGAGGATCGTGCGATCCTCCTCGTAACCAAACCACACGTCCTCGAAGGTGACGGTGGGGCGGCGGACGACCAGCGCGGGCGCGCCGGGGGCGTCCTGGACCTCGACGTCGGTGTCCATCAGGCGGAACATCTCGGCCATGTCGATCAACCCCTGGCGGATCGTGCGATAGACCATGCCGAGCATATCGAGCGGGCGGAACAGCTGGGTCAGGTAGGTGTTGACGAACACCAGATCGCCCACGGTCAGCTTGCCCTGCGACCAGCCCCACACGGTGTAGGCCATCGCGCCCGCCATCAGCAGGTTGAGGATCAGGGCCTGGGCAATGTTGAGCAGGCCCAGGCTGTTCTCGCTTTTGACCGCCGCATCGGCATAGGCGCGCGTCGCCCGGGCATAGCGTTCCTGTTCACGAGCTTCGGCACTGAAATATTTGACCGTTTCGTAATTGAGCAGCGAATCGACCGCCCGGCCCAGCGCCTGCCCGTCCAGCTGGTTCATCTCTTCGCGCAAGGCACTGCGCCATTCGGTGATGGTGCGGGTGGTCCAGGCATAAGCGACCACCGCCACCGCCGTTGCAACGACCAACCCCAGCCCGAAATGGAAATAGAAGATCACCGCCACCGCCGTCAGCTCAAGTGCGGTCGGCGCGATGTTGAACAGCATGAAATAGAGCATCACATCGATGCTCTTGGTGCCGCGCTCGATTACCTTGGTAACCTCGCCGGTGCGGCGCGCCAGGTGAAAGCGCATCGACAGGCGGTGGAGGCGGGCAAAGACATCCTCGGCCAAAGCGCGGGTTGCATCCTGGCCAACGCGCTCGAACACGATGTTGCGGAAATTATCGAACAACACCCCGGCAAAGCGCCCCAGTGCGTAGGCCAGCACGAAGGCGATCGCGATCTGAAGGCCCGTGTTGCCCGCAATTGACATGGCGTCGATGGCGCGTTTGTAGGCAAAGGGCAGGGCCAGCGTGGTTGCCTTGGCGGCCAGGACCAGCACGATCGCGGCGCTGATCCGCCAGCGCAGCGCCGGGCGGTCCGTGGGCCAAAGATAAGGCAGGAACCGCCGCAGCGTCATCCAGCCATCATGGCGGGCATCGGGCGATGGCGACTGAATGGGGGGACTCATGCCCTTTTATGTAGACGTCTTAAGCCAAAACGGAAGGCCAAGCCTTTTCAAAACCCGCCCAGTCTTTTCAAAACCCGCCCAGCTTTTTCAAAACGCCTCGCGCGGCAAGTCGAACAGCACCTTGCGGGTCGCAAAGTCGATCGCGACCCGGTCGAACGTGCGCAGATCGCGCATCCCCAGCAACAGCGCCGGCCGTTTGTCGAGATTGAGCGCAACAAAGGCCGGGGCATCGGCATAGGCGATCAGCAAATTGCTGATGGTCATATTGCCGACTTCCAGTTTGCGGCCAATGCCCATCTGGGCTTCGATTTCCTGTCCGGTCACACTCGTCAGCATGGAGGTTCCCTGTCCGCGCCGCCGCGCCATGGCGCGTTGCAGGGCAGGGTTGCCGATCGAGGTCTCAGCACCGGTATCGATCACAACATCGGTTGCCACTCCGTCGATTATGGCATCGGCCATGATCAGCTGACCCGAGCGGCGTCTGGCCGTAACGATGATGTCAAAGCCGCGATTGCCGCCAAGGTTCTTGGCATCGTCAATCGTGATCAGGCGGCGCTTGAAATCGAGCATCACCCTTTGGCCCTGAAGCGTATCGAGCCCGACAATCCCGTCTGCGCCGATATGGGCCTCATCGAGCAATGGTGCCAGCAGGCTGTAATAGCTGCGCCGGCCAAGTCCGATCTCGTCAATATCGACCGTATCGACAATCTCGGTCCCGGCGATACCGACCAACCGGGCCTTGCGGGTCGAGACCAGCGAGAGCTGTGCGGCCAGAGCCTTGCTCAACACCGTATTCTGAGCACCAGTGTCGATCAGGAAGTTATAAGGCCCGCTTGTCCCGATCCGCACCGGCACTGTCATCCGCTCGTGCCGGTCAGTGCCGATCGCGACTATGTCGACGGTGGAGGCCTGTTGTCCGCCGTCCTGTCCCGTCAGCACCGGAACTGCGGCCAGCAGCGGCACCAACTTGGCCAGAAGCGGATTGAACGGCATCGAGAAGGTCCTCTCTGCGGTAATCCTACTCCATTGCAGCGAAGCGCGCCATGTTGCTTATCGATGGGGGTTGGCGGTTGGCCGCGTGAGGAGCGCCGTGCGCAGATCGCCCAGCATGGCGCTGATCTCGGCAAAAAGCGGGTGGCCGATCAGGGGTAGCACCGCCAGCCAGCACAGCACGCCTGCCACCGCTCCGCCGATCGCCTGGACGAAGCTGGCCTCGGCTGGGCCGTGCCACAGCGCATAGCTGGCCAATATCGGGGCAATCGCGGCCACGGTTGCAATCAGGCTCTTGCCCCAGACCCGCAGCAGATCGCGCCAAGCGAAATCCAGCATGTCGCGCATGAAAGCGGCATAAAGCGCGATCCACAGCAAGCCGTGGACAAAGCGCGAGATCGCAACCCACATCAGCCCGAACGGCGCCGCCAGCGCCAGCAGCGCCAGCGATATCGCCATATCGGCAATGTTGCGGCGGATCAGGCCCCGCATCCGCCCGAGCAGAATCGGCAGATCGCCGTTGAGCGGCAGCGCCACATAGCACAGCTGCGCCAGTGCGACCCAGGCGAGCAAGGGTGCGGCCGCCAGCCAGCGTGTCCCATAGAGCATGCCGACCAGCGGCTGAGCCAGAACCGCAATTCCGGCCATCGCCGGCCAGGTGATCCCGGTATAGGCAGCAACCACCCGCAGATAGGGGGGCCCAAGCGGCTCGCCCCGATCACGCACCAGCCGGAAGGCGGGATAAAACACGCCGGTCACCGCGCCTGCGACCAGCAGCCGCAATTGCAGCGCCAGCCCCGATGCCCGCGCGAACAGGCCGACCGCGACATTGCCCAGCAATCGTCCGATCACCAGTTCCGGCGCGCGCGAAATGACCGAGCCGCAGACCGCAAGCACGCTGTTGGTTCCGCCAATCGCCAGCACCGGCTGCGCGTTTGTCAGGCACAGCGGCCAGGGCAGCATCCCGCCGGCCCGCCATTGGCTGACCGCCAGCCGCGCCGCCTGCTGGGCAAAGGCCCCCCAGGCAAGCGCCAGCGCACCATGTCCGCGCATCGCCAGAACCAGGGCAACTACCGCATTGGCGATCGACGAGCCAACCTCGATCATGGTGTTTGAACGGTAGTCCATCTGGCGTTGGCACATCGCCTGCGGAACGATCGCGAGCGGGACCAGCAGATAAGACGAGGCGACGACCAGCGTGATCGGCAGCAACCGAGGATCGCCGTAGAACCACGCAATCGGCCATGCTGCGATCAGACACAGCAGCGCTACGCTCCAGGCAAAGGCCACTGACAGCGTGAATGCCGTATTGATCTTCTCGGGCGTCAGGTCGCGCTCGCCATTGATATAACGGGTCACGCCGAAGTCCTGCAGGAAGGCAACCAGCGTCACAGCGGCAAAGGCGATCGAAAAAAGTCCCAGATCGGCCGGGCTGATGAACCAGCGGGCCAGCACAACGCTGGTCGCGAACTGGATCGCGAAGGACGTATATTGCGACGTGATCGCCCAAGCCGCCGCAGTGCGCACCGACATCATGGTCATGCCGCGATTCCCGCCAGGGTGGCAGCGATCCGTCCGGCATGGATTGGGCGGCCCCAGCGTAGCAGGCGTGCGGCGGTGCGCCACAGCCGGGACTCGCTCCGCGCCTCGGCGGCGTGTTGCAGCAGGATGTCCCAGCCTTCGCCAACCAGCGCCGCAGGCGAATAAAGCGTGCGATCAACCACCCGGCGGCGGACATAGCTCGCAGCACCTGGCCCGAACACCGCGTCAAGTTCGGCGAGGCCGGGCAGTGCGGCCTTGTCTTGGGTCGGATCGGGCTTGCCAGCTTCGCGCATTTGGCAGGCGAGCCACGCAATCGCCGCGCCTTGGGCTTGCTCGACCATATAGCGCGAACTGACTTGCCCCGGCGTGATGCGATAGGTCAGCAGCGGTTCGGGCAAATTGGCCAGCCGGGTGATTCCCGCCAGCCGCAACCACAAATCATAATCCTCGGCATGGCGGTAGGCCGGGCGATAGCCTCCGGCCGCCAGCACCAACGCGCGCCGCATCATCACCGCGCTGTGGCAAACCAGCGGACCAGCTTCAAGATTGGCAGAAATCTCCTCGTGATCGTGCGGGCGCTGGATCGGCGGATTGCGCGCTGGCGAACCGGCAGCATCGATGAAGGGCGTATCGCAGCCAACCAGCCCGTGGTCTGGATGTTCGGCAAGGAATGCGAGCTGCCGGGCAAAGCGGCTCGGCGCGCAGATATCATCGGCATCGAAGCGAGCCAACAAGGGCGCGCGGGCAAGGCCGATCAACTCGTTGAGACTGGCGATCAGCCCGCGGTTTTCGCGGGATATCAGCCGAATGCGCGGGTCGCGCCTGGCATAGCCTTCGGCG
>JBKJTN010000035.1:0-43422 GCA_046590275.1 Novosphingobium sp.
CGCCCGCCCAGCCCAGCTACTGGCAGAGTGTCATACATCCAGTTGATCCGCCGGTCGAAGAAGGTGCGGCCATAGCCGATCGGCATCTGGATCCAGATCGACAAATCGCTGCCGCCCGCTTCGAGCAGCAGCACGGTGGTCTTGCCATCCGCAGTCAGCCGGCCCGCCAGCACGCAGCCTGCCGTTCCCGCACCGACGATTACATAGTCAAATTCATCCATGTCCGCTGGCATCTCAGCGGACCGGATGCTGGGTCATCTCGAGATGCAGCATTGTCCCGGTGTAGGGGTTGGCCAGCGCCACTTCCTCGTTGAGTTCGACGCCAAGCCCCGGCGCGGTCGGCGGGATAACATGGCCGTCCTCGAACGGGATCGGGCTTTTGAGGATCGCGGAATGAAACCCGCCCCAGGTCTCGATGCTCTCGAGGATCAGGAAATTGGGTGAGCAGGTGGCGAGCTGGATATTGGCTGCCCCCACGATTGGCCCGCAGTAAAGGTGCGGCGCGATCTGCACATGATGGACCTCGGCCATTCCGGCAATCTTCTTGGCCTCGAGCAGTCCGCCAACCCGGCCCAGATTCATCTGCAGGATTGCCGCGCTGCCGGCGGCCAGCAACCGGGCGAAGTCATATTTGGTCGCCAGCCGTTCACCGGTCGCAATCGGGATGCTGGTGGCGCGGGCGACCTTGGCCATCTCCTCGGGTGCATCGGGCGGCACCGGTTCTTCCAGCCACAGCGGATCATAGGGCTCGAGCCGCTTGGCCAGCCGGATCGCGCCCGCCGCAGTCATCTGGCCGTGGGTGCCAAACAGCAGATCGGCGCTTGTGCCAACCGCTTCGCGCAAGGTGCGGGCAAACCGGTCGCACAGTTCCAGTGCTTCGAGCGACAGCTGCCGGCCATCGAAGGCCGAATAAGGCCCGGCCGGATCGAACTTCAGCGCGGTAAAGCCCTGCGCCAGATATTCGCCCGCGCGCTCTGCTGCGAGGACTGGATCGTGATAGACGTCGCTTTGATCGCCGGGCCGCGGGTAGATATAGGTGTAGGCGCGGAGCCGCTCATGCACCTGGCCGCCGAGCAGCTTGTAAACTGGCTGGTTCGCTGCCTTGCCGATGATGTCCCAGCAGGCCATTTCGAGCGCGCTGAGCACGCCCATTACAGTCAAATCGGGATGCTGGGTAAAACCGCTCGAATAGACCCGGCGCCACAGCGCCTCGATATCGTGCGGATCGCGCCCTTCGGCGTAACGCGCAAACACGTCCTCGATCATCTTTGCCACCAGATGCGGCTCGAACGGAACGCAATAGGCCTCACCCACGCCCGATATCCCGCAGGCCGTGGTCAGCTTGACGAACACGAAATAGCGCCCGCCAAAATGCGGCGGGGGATTGCCGACCACGAAGGTCTGGATATCGGCCAGTTTCATGCCGGATAGAACCCGTTCATCACCTTGATCTCAAGGAAATCATGGAGGCCGAACTCGCCCCATTCGCGGCCGTTGCCGGACTGCTTGTAGCCGCCGAACGGTGAGCAATAATCCTGCCCTGCGCCATTGAGATAGACGCTGCCAGCGCGGATTTGCCCGGCGACACGCTTCGCGCGGTTCAGATCGCCGCTCTGGATGTAGCTGGCCAGACCATAGGGCGAGTCATTGGCGATTGTGATGGCGTCGGCCTCATCCGCAAACGGGATCATTACCAACACCGGGCCGAAGATTTCTTCGCGGGCGATGGTCATCTGGTTGGTGACACCGGCGAAGATCGTCGGCTTGACGTAGTATCCCCGCGTGAAGCCTTCAGCCCGGCCGGTGCCGCCCGCGATCAGCTTTGCGCCCTCATCGATCCCCTGCTGGATCAACGCCTGGATCTTGTCATACTGGACCTTGCTGACCACCGGGCCAAGGTGCGGACCCTTTTCCAGCGGATCGCCCAGCGTAACGCCCGCCGCAACCTTGGCGGCAATCGCCTCTGCCTCGTCGTAGGCAGAGGCTTCGATCAGCATCCGGGTCGGCGCATTGCAGGATTGGCCGGTATTGCCGAAGCAGTGCATCACGCCGCGCGTGATTGCCGCCTCAAGCCCGGCATCGGCAAACACGATATTGGCCGATTTTCCGCCCAGTTCCTGCGATACCCGCTTGACTGTTTCGGCGGCCGACTTTGCCACCTGGATCCCGGCGCGGGTCGATCCGGTGAAGGAAACCATATCGACCTGGGGATGGCTGGTCAGTGCATCGCCGATCGCCGCGCCGGTGCCGTGGAGCATGTTGAACACGCCTGCCGGAAAACCGGCCTCGTCGATAAATTCGGCAAACAACTGCGCTGAAAGCGGCGCAACTTCGCTGGGTTTCAGCACCATGGTGCAGCCCGCGACCAGCGCCGGGCCGATCTTGGCGGCCAGCTGATTAATCGGCCAGTTCCAGGGCGTGATCAGCACGCAGACGCCGATCGGCTCGTGGGTCAGCCGCCCGGTGCTGCCGATCTTGCGCTCCCACTCCATCGCGCGGGCGGCTTTGACCGTTTCCTTGAGATGGCCGGGGCCGCATTCGGCCTGGGCATTGTATGACAGATCATAAGGCGCGCCCATTTCCGTCGAGATCGCGCGAACCATCTCGTCATAGCGCCGCTCGAACACCGCGATCAGTTTTTCCGCCAGCGCGATCCGCTGGTCGAGTGACATGGCGGAATAGGCAGGAAAGGCCGCGCGGGCTGCAGTTACCGCCGCATCGACATCATCGGGTCCGCACAGCGCGACCAGTGCAGCGCGCTCTTCGGTGGCAGGATTGACCGCCTCAAACGTCTGGGTCGACGTTTTCGGCGCGGTCCACTTGCCGCCGATGTAGGACTTGAGTGGTTGCTCAGACATAACCCACCGCCCGCTTTTGATCTTCGACAATATACTTCTCGGCGCGCCAGTAATGCCAGGCCGCCCACAAGCCCGTCGGGGCAAGAATGAGCTGCGCCAATCGCAAGGAATCCGCGTTGCCCCCGCCAGTAGCATCGAAATAATCACTCAGCGAGCCAACGATCGCTGGTGCGATGATCAGATTGAGGACATTGGCAATCAGCAGCGAAATCGCGACCGCCATCGCCCGCATTTTGGGTGCCGCAAGGTTCTGGCACAGCGCAAATGCGGGGCCGATGTAGAAATAGATGGCCGGAATGAACAGCCACCACATCAGCTTCGCAAAGCCAAGATCATGCGTCCAGTAAGCCAGAAACGATGGGATCGTTGCGGCGGCTGTAACAACCGCGAGCAGGCGGGCAATCTTGCGCGGATCGGTATAGGCCGGCCGCGCGACGATATAGGCCGTAATCAAAGACGCGCCGATGCCACCGACCAGATAGATCTGGCCAAGCAAGCCGCCTGCAGCGCCCTCGTCCATGCCATAGGTCCGTTGCAGGAACAGCGGCGTAAACCACATCAAGCCCCAGCCCCAGAAAGCGGACAGGCCACTGCCAGCCATGGCATGAACTGCCGACTTTTGCGACCAGATGAACTTCAGGGTTTCCATAACGGTCGGGGTCTTGTCGACGGAGACCGCATCCAGGCGGCCGCGAGCAGGTTCCTTGATGGTCACAACGATGACGAGCGCCAGAATGATGCCGGGAATGCCGAGCACCAGAAACGCGGAGCGCCAGCCGTGCAAAGTTGAAACATAGCCCGCAATGTCGGAACCCAGCCATGCACCGATTGGCGCGCCGAGGGCAAAGACCGTCATCGCCATCGAGCGCCGGTCAGCCGGGAAGTAATCGGCAATGATCGAATTGCAGGCGGGCGTTCCCCCCGCCTCACCGATCCCAACGCCAACCCGGGCCAACAGCAGGTCCCAAAAGCCGCGGGTATAGCCTGTCAACGTCGTCATGAACGACCAGACTGCTACCGATGCCGCCAACAGCGTGCGGCGGTTGGTTCGGTCGCATAGCCATGACAAGGGCAGCCCCATCAACACGTAGAACAGCGCCAGCGGGATCCCCAGCCACGCCGCTCCTGTGTCAGTCAACTGCAATTCTTTGCTGATCGGGCCGATCAAGGTGGAAAGAACGTAACGGTCGGCGATGCTGATGGTATAGACCAGCATCATGATAAACAGGACATACCAGCGCTGCCCGAGCGTCGAGACCTGATCGACATCAATCGGCCGGGTTGGTGCCGTACTCGCCATCATCGTTCCCCTCTAGGTTGAGACCAGTTCCGGTCCCAGAATATCGCGCAGCGGATCGAGCCACGGGCTGAAGTTTTCCCATTGATCGACACCGCTTTTGAAAATCGGCTGCCTGACTTGTTCCGAGCTGGCGGTGCGGACCGCGCGTTCGGTTTCGTGGAAATTGATACAGGCTTCCTCAAACGGCAACCCGCAAAAATCGAGCAAGCGGCGGACTTGTGGTTCTAGATCAGCGACAACCGCTTCATAGCTAACCTGAAGCACCTTGCCCGGCAGCACCTTGTCCCAATGGTCCATCAGCGCGATGTAATCGGTGTAATAATGCCCGATTTCCTCAAGGCCGTAGGTGAACTCCTGCCCCTCGGCGAACAGCTGCTTGAAGCCGCTGAAGCAGCAGCCCATCGCGCCGCGCCGGGCATCGATGATCTTCGCATTCGGCAGGATCAGATGGATCAGACCGATGTGGCGGAAATTGTTGGGCATCTTGTCGATGAAGAAGGGCGTGGCCTGCTTGCGGTGGATCTGCGTGTCGCGAATATAGGCCTCGCCAAAGCCGGTCAGCTCGTCGCGGGCAAGCTCGCCCAGATTGGCGGGGTAGCGTGCCTCTTCGTCCACCCGCCGCCGTCCGTCGAGCTTATGCGCCAGCGCGAGGATATTGGGCAACTCCATCGTCCCCTCCACCTGGCTGTGCGAGGCAAGGATCTGTTCGAGCAAGGTCGATCCGGCGCGCGGCAGGCCCAGGATGAAGATCGGATCGGGCGCGGGGCTGCCAGATCCGGCAAGTCCCGCGAGCAGCGCCGGAGTGCAATGTTCGATCTGCAGCGCGATCTCATGCGAGATCTTGCGCCAGTCGTATCCCGCTTCATCGCGCTTCAGCCGGTTGCCGCGCTCGTAAAAAGTGAAAGAGGCCGCATAATCGCCGCGATCTTCGAGCGCCTTGCCGAGTGCAAAACACAGGTGATAGCGGTCGGCCAACTGGGTGGAAGGCGCCGCTTCCTGCGCCCGCATTGCGGCGATCTGCGCTTCATCGAACTTGTAGGTCTTGAGGTTGGCAAGGCTCCAATAGGCATCGCCGAAATCGGGCCGAATCTTGTAGGCCTGGCTATAGGCCTCGATCGCTTCGGACTGCTGGCCGATGGTCTTGAGCGCATGACCTAGCGTCAGATGGATATTGGGAAAGTCCGGCATCTGCCCGGCGCATTGGCGATAGACCTTCAATGCCTCGTCAAAATTGCCGACCGAGAGGTTCTCGTTGGCATAGAGCATTTCGATCTGCGGACTGTCCGGCGCCTTCGCGCGCAGCAGGCTCGCCTGTTCGAGCGCCTGAGCAAACTTCTGCCGCTTGTGCAGCACTTCGACGTAATCGTAATGCGCGCCAGCATTGTCCGGTTCCAGCACCAGCGCGGATTCGAGCAGGAATTCGGCTTCATCGAGCACGCTGAACTTGGTGCCGAGCTCCGCCAGCATCCGCATCCCCTCAACATGGTGGCCGTTCGCCTGGAGGAAGCCGCGGCAGATTTTCTCGGCCTTGAGGTAGCGCCCTTCCTGGATCAGGCTGGCGACGGTCTGGAGCTCGGGCGGAAGGTTAGTCAGATAATCGCGCTGGGTCTCCGCAAATTCAGCCGGTTCGGTCCGCCCCGCCGCCGCATGGAACTTGGCAAGCATGTTCCAGCTGCCAGCCAGAGCAGCGTTGTGCGTCACTGCGTTCTGATAGGCCGCGAAAGCACCGGGCGTATCGCCCATGTCGCGCAGGCAATGACCGCGCTCCTGATGTGCCCGGCCGTTCGAGGGGTCCGCCGCAATCAGCTGATCGGCCAGAGCCAGCGCACCGGGCAGATCCCGCTGAAACCGGCGCACTACTGCCAGAGTGTAGATCGCTTCACGGTTTTCGGGTTCGGTCCGCAGCACGTCTTCGCACAGCTGCGCTGCGGCCGACATCTGACCATCCTGAAGCAGCTTCCGCGCGCGACCAAGCGAATGCTCGCTGCTGGCCGGTTCGATCGCGGTTTGCGTCATTGGCGAAGCCTTATCATCAGGCAGGAAGGTGATCAGGCACGGTGATAGCCGAAAGCTGGCCCAAAGTAAGGAATTCCGTTGCTCAGCGGTGCCGATTGTTTGCTCAATGAAACGAGCCGGAGGCGATCTTTTTCGATCTACCTCCGGCCATTCCTTATCTACGCCTCGCAGTTACCCCGGCCCTTCCCGTGATCGGGAAGGTGCGACCCGAAGTGGTCACATCTTGTAAGACATGCGCAGGCCAACCGTGCGTGGCCGCGATGTGGTGATCCGCAGTTCCCCGTCGTTGCCATTCTTGAACAGCTCGGGCCGTTCATCGGTAATGTTCTCGACGAACAGCTCAAGGCTCCAATTATCCTTGCCGGCACCGATCGAGGCGCTGACTGTGCTGTAGGACGCCTGCTCTTCCGAGGCATCCAATGGTACGATGATATCGCCGGGGTTTACCGTCACACCGTTATACACGACCGGCAGACTGCCAGCATAGGCGAGCGTCGGGTTGGAGCTCTGATAGCGGATCGAGACATCCGAGAAATCGGACGAGATGCTTTTGCCGACATGGTGGAACGCCGCCTGGATAAAGGGCCGCAGACCTGACGACAATTCGGTCTCATACCGTGCGCGGACGTTGAACTGGAACTTCGGGCTGAGCGCGAGTGGGCTGCCGATTGGCAACAGCACTTGCGTCGGCCTGCGGTACTTGGTCAGCGCTGAATCATTGAACGAGAAAGCCCCGTTCAAGGTGAGATCAGTTGTTGCACGCCAGGTTATATCACCTTCAATGCCCTTGATCCTTGCATCGACGAAGTTGGTTGTGAAGGTCTGGTTCGAGATGTTCTGATCAAACACAGTCATCTGGATATTCGTCCAGTCAATCAGATAAGCCGCCAGGTTGATTTGCAGCGTCCGATTGAGCAACGCGAACTTTCCGCCAATTTCGTAGTTCTTGACCTGGTCAGGAACGTAGACGGCCAGATTGGCAAATACCGCAGGCGTGCACAAGGTCGATGGGCTGCCGAATGACCGGCCGGGCGTGCAAGGCTTGCGGTTGAAACCACCAGGGCGGAACCCTTCCGAATAGGTGGCATAAGCCAGCGATCCCTCGCCAAACTTATAGGTCAGATTGCCTTTGAACAGGACGCCCGAATAGGTTGCCGGTGATACGGCAGCGAGCAGCACATTCAGATTGGCGCTGACACAGTAATTGGCCGGAGGCGTCGCGGACGGCGAATATGTGCCGGTCACCGGATTGTAAACGCCGCGCGCCCTGCTGCAGAAGCTTTCGTTCGACGAGCCGTTCATCGACGCCTTTTCGTTGTAATAGCGCGCCCCACCGGTGATCGTCAGCTTTTCAGGAACGATGTCAAATGATGCCTCGCCGTAAACCGCAAATTGGCGATCGCGGCGCTGCACGTCATTGAAGAAGCCAACATTGATTGGCCGAACGCTGGTATCATTGGCATTCACTACGGGATCAGGACTGCGCGGGTAGATGTAACCGGCGTCCTGCTGCAGATAAGACCAGTCGGTGTTATCAAACAGCTTGTTGACATCATAGAACACACCCGCCGTTGCGCGGATCCGTTCGGCAGCAGGTGTCGTTACCCGGAATTCATGGGTGGTGCGCTGGGTCCTGTTGCGAACCTGATAACTCTTGTTCGGCGAATAGCACTTTGTGTCATATCCATACGAAGGATTGCTATAGTAAATCCCCGCACCGCATTCATAGTGCGGCACGTACAAGCCGATGTTCGAATAGGATGCGTAGTCAGCCTTTTGCAGGGCTGAGTGATTCAAATAGGAACCCGTATAGATCAGATCGAGGAAGCCGAGACGGCCGTTGACCGTCCAGGTGGTCATGTCGAACTTGTCACGCAGCGAGTTCTCATTGAACTGGGTGACCTTCAGATCGCCAACCGCTGGCTCATAATCAAACACACCATCGGTATTCAGCTGCTGCCGAACGTGCATGGCGTTGATTGACCAGTCATCGTTGAGCTTGAACGTGGCTTCGATGCGGCCGCCGCGATAGCTGGCATCATTGTAGTTTTCTTCAACGAAGCGATCGTTGTTGATCGTCCCGCGCACCGGGCCTTGCCCGCCATTAAGGTACTGGCTGCCGTTGCAGTTGGCGAGAACGGTTGTCGCGCTGGTCTGGCAGGATTGAATCGCGCGCATCACCAGCAGCGGGTTGCCGGTTGGCAACCGGCCAGCCTGGCCAACGTGTGCGTCAAACGGCATCTGATAAGTGCCGGCGACATTGTCGATATAGCCGCCCTGATTGTCGCTGTAGAACACCGCACGGATGGCAAACTTATCTTCGACGATCGGAACGTTGATAAATACGTCGCCAGCGACGCTGTCGTCACCGCCCTTGGTCATCGAATAGCTGCCGTTGAAGCCAGCTTTGAACTCTTTCAGATCGGGCTTGTTGGTGATGTACCGGACCGCGCCGCCCATCGAACTTGCGCCAAACAGCGTACCCTGCGGTCCGGCCAGTACTTCGACGCGCTGGAGATCGGCAGCGTAGAGATCGAGATTGCGGCCAACGAGCGAGGCAGGCGCATCATTGACATACAGCGCAACGCTTGGCGCGGTGCCGGCGGTGCCCGAAATCTGCAGGCCTGGCGAATCGGTGGAAAGGCCGCGGATAAAGATCGACGAAGCCCCTGGTCCGCGCGAAGCACTGCGAACATTGGGCAGATACTCGATCAGCTTGTCAAAACTGGTGACGTTGAGCTTGTTCAGCGCATCACCGCTGAGTGCCTGGATCGCGAGCGGGATCTTGTTCAGCGCTTCATCGCGCCGGGTGGCGGTGACGACGATATCGGCGATGCTGCCGTCATCGGCCTGCGGCGCTGCGTCCTGGGCGAAAGCCGGAGCCGCGCCTGCACCGAGCATCGTTACGGCAACAATCGCCGTCGACAATTTCCAGCTGGCTTTCAATGTAAATCTCCCCATGAATCCCTCGTGCACGAGGGTTTTGATTTGTTTCTTCAGACTATGAAGGCTGTCCCCGCATCCATCAACCTGCAATTGAGCAATTTTTCCGGACCGGTAAATTTTATTCCATCATCGATCACAACATCTACATGTTGCAATCAGAACGACTAATGTAGCGCCGCGTGGATGGACCGGCCTGCTCCTCACCGCTAGCCCGCTCCGCCATAATGACAAGACCGGGATAAGAGATGCAAAAAGGCGCTGAATTCGTACTTTCCATTGCCAGCGAGGACCGCAAGGGCATTGTTGCCGCGGTCGCCAATTCGATCGCGAGCCAGGACTGCAACATAGTCGAAAGCTCGCAATATGGTGATGGCAACACCGGGCGTTTCTTCATGCGCGTGGCGATTGCGGGGCCAGCGGGCATGTCGGTCGAGAGCTTTACCCAGGCCTTCACTCCGGTTGCCACTGCCTTCCGGCTGGAATGGCGGATCCACGATCTGACCCGCAAGCTGCGCACGATGGTGATGGTCAGCCAGGGCGGCCATTGCCTGAACGATTTGCTTTACCGCACCTCCACCGGGCGCCTGCCGATGGAGATTACCAGCATCGTCTCCAACCACACCACCTGGCAGCGCCGCGCCGAGCATGAGGGGATACCGTTCCACCACCTGCCGATTACGCCCGAGAACAAGCTGGAGCAGGAAGCCCGGCTGATGGATCTGGCCGAGCAGCAACAGGTCGATCTGATTATCCTGGCGCGGTATATGCAGGTCCTGTCCGATCAGCTGTGCCGCAAGCTGGACGGCCGGGTGATCAATATCCACCACAGCTTCCTGCCCGGTTTCAAGGGCGCCAAACCCTATCACCGCGCCTATGAGCGCGGCGTGAAGATGGTGGGCGCCACGGCCCATTACGTGACCCCCGATCTTGATGAGGGTCCGATCATTACCCAGGATGTTTCGATCGTCGATCATGCCGATACGGTCGAGGATCTGATCTCGCAGGGTCAGGACACCGAGAGCCGGGTGCTGGCCCGCGCGGTGAAGCTGCACCTTGAGCACCGGGTGATGCTCAATGGTGCGCGCACCATCGTGTTCAAATAGGCGCGATCCAGCAGTGACTGCGGAACAACCCCTGCTCGATGCACTTGATGCCGCGGGGATCGGCTGGACGCTGCACGAACATGAGGCAGTGTTCACGGTGGAAGCCAGCGAGCATCTGCACCGGACCATTGCGGGGCTGCACACCAAGAACCTGTTCCTCAAGGATGGCGGCGGCCAGTTCTGGATCGTCACCGCGCCGCACGATTCGCGGGTCGACCTGAAGGCATTGCCGGGTGCGATTGGCTCCAGGAAGGTCAGCTTCGGCAAGGCGGAAGATATGGAGCGGCTGCTGGGGATCAGCCCCGGCTCGGTCACGCCGCTGGCGGCATTCAACGACTGCGATGGCGCAGTGAAAGTGGTGATCGACGCACGTCTGGCTGGCGCGGAATGCGTCAACGTCCACCCGCTCCGCAACACCGCGACGATCGGCCTGTCCGGGAGCGGGATCGTCAGCTTTTTGGCGAGCACGGGCCATGCCCCGTTAATTGTGCTAGTCCCGGCGCCGCTATGAGCATCAGCACGTTTGAACTGTTCAAGATCGGGGTCGGCCCGTCGAGCTCGCATACCGTCGGGCCGATGGTGGCCGCGCGGCGGTTTGGCGCGTGGCTGGAAAATTCCGGCCAGATCGGCGCGGCGCGGCACATCAAGGTGGAACTCTACGGCTCGCTGGCGCTGACCGGACGCGGCCACGCCACCGATACCGCAGTGATCCTCGGCCTGCTTGGAGAAACGCCCGACGCGGTCGATATCGACGGTGTGGCGGGGCTGGTCGAAGCGGTCAGCCGCACCGCAACGCTGTGCTTGTTCGGTCAGCAAGAAGTCGCCTTCGATCCTGCCGCCGATCTGCTGTTCCACCAGCGCATCCGCCAGCCGTTCCACACCAACGCCATTGCATTTGAGGCGCATGACGAAGCGGGCGGATTGCTGGCGCGGCGGATGTATTATTCGGTCGGCGGCGGGTTTGTGGTCGATGAGGATGAGGCCGGCAGCAACAGCCGCACTGCAGCGGATCACGCGATCCTTCCGTATGACTTTGCCTCGGGCGATGAATTGCTCGAACTTGGGACAAGCAGCGGCCTCAGCTTTGCCGAGCTGGTGTTCGCCAACGAATGCGCGCGGATGCCTGCCGCAGAAGCCGAGGCCAGGCTGGACGGGCTGGCCGAGGCCATGGCCGACAGCATTGATCGCGGCTGCCGCCAAACTGGCATCCTGCCGGGCGGCCTCAAGGTCAATCGGCGTGCGGCCAAGCTCGCCAGCGAATTGGCTGCCCGCCAGGAGGCCAACCTCAACGATCCGCTTGCGGTGCTCGACTGGATCAATTTGTGGGCCATGGCGGTCAATGAAGAAAACGCCGCCGGCGGCCGAGTGGTTACTGCGCCGACCAATGGCGCGGCCGGGATCATCCCGGCGGTCATGCGGTTCCATGATCGCTGCTATCGCGGCACGGCGGAGACCCGGCGGACCTTCCTGCTGACCGCCGCTGCGATCGGGGCCCTATACAAAAAGAACGCCTCGATCTCTGGCGCGGAGGTCGGCTGTCAGGGCGAGGTCGGCGTGGCTTGCTCGATGGCCGCTGCCGGGTTGACGGCGGTGCTCGGCGGGACCAATGCGCAGATCGAAAATGCCGCCGAAATCGGCATGGAACATAATTTGGGACTGACTTGTGACCCGGTTGCAGGGCTGGTGCAAATCCCTTGCATTGAGCGCAACGCGATGGGCGCGGTCAAGGCGATCGACGCCTCGCGGCTGGCGATGATGGGGGATGGATCGCATATGGTCAGCCTTGACAAGGTGATCGAAACCATGCGCCAGACTGGCCTTGATATGCGGGCGAAATATAAGGAAACTTCGCTTGGCGGCCTCGCCGTCAATGTCGTTGAATGTTGAATTTCAGGAGAGCCGACCCATGAAAACCCGCGCCGCCGTTGCCTTTGCCCCCAAGACCCCGCTGGAAATCGTCGAGCTTGATCTCGAGGGCCCCAGGGCCGGTGAAGTGCTGGTCGAGATCATGGCGACTGGCATCTGCCACACCGATGCCTATACCCTCGATGGGTTTGATTCTGAAGGGATTTTCCCAAGTGTTTTGGGCCATGAAGGCGCCGGCATTGTCCGCGAAGTCGGCCCGGGCGTTACCAGTGTGAAGCCGGGCGATCACGTGATCCCGCTCTACACCCCCGAATGCCGCCAGTGTAAATCGTGCCTCTCGGGCAAGACCAACCTCTGCACCGCGATCCGCGCCACGCAGGGCAAGGGTGTGATGCCCGATGGCACCTCACGGTTTTCCTATAAGGGTGAGACCATTTTCCACTACATGGGCTGCTCAACCTTCTCCAATTTCACGGTTTTGCCTGAAATCGCGGTCGCCAAGATCCGCGAAGATGCGCCGTTCAACACCAGCTGCTACATCGGCTGCGGGGTCACCACCGGTGTTGGCGCCGTGGTCAACACCGCCAAGGTACGCCCCGGTGACAACGTCATCGTGTTCGGGCTGGGCGGGATCGGCCTCAACGTGCTGCAGGGCGCGCGGATGGCCGGCGCGGGTATGATCGTTGGCGTTGATATCAACCCGGCGCGCGAGGAATGGGGCAAGCGGTTCGGGATGACGCATTTTGTGAACCCCAAGAACATTGAAGGCGATATCGTCGCGCATCTGGTCGCGCTGACCGATGGCGGGGCGGATTATACGTTCGATTGCACCGGCAACACCACGGTCATGCGTCAGGCACTGGAAGCCTGCCACCGCGGCTGGGGCACCTCGATCATCATCGGTGTGGCAGAAGCCGGCAAGGAAATCTCGACCCGCCCGTTCCAGCTCGTCACGGGCCGCAACTGGCGCGGAACCGCGTTCGGCGGCGCCAAAGGCCGGACCGACGTGCCCAAGATCGTCGATTGGTATATGAACGGCAAGATCGAGATCGACCCGATGATCACCCATGTTCTGACGCTTGAAGAGATCAACAAGGGGTTCGATCTGATGCATGCCGGGGAATCGATCCGCAGCGTTGTGGTCTTCTGATGGAGCAGCTCAGCGCCAATCGAAGCCATGGCGGCACGCAAGGCGTTTTTACGCATCAGTCCGCTGAAACCGGCACGCCGATGAATTTCTCGGTGTTCGTTCCCGACCATGCCGAGGGCGCGAAGCTGCCGGTGCTGTGGTATCTTTCCGGGCTGACCTGCACCCACGCTAATGTCACTGAAAAGGGTGAATTCCGCGCAGCCTGCACTGCGGCGGGAGTAATCTTTGTCGCTCCTGACACCAGCCCTCGCGGGCCAGATAGCAATGGGGGCGATGTGCCAGATGATGAAGGCTATGATTTCGGCAAGGGCGCAGGGTTTTATGTCGATGCCACGCAGGAGCCATGGTCGGCGAATTTCCGGATGCGCTCTTACATCGAGCACGAGCTGCCCGCGCTGATTGCGACCGAGTTTCCGGCCGATATGACCCGGCAGGGGATCACCGGACATTCAATGGGAGGCCATGGTGCGCTGACGATTTCACTCCGCAATCCGGGCCGGTTCCGTTCGGTCAGCGCCTTCGCGCCGATCGTCAGCCCGCTCAACTGTCCGTGGGGCGAGAAGGCCCTGACCGGCTATATCGGACCGGACAGAGCAGACTGGCGCCAGTATGACGCCTGCGCTTTGATCGAAGATGGCGCGCGGTTGCCCGATCTGTTGGTCGATCAGGGCGAGGCTGACAACTTCCTGCATGAGCAGCTCAAGCCCGGACTGCTGGTGCTGGCCTGCAAGAAAGCCGGCATCCCGGCCACGATCCGAATGCAGCCGGGCTATGACCACTCCTATTACTTCATCTCCAGCTTCATGGCCGACCATGTCGCGTGGCATGCGGAGCGGCTCAAGGCGTGACCGGCGAAGCGCGCCTTGCCGAGATTTGCGCTGAGCATGGTGCCGGCGAGGGTCCGCTCTTGCCGATCCTCCACGATGTACAGGCCGCATTCGGCTGCGTTGATGCAGCAGCCGAAGCGCAGATTGCCAAGGCGCTGAACCTGAGCCGTGCCGAAGTGCACGGTGTTGTAAGTTTCTATCATGATTTCACGGCCACAGCCGATCCGCGCCCGGTGGTGCAGCTGTGCCGGGCCGAGGCCTGCAAGGCCCGCGGGGTTGAGGCGCTGGTGGCAGCGGCAGAGGCGGCGGCGGGTGACCGGGTCAGACTTTCGGCCGTTTACTGCCTGGGCCTGTGCAGCGCGGGTCCGAGCGCGCGGGTCGGCGACAAAGTTTACGCGCGGCTGGATGAAGCGGCGCTGGTCAGACTGGTCCAATCGGCATGAGTGTTGTGCGAATCTCTGATGATGCGCTGGCGCTGGCTTGCGGGGCGGACGCGTTGGCAGAGACCTTTGCCAAGGCTGGTGCCACGGTCGAGCGGGTTTCCAGCTGGGGCATGCAGTGGCTGGAGCCGCTGGTCGAGATTGACGGGCTCGGCTTTGGCCCGGCCTCACCCGAAGATGTGGCGGCGATTCTGGCCGGAACCAGCGACAAGGCGATTGGCCGGATAACCGATCACCCGTTTATCGCCCGCCAGCAGCGGCTGACCTTTGCCCGCGCCGGGCGGACGCGGCCACTCAGCCTTGATGATTACGCCGCGACCGGCGGCTGGGCCGGGCTCAATCGCGCCCGCTCGTTGAGTCCCGCCGCCGTGGTGGCCGAAGTCACCCAATCGGGGTTGCGCGGCCGCGGCGGCGCGGGGTTCCCGGCCGGGATCAAGTGGAAGACGGTGGCCGATGCGCCGGGTTCACGAAAGTACATCGTCTGCAATGCCGATGAGGGCGACAGCGCCACCTTTGCCGACCGGATGCTCATGGAAGGCGATCCGTTCCAGCTGATCGAGGGCATGGCGATTGCGGCCCATGCCGTCGGCGCGCAGATCGGATACATCTATGTCCGCAGCGAATATCCCCACGCAATTACAAAACTCAACTCCGCTTTAGCTTTGGCAGAAGTGCTTGTTTCTCCGTTCAAAATCGAGGTTCGCGTCGGTGCCGGAGCGTATGTTTGCGGCGAGGAAACCTCGCTGCTCAACAGCCTCGAAGGCAAACGCGGCGAAGTGCGTGCGAAGCCGCCGCTACCCGCCATTGAAGGCCTGTTCGGCTGCCCGACAGTGGTCAACAACGTGCTGACGCTGGCCGCCGTGCCGCATATTCTGCTGGAAGGCGGGGCGGCCCATTATGACAGCCACGGGATCGCCCGCTCCAAGGGGACCATGCCGATCCAGCTGGCCGGGAATATCAGGCATGGCGGGTTGTTCGAGACGGCATTCGGCATCTCACTGAAAGAGCTGATCGAGGATATCGGCGGCGGCACAGCCTCAGGCCGACCGGTCAAGGCGGTGCAGGTTGGCGGTCCGCTGGGGGCCTATCTTGCGCCGCACCAGTTCGATATCGCGTTTGATTACGAGGCCTATGGCGCCGCCGATGCGCTGATCGGGCACGGCGGGGTCTGTGTTTTCGACGATAGCGCCGACATGGGAAAAATGGCGCGGTTTGCGATGGAATTCTGCGCGGTGGAAAGCTGCGGAAAATGCACGCCCTGCCGGATCGGCTCGACGAGGGGTGTCGAACTGATCGACCGGATCCGCAGCGGCGGTGCCAAGCCCGATCCGGTGGAAAGCCTGCCCCAGATGCACAATGCCTCCAAGGCCGGGCGCAGCCGGGACGAAGATATCGTATTGCTTGAAGACCTGTGCGAGACGATGAAATTCGGCTCGCTCTGCGCGCTAGGCGGGTTCACACCCTATCCGGTACTGTCTGCGCTGAAGTATTGGCCGGAGGATTTTGGGCCGGAGGATTTTGGCGCATGATTTTGGGCGTGGTCCTGGCTGGCGGGAAGTCCACCCGCTTTGGCAGCGACAAGGCGCTGGCCGAGCTGGGCGGACGCACGCTGATCGCCCGCGCGGTCGATGCGCTGTCAGGTCTATGCGAATATGTGGTGGTGGTGGGCCGCGAAACTGCTCCTGCCCCGACCCTGCCCGATTGGCCGCGGCCCGGCATGGGGCCGCTCGCCGGTCTTGCCGCCGCGCTGCATCTCGCCCGCGACGAAGGCTATGAAGCGGTGCTGTCTTGCGGAGTGGATTCGGCTGGTTTGCCCGATGATCTGCTGACGCTGCTATCGCCTGCGCCTGCCTATCTGGCCGATCAGCCGGTGATCGGTCTGTGGCCTGCCAGCGCCTCGCCGGTGCTTGACGCGCTGCTGGAAAGCGATGCCCGCCACTCGATGCGGGCCTTTGCCGAAGCAATCGGCGCAAAGCAGGTGAAAACTGCGGCCAAACCTGCTAATATCAACACACCGGCGGACCTTTCCGCCGCGGAGCAACGCGATGGGCTATGAACCTCAGGCCGATTTCGGCACTCCCGAAGTCACGGCGGACAGCGAGGTCACGCTGACCATCGATGGCCGCGAAGTGACCGTGCCGCTCGGCACCAGCGTGATGCGCGCCTCGGCCGAATGCGGCGGATCGATACCAAAGTTGTGCGCAAGCGACAATATGGCCGCATTCGGATCGTGCCGATTGTGTCTGGTCGAAGTGGACGGGATGAAAGGCACGCCTGCCAGCTGCACTACGCCTGCCGCGCACGGCATGGTCGTCCACACGCAGACCCCTCGGCTGCAAAAGCTGCGCAAGGGGGTGATGGAACTCTACATCTCAGACCATCCGCTCGACTGTCTCACTTGCTCGGCCAACAATGATTGCGAGTTGCAGGATACCGCAGCGCAAGTGGGCCTGCGCGATGTGCGTTATGGCTATGCGGGCGAGAACCATCTCGGGCTCGCGGCCGACACTTCAAACCCCTATTTCGACTTCGACCCGAGCAAATGCATCGCCTGCTCGCGCTGCGTGCGCGCCTGCGACGAGGTACAGGGAACCTTCGCACTGACCATCGATGGGCGCGGATTTGCGTCGAAAGTCAGCGCTGGGCAGGCGGGCGACAATTTCCTTGCCAGCGAATGTGTCTCGTGCGGCGCCTGCGTTCAGGCCTGCCCGACCGCGACATTGCAGGAAAAGGCGATTGTCGAAATCGGTAAGCCCGAACGCTCGGTCATCACCACCTGCGCCTATTGCGGGGTTGGCTGCACCTTCCGCGCGGAAATGCGGGGCGAGCAGCTGGTCCGGATGGTGCCGTGGAAGGACGGCAAAGCCAACCGCGGGCACTCCTGCGTCAAAGGGCGGTTCGCCTGGGGCTATGCCAATCATCAGGACCGGATCACCAGCCCGATGATCCGCGACAGCATCGATCAGCCGTGGCGCGAGGTTAGCTGGGACGATGCACTTGGCTTTGCCGCCAGTCGCCTGCAATCGATCAAGGCCCAATCTGGCGCGCGCGCGCTCGGTGGGATCACCTCCAGCCGCTGCACCAATGAAGAGACATTCCTGGTCCAGAAGCTGGTCCGCGCCGGGTTCGGGACGAACAATGTCGACACGTGCGCGCGGGTTTGCCACTCGCCGACTGGCTATGGGCTGAAGACAACATTCGGCACTTCGGCAGGCACGCAAGACTTCGACAGCGTGATGGATGCCGACGTTATCCTGATCATCGGCGCCAACCCGACTGACGCACATCCGGTGTTCGCATCGCGGATGAAGCGCCGCCTGCGTCAGGGCGCGAAGATGATCATCATCGATCCGCGCCGGATCGATCTGGTCCGCAGCCCACACGTCGAAGCGGACCATCATCTGCCGCTCCAACCCGGCACAAACGTGGCAGTGCTGACCGCGATGGCGCATGTCATCGTCACCGAAGGGCTGGCCGATGAAGCTTTCATCCGGCAGCGCTGCGACTGGGACGAGTATCAGGACTGGGCGCGGTTTGTGTCAGACGCCAGGCACAGCCCCGAAGTGCTTGAAGCCGTCACCCGGGTTCCGGCCGCAGATTTGCGTTCCGCCGCCCGGCTGTTCGCCACCGGCGGAAATGGCGCGATCTATTACGGCCTCGGGGTGACCGAGCATTCGCAAGGCTCTTCCACTGTCATGGCGATCGCCAATCTGGCGATGGCGACCGGCAACATCGGTCGGCGCGGCGTGGGGGTGAACCCGCTGCGCGGCCAGAACAACGTGCAGGGTGCTTGCGACATGGGCAGCTTTCCCCACGAGCTGCCCGGCTATCGTCACATCTCGGACGATAGCGCACGGGCAGTGTTTGAAGCGGACTGGGGCGTTATCCTCGATCCCGAACCGGGCCTGCGTATCCCCAATATGCTCGATGCCGCGATGGATGGGTCGTTCCGCGCGATCTACATTCAGGGCGAGGATATCCTCCAGTCAGATCCCAATACACAGCATGTCGCGGCCGGGCTGAAGGCAATGGACTGCGTGATCGTCCACGACCTGTTCCTGAACGAGACTGCCAATTACGCGCACGTCTTCCTGCCCGGCTCCACCTTCCTCGAGAAGACCGGAACTTTCACCAACGCCGAACGCCGGATCCAGATGGTCCGCAAGGTGATGGAACCGGCTAACGGCATGGAAGATTGGGAAGTAACCCAGGCGCTTGCAAACGCGATGGGGCTGGACTGGAATTACACCCACGCCAGTCAGATCATGGACGAAGTCGCCCGCCTCACCCCAAGCTTCGCCGGGGTGTCCCATGCGCGGCTGGATGAGGCCGGATCGTTGCAATGGCCGGTCAACGACGCCGCGCCCGATGGCAGCCCGATCATGCACATTGATGGCTTCGCGCGCGGGCCAAATGGCAAGGGGCGGGGCAAGTTCGTAGTCACCGACTATGTGCCCACCGACGAGAAGACCGGACCGCGGTTCCCGCTGCTGCTGACCACCGGGCGCATTCTCAGCCACTACAATGTCGGCGCGCAGACAAGGCGGACCGCCAACACCGTGTGGCACCCCGAAGATCTGCTGGAGATGCACCCGGACGACGCTGAAAACCGCGGCCTCAAGGATGGCGATTGGACCCGGCTGACCAGCCGCACCGGCGAGACGACCTTGCGCGTGCAGGTGACCGACAAGGTCGCACCGGGCGTGGTCTATACCACTTTCCATCACCCCGCGACGCAGGCCAATGTCGTCACCACCGAGTTTTCCGACTGGGCCACCAATTGCCCGGAATATAAAGTGACCGCGGTGCAGGTCATGCCCTCCAACGGCCCAAGCGATTGGCAGGAGGATTACACCGAGCTAGCTGTCAAATCGCGCCGGATCGAAGCGGTTGAGCCTGCCGAATAATGGACGTGAAACCGCTCCGCTACATGGTCGATCAGATTGCTCGCAATTTCGCCATCCAGGGCGAGGAAGCGGCAATTGCTGCTACGGTCGAGCATTTGCAGCTGTTCTGGGAACCACGCATGAAGGCGGCGATCGTGGCGGATGATCGCGCGCTGCTGTCGCCGATCGCGGCAGCGGCAGTGGACCGGCTGGCCTAGAGTGATTTCGAGCCAGACGGCATCATCTGGCGCCTCGGAAATCCCGCCAACCAAAAGATAAAATGGAATCGCTTCGGTTCAATCAGAGCCGCAGAGGATCTGGCCCGCAGAATTGACCTTAGGGATCAGTGAAACTCGCGGTCCGTTTTTCCATCTGGCTCATCACCGCCTCGATCTGGTTCTTGCCGCCGATCAGCTTCTGCTGTTCGATGCTTTCAGCCATCAGGATATCGTCGGTCGAAGTTTCAAGATAGCGATTGAACAGCACCTTGGCGGCGCGTTGGGCATTGGGATTGCGGTTTGCGATTTCATGGGCGATCGCGGTTGCCCGGGTGACCGGATTCGCGTCAACAATCGTCGCAAAGCCATATTGCAGCGCTTGTTCGCCGGTGAATTCTCGGTTGGTGTACGTCAGCTCGCGCAGGATATCGTCGCGCACCGTGCCGCGCCACAGCGCATAGCCGCCCATATCCGGCACCAGGCCCCACCGCATTTCCATCACGGCCAGCCGCGCGTCGGGCGCGACCACGCGCAAATCGGCCCCGCTCGCGATCTGCAACCCGCCGCCAAAACATACACCGTGGACGGCTGCAATCACCGGGACAGGCAGCTTGCGCCACTGCATCGCGGCCTGCTGCGGGCCATTGGCGTTGCCGTGACTGCGCTCAGTCAGCGGCGCCCGGTCATGCCGATCGGTGTTCGCCATGCTGCCCATATCAAGACCGGCGCAAAACGAGCGCCCTTCGCCCGCCAGGACAACCGCGCGCAGGCCCCGCATATCGAACAGCGCCTGGCCGGCCTCGATCAGCGCCTCGAACATCGCCGGATCAAGCGCATTCATCTTGTCGCTGCGGATCATCCGCACCTGCGCAACACCATGGTCTTCCATGGTAATACGGACCCGGTCGTTTGGTTTGAGCTCATGCCTCATGGCCTGCATCCTATGCTTGATCGATAAGCTGTTCCTCGCTCAATCGGAGGTAGGCGTCCAGCGCCAATTCATGTGGCGGTGCTACTGTCACCATTGACGGCGCGGTGCCCAGAGCCAGCCTGTAAGCACCAGTCGGCAAGGTCTCGATCAGTCCATCGAGCCCGGCAATCCGCAATTTGCTGCGCAACCGGCTGACATGCACGGCCAGGCTGTTTGTTTCCGGGCGAAAACTCAGCCGCCAAACGTCGCCAAGCAAATCACCGGCAGAAACGGCTCGGCCCGGCACATCCGACAACCGCCACAGCAGAGCAAATTCGCGCGGGTGCAGCCCAACCGGACGGCGCGCGACGAAGGCGTCGCGGGCGAGCAGATCCAGCCGCAACTGTCCCAGCAGGCGATAGCGCGGCAGCGATTGGGCCAGGTCAATGACCCTGAGCGCACGGGCCTCGACTTCGGCCAGCGATGTATCCGGCCCCAGCGCATCGCCAAAGCCCAGCCGCAGCAGCCGCGCCCGCTCTGCCGGATCGGCAATGTCAAACAGCAGCACCCGGCACCGGTACGGTTGATCGGAGCCGACCAGCGCAAACCAGTCAATTATCGGCAGGCCGGTCGGCGTGGCCAGCAGCGGATAAAGCGCTTGTTCCCCGGGCGGAATAGCGCCGGCTACAGCTTGCCAACCGAGCCGCCGCAAGTCCATTCCGGCGGGTACCGGTCCGGTCGCTAGCCAACGAAACTGCCGCAAGCCGCCCCCCTATGCAGCCGAGCTGTTAACGCCCATGCTGGCCAGGTAGCGCCGGATATTGCGGGCCGCCTGACGCAACCGCTGTTCGTTTTCGACCAATGCAATCCGGACATAGCCTTCGCCATCTTCGCCATAGCCAACCCCGGGCGCGACGGCGACTTCGGCGTGGGTCAAAAGCTGCTTGGAAAATTCAAGGCTGCCCATATCTTTCAGCGCCGGGGGCAGCGGCGCCCAAGCGAACATCGAGGCGCGCGGTGCCGGGATATCCCACCCGGCCCGAGCGAATGCTTCGACCAGCACATCGCGCCGCTTTTGATAAAGCTCGCGGTTCTTCTCGACGATATCCTGCGGGCCGTTGAGGGCCGCGCAGGCAGCCGCCTGGATCGGGGTAAACGCGCCATAATCAAGGTAGCTCTTGACCCTGGTCAGCGCCGCAATCAGCCGTGTATTGCCTACCGCAAAGCCGACCCGCCACCCAGCCATCGAAAAGGTCTTGGACATCGAGGTGAACTCAACGGCAACATCCTTGGCCCCCGGCACCTGCAGGATCGAAGGGGTCGGATTGCCGTCATAGTAAAGCTCGGAATAGGCGAGGTCAGAGAGGATCCAGACCTTGTTTTCCTTCGCCCAGGCCACCAGCCGTTCGTAGAATGCGAGGTCGACCGTCTCGGCGGTCGGGTTCGACGGGTAGTTGACGATCAGGATCGAGGGGCGCGGCACGGTGAAGGCCATCGCCCGGTCGAGCGCACGCCAGTAGTTCTCGTCCGGGGTGGTCGGGACCGATCGGATCGTCGCTCCGGCAATGATGAAGCCGAATGTGTGGATCGGATAGCTGGGGTTGGGTGCCAGCACCACATCACCCGGCGCAGTCATCGCCGTTGCCATGCTGGCGAGCCCCTCTTTCGAGCCCATGGTCATCACCACCTCGGTTTCGGGATCGAGCTCCACACCAAAGCGGCGGCCATAGTAATTGGCCTGTGCTTTGCGGATGCCGGGGATGCCTTTGGAGGCTGAATAACCGTGGGCATCCGGCTTCATCGCCACTTCGCACAGCTTGTCGATAATGTGGGCGGGCGGCGGTAGATCGGGGTTGCCCATACCAAGGTCGATGATGTCCTTGCCCGCGGCGCGCGCAGCTGCCCGCATGCCGTTGACTTCGGCGATGACGTAGGGCGGCAGGCGCTTGATGCGGTAGAACTCGTCGTTCATCAGAGGGGCAAATCCGGTTTTGGCGGCACTATTACCGCCAAACCGTCTCTAAGTCGGATAAGCGCCGCTGGCAAATGGCGGATGGACGCGTATTAAAGACGGGCTTGAAGGGGACCAATGATGGCCGATTCCATAGATCCTGATTTCTTCGCCAACTTGCTCAAGAGCCCTGCCGAGGCTGCCCAAAAGCTGTTCGGCGCGGTCCTGCCGGGAAGTGCTGGCGACGGAGCGGAAGAAGGCCCCGGGGCAAGTGCCGCTCTGGCCCAATGGGCCAGCGTCGCCCAGCGGCTCCAGACAATGTGGCTCGATTTTCAGCGCGACCGGGCAGCGCAAATGGCCCAAAAGGTCCCGGCGCTGATCAGCGATCCGGGCAATTGGCTGGGCATGGCGCAAGGCTGGCTCAAGCAAATCCCGCTGGCCAATCCTGAAACGCAGAAGCGGCTATGGCAGGAAAGCCTCAACCTGTGGGAGGGCGTGCTGGGGCAGTATGGCGTTGGCCCGAAGGCTGCCGAAACCAAAGCCGGCGGTTCTGCATTGCCACGAACCGATCGCCGTTTCGCCGATCCCAAGTGGCGCGAGCAGCCGTTTTTCGCCCTCGTACACCAGACCTATCTGATGCTGGCCGAGCAGATCATGGCGATGATTGATAGCATGGAGGGCGTTGACCCGGAAAAGCGCGATCAGCTGCGTTTTGCCGCCCGCACCCTGGTTGAGGCGCTCAGCCCGTCAAACCTGCCGCTGACCAATCCGGTCGTGCTGCAGCGCACGATCGAAACCCGCGGGGAAAACCTGGTCAAGGGCATGGCGCATTTGCTGGGTGACATAAAACGCGGCCAGCTTACCCATGTCGATCCGGACGCCTTCCGCTTGGGTGAGAATATCGCCGCCACGCCGGGCAAGGTCGTTTATGAGGCACCGCTCTACCAGTTGATCCAGTACAGTCCGACGACGGCAGATGTGCTGGAAGTGCCGCTGGTGATCTTCCCGCCGTGGATCAACCGGTTCTACATTCTCGACCTTGCCCCCCAGAAAAGCCTGATCCGCTGGGCAGTGGCGCAGGGTGTCAGCGTCTTCGTGGTATCATGGAAGTCGGCCGACTCCAGCATGGCGGAGGTAATGTGGGACGATTACATTCTCGCCCAGATAGATGCCATCGACACGGTTCGCGCCCGGCTTGGAGTTAAGACGGTCCACACGATCGGCTATTGTGTTGCGGGGACGACACTGGCGGCAACGCTGGCTGTGCTGGCGCGGCGGGGTCAGGCAGACAAGGTAAAAAGCGCCACCTATTTCACCGCGCAGGTCGATTTCGAGAAGAGCGGCGAGCTCAAGGTCTTCATCGATGACAAGCAGCTGGCGAACCTCGCCAAACTCTCCGGCGAAAAAGGCTATATCGACGGCCGCTATATGTCGGCAGCCTTCAACCTGCTGCGCGGCAACGATCTGATCTGGAGCTATGTCGTTAACAACTATCTGCTGGGCGACGACTATCCGGCGTTCGACCTACTCCACTGGAATGGTGACACCACCAATCTGCCGGCCAAGTGGCACCAGTCCTACCTGAAAGACCTCTACCGCGACAACCGGTTGGTAGTTCCTGACGCGCTCAGCGCCGATGGCACGCCGATTGATCTGACGCGGATCGAGACGCCCAGCTATATTCAGGCAGGCCGCGAAGATCACATCGCGCCAGCGATCAGCGTCTGGCGGCTGACCCGGCATTTGCGCGGACCCTGGACCTTCATTCTGGCCGGTTCGGGGCATATCGCCGGCGTGGTCAATCCGCCGTCCGCCAATAAATACCAGTACTGGACCAATCCCGGCCCGGTTGACAGTTTCGCCGATTTCGTGGCTGGCGCGAAGGAGACGCCAGGCAGTTGGTGGCCGCATTGGATCGCGTGGTTGCGGCAGCAGGACAGTGCGGAAGTACCCGCCAAAGGCAAGCGAGTGCCCGGCTCCAAGGGCGACAAGGTGCTGGAGGATGCCCCGGGAAGCTACGTTAAAACGCGCTAGATTATGTCGTTCGCTAATTTATGCTGCACTGCACAAAAAATCCTTGACTTCGCGTCTGCAATATCTATTTTGTGCAGTGCAACATAAGTGGATCCGAAGGTCGGACCCATTAGCGAAGGATACTCCCGATGGCCGATGCCACCGTAAACACATTGCCCGAAGTTAAGGCTGACGCCATCGCAGAGAAGGCTTACGCCGCTGCCGCTGAAACCGTAAAGCCTGCGCCGCTCGCGGCGAAGGCTGTTGTTGCCCCCAAGGCTGCACCTGCGAAGAAGGCGGCCCCGGCCGCCAAGAAGGTTGCAACCGTCAAGAAGGCTGCGACCGTCAAGAAGGTTGCAGTCGTCAAGAAGGCCGCCTCCAAGAAGACCGCCGCCAAGAAGATCATCAAGGCGAAGGCGCCCGCCAAGGCTGCCGCCAAGAAGACAACTTCCGTTACCAAGCTCCCCAGCATTATGCAGATGAAGGACAAGTTCATGGCTACCACCAAGACCCAGACCGAAGATTTCGCCGCCCGCATCAAGGACAGCGTTGCCGACGCCCAAGAGCGCGCCAAGGTTGCCTACGAAAAGAGCACCGTGGTGTTTGGCGACGTTACCGAATTCAGCAAGGGCAACGTCGAAGCTCTGGTCGAATCGACCAAGATCCTCGCCGCTGGCCTGCAGGACATGGGCAAGACCTATGTTGCTGAAAGCAAGACCGCGCTCGAAGCTATGACCGCCGATGTCAAGGAACTCGCTGCCGTCAAGTCGCCGACCGACTTCTTCAAGCTCCAGGGCGAAATCATGCGTCGCAGCTTCGACGCCGTGGTTGCCACCGGTTCGAAGAACTCGGAAACCCTGGTGAAGCTCGCCGGCGACGCTTTCGCGCCGCTGTCGAACCGCGTCAGCCTGGCGATCGAAAAGGTCAAGCAGGCGGCCTAAACCCCACTGCTCCTCGCGCGCCGAAGCTCCACTCTCCCTCAGCGCGTGAGCCCAATTGCGGGCCGGTCAGCAGTTGCTGTCCGGCTCGTTTTTGTGTCTGTTAAGGTTTATCGGGTCAGGAAGGCTTGTCCTGCCCCCCTGCAATGCGATATTTCGATCTGATGATATTCCACCCCGTCCAAACCGATCCCGCAACCAGCTTTCACAAGCTTGCATCAATCCGCTGCGGCGATGATGCAGATGGCACGCCGGGCGGCGGCGGCCAGGACCAGATTGGCGTTGCCACAAAGACTCGGACCAAGCCAAAAAAACCCAGCCAGTTCAAAGTTCTGCTTTTGAACGATGATTACACGCCGATGGAATTCGTGGTGATGGTGCTCAAGCGGTTCTTCAACATGAACCTCGAACAGGCTACCCGCGTGATGCTTCACGTCCACCAGAAGGGCGTCGGAGTGTGCGGAATCTTTCCCTATGAAATCGCCGAAACCAAGGTCAGTCAGGTGATGGATTTTGCCAAACAGAACCAGCACCCGCTGCAATGTACGCTTGAAAGGGCTTAAGCCACGCCGAGCAAGGCCGGGGATTCAGTCGTTCACGCTATGCTGGCGCCGATCAGACTGCCGATCGCATAGGTCACGGCCATTGCCATCACCCCCCAGAAAGTCACCCGAAGCACGCCTTTGCCCAGCGGTGCGCCGCCCGCCCTTGCCCCAATGCCGCCTAGCAACATCAGGAACAGCAGCGAGGCAAGCGACACGCCGATGGGCAGCGAACCCAGCGGCAGCACGATCGCGGCAAGCAGGGGCAACCCCGCTCCTACTGCGAAGGTTGCAGCAGATGTCAGTGCCGCCTGAACCGGGCGGGCGCGATGCATTTCCGCCAGTCCCAGCTCATCGCGGGCATGGGCGCCCAGCGCATCCTTGGCGGTAAGCGCGACTGCCACCTGCTTCGCCAGATCGGCGCTCAGGCCGCGCTCACGGTAGATCTTGGTGAGTTCAGCGAGTTCCATTTCAGGCTCTTCGGCCAATTCGCGGCGTTCACGGGCAAGGTCAGCACTTTCCGTATCGGCCTGGCTTGAGACCGAGACATACTCACCCGCGGCCATCGACATCGCGCCCGCGACCAGTCCAGCCACTCCGGCAATCAGGACCGGCGCCTTATCCGCCGATGAAGCAGCCACCCCGATGATCAGGCTGGCGGTTGAGACAATCCCGTCATTGGCCCCCAGCACTGCGGCTCGAAGCCACCCGATTCGCGCAGCGGCGTGGCTTTCAGGGGTAGCGTGAGCTGTTTCGGACAATGGATTACCTCACATTGGTTTGACCTGCGAAGCCTAGCGCGGTGTCTCGTGCAGCGCCAGCGGGCGATTCGGGCTTTGACCCGGGCAATGGCGCAGTTATGGAAGCGGAATGTACGGCATGCCCAGTGGCTGTTGGCACCGAGACTCAAGGCTGGTCATTTCGTTCCCGTGAAATTCCTTACCGCCACTGATCGCTATATTTTCCGGCTGGTGCTGATGCCCATGCTGGCGGTGTTCGTTATCGCCGCCTCGCTGCTTGTGCTCGACAAGATGCTCAAACTGTTTGACTTCGTGGCGACCGAAGGCGGCCCGGTGAGTATCGTTTTCAAGATGCTGGCCAATCTGCTGCCCGAATATGCCAGCCTCGCCATCCCGCTGGGACTGATGCTCGGGATCCTGCTCGCGTTCAGGAAGCTTGCCACTTCCAGCGAGCTTGATGTGATGCGCGCGGTGGGCCTTGGCTATACCCGACTGCTGCGCGTACCCTACCTCATCACGTTGGTGCTGGCTGTGCTTAATCTGCTGATCGTCGGCTACCTCCAGCCATTGTCTCGTTATTACTACGAGGAGCTTCAGTTCGAGCTGCGCTCAGGCTCGCTCGGTGCGTCGATCAAGGTCGGTGAGTTCACGACACTGAAAGACAAGATGGCGCTGCGGATCGAGCAGAGCAGCGACGAAGGCCGCGAGCTGCTGGGCATATTCGCCCGGGTCAGCAGCAGCCGCGGCCAGGTTCTCTCGATCTCGGCGCGTGAAGGCCGGTTTCTGGCGCTGAAAGATGCGCCCGACACCATTATCCTGCGTCTGACCGACGGTCAGATCGTCCAGGACAATCCGGGGGAAAGCCCCCGCGTCCTCAGCTTTTCCCAGCACGATTTGCCGATCGATCTGCCGTCGGTCGAAAAATTCCGGCAACGCGGCGGCAAGGAGCGCGAATATATCCTGCCCGAACTGCTCCGCATTGGCTGGGGCAAGGATGTGAGCGCGCAGGTCCGCAATGAAACCCGCGCCAGCCTCAACTACCGGATGGTCGAAGTGGTGATGATGCTGCTGCTGCCGTTGCTCGCAGTGGCGCTCGCGATCCCGCCCAAACGCTCGACCTCGGCGCTTGGGGTATTCGTTTCGATCGTGATGGTGGTCGCCTATCACAAGATCAACGAATACGGCCAGGCGGTGGCGGCGCTGGGCAGGGTGGATCCGTTGCTGGCATTGTGGGGACCATTCGTGCTGTTCGCCGCATTGATCGTATGGATGTACTGGCGGGTGGCCTATGTCCCGGGTGGTCAGGCAATCGGCGGACTCGAGCGGTTTGCGGCCAGTGCCGGCAAGTGGCTGCGGACGCTGATGAAGCGGCGCGAACGCCGCCTGAGGGCGATCTGATGCAGCTTGAATTCTTCCCGTCGAAAACCCTGACGATCTACCTCGCACGGCTGTTCATCACCCGTATCCTGGCAGTGCTGCTGATGCTGGTGCTGGTCCTGCAAATGCTCGATCTCTTGTCGGAAAGCGGGAAGATCATGGGCTATCCCGGCAATGGCGAGGCGCAATTGTGGGAATATGTCAGCATGCGCACGCCGCAGCTGATCGCCCGCTTCCTGCCCTATTCGGTGTTGCTGGCCACGATCATCACATTGGCCACGCTCAACCAGAACAGCGAAGTGATCGCGATGAAGGCCGCCGGGCTTTCGGCGCATCAGGTCCTGGCCCCCCTGCTGCTTGCGGCACTGCTCGTCTCGGGCATCAGCTTTGTGTTCAACGAGCGCGTTGTTACCCGCGCCACCGCCACATTGAAGGCCTGGACGGCGGTTGAATATGCCCCGATCCCGAAACAATCCGGGATCCGCTACAATGTCTATCTGCGCGACGGGACAAATATTCTGGCCGCTGGGTCGCTGACTGGAACGGGCGCGGCCATCGCCATGGAAAATATCACCTGGTACCGCCGCGACGCGGCCGGAATGGTGACCGAACAGATCCGCAGCCCCCGCGCAACCTATGCCAACCCCGGTTGGCGGCTGGATGCCCCGCGCCGGTTCGAAGTGGAGACCACCATGCAGCAGGTGCTCGGGCCGATTGTCGTGGCGAAAAGCGTGACCCCGGCCCAAGTGGCGCTCAGCAGTGTCGATGCCGATGCGCAAGGGCTGTTCGAACTGTCGCGCACCATATCGGCGATGAAGGCTGCGGGCCGCCGGACCAGCGAGCTTGAGGGCAAGTGGTGGCACAAGATCTCGGGACCGCTTGCCGCGCTGCTGATGCCGCTGCTGGGCGCGGTCGCAGCCTTTGGCCTCGCCCGCTCGGGCCAGCTCCTGATCCGCGCAATCATCGGCATGTCGCTGGGATTTGCCTATTTCGTGATCGACAATGCCGCGCTCGCCATGGGCAACTTCGGCGGCTACCCGCCAATGGTCGCCGCCTGGGCCCCGTTCCTGCTGTTCGCGATGGTCGGCGAAACGGTGCTGGTGCGCACCGAGGAATAGGCCCAGCCCTTAATCCGCCGGGTTATGCTTGGCCAGGAATGTCTCGATCGATTGCAGCAGCACGGTGCGATCGGCCTGACGGGTGAAATGGTGGTCGGCCAGCGGCAGGGTCACAAGTTCCACCTGCTTTCCCGCGCCCTTCATCCGGCCATGCATGCTGCTGGACTGGCCGAAATCGACGGTGATGTCCTTCTTGCCGTGGATCAGCAGCAGCGGCACCTTGATCCGGGCAATCGCATTGATTGGTGAAACGACCGGGAAATCCGGCGTCATCCGCTGCCAGTCATCCCGGTATTTGCCCCCAAACAAATAGCCGCCAAAATCATTCACCTCGCGCCGCAGATTGGCGACCCCGGCAATAGAGATGGCGCAGCGATAAAGTTCGGGATCCTTGGCGATCCCCCACATCGCCGCATAACCGCCATAGGAGGCCCCGACGATACAGGCGCGCGCCGGGTCGCCGATCCCCTGGGCCACTGCCCAGCGCAGCCCGTCAGTGATGTCATCCTGCATGGCGAGGCCCATCTGCCCTTCGCCCTTGCGGAGGAATTCGGTGCCATACCCGGTCGAGCCGCGAAAATTGGGCTGGAGCACGGCGTAGCCCCGACTGGCGATGAACTGCGCCCAGTAATCATAGCGCAGCGTATCCTGACCCCAGGGTCCGCCATGGGGCAGCATGATGATCGGCAGGTTTTTGCCCGGGCGTTCCTTGGCCTCCGAATAGTCTTTGGGAAGCGTCAGCACCGCCTCAATTTCCAGCCCGTCACGCGCCTTGTAGCGGATCAGGCTGACCGGGTTGAGACTGCGTGCGCCGATTGCATCGTTGTAATAGGCAACCCGCTGCATCCGTCCGTCGGCCATATCGAAGAAATAGAGCGCCCCCGGGGCATCGGCTCGGGTGACGCTGATCAGCATGCGCGAGCGATCACGGTTGAAATCAATGATCCGCGCGACGCGGTCTTTCACCGCCATGTCAATCGGGGCCTGGACCTCCGCGATCTGCGGATCGGCCCAATGGATCCGGCTATCCGCGCCGCTGGTGTCGTAACCCAGCACTGTCTTGCCATCGCGCGAGACGAACGCGCCACTCACTTCGGTGCCGTCCGGGGCGCCGAATACGGTGCGGACACTGGCCCGTGTCGCCATGTCGACCTCATAGATTGTGGTCATCCCCTTGTCGTCGTCACCCATGACCAGTGCATGATCGGTGCCAGGCAGGAACAGGAACGGCGAAAGCAGGTTTTCCCGCATGCGGCTGTTTGCGCGATCAATCGTGCGAAAGATCGATTCGTCCCCTGCCCCGCGATAGACAAGATTGGACTTGCGGCCGTCGTCGGAATAGCCCGTCCCGACCCGCACCCTGCCCGATGAATCGGCGCTCCAATCCATGATCGGGGCGCGCCCCTTCACTTCGCGCTTCCGGTTGCCGGTGACCACATCGACACGGTAGACCGAAGGGTAGAATTCCTCGTTCAGATAGATCGAGTTCTGCGCGGCAACAAGAATCTTGGTCCCACCGTCATTAGGGATCCACAGAACATCGGACGAATTCTGACCACTCAAATCCCACAGCAATTTGGTGATTTTTCCAGTGATGCGATTGATTGAAATCAGCCGCGACACATAAGCGCGTTCGCCCCCGTCGAACGGCACCAGCGCGCGCAAGCCAACGATCACATTGTCATCATTGACCCAGCGCAACCATGCGATTTCAGTCGAATCGGGAACGCCGATCACCACCGGCTTCTTGGTGTTGCCGAACAAATCCATGATGGCAATCCACTGCTCCCCTTTGACCCCAAGCAGACCAGCCACCCGGCTGCCTTCGGGCGAAAGAGCGACGGATTCAATGAAGGGAATCTGGGCAAAGGCCTCAACCGAAAGGCGGCTTTGCGTTTTCGCAGCGGAGGCGGCGGGATTGACCTGGGGCGCTGCTGGTCCCTGCGCCTGAACCGGCCCGGCGCAGAGCGCCACAGCTGCAGCCAGAGCCTGATATTTCGCCGCTCGCCCCATTTGACCGCCCTCGATAGATCCCGGCAAGCCTACCGACATTCAGCCAGACTATTGCAACCATTCAGGAAATTAAGCGGCTTACCCCAGCCGCATCGTGCTGCGCGCCAATCGGCCCAGCAGTGGGAACAGGCCGGGATAATTGGCCTTGTCATAGGTCGATCCACCGCCAAGATGGCTCTTCAGCCGGCGATGCGCTTCACCCAGCGAGTGATAGGGCACGCTGGGCAGCAAATGATGCAAGGCGTGATAGCGCAGGCCGACTGGGGCCCACAGCGGTGCAAGCGGACCGGGCGGCGGAACATTGACCGTATCAAGATACTGCGCGGTCACCGTCATCGCCTCGCCGTCATTCTCCCACAGATGGGCCACCAGCGTACGCACCTGATTAAGCACGGCAGTTCCGGAGATTACCGCCAGACCAATCGCCAGCGGCCGCCAGTCATACAGCACCGCGGTGGCAATCAGGAAAATCGCCCACAACGAGGCGCCCAGTTCCTGCCACAACACCATCCGCGCGAAATCGCCCTCGGGCGGACGGCGGCGGAAGTCCGGATTGATCGAGAGCGACGAGGCGCGGCTCCACACCAGACGGCGCAGCGGCGGGATCACCGCGCCCAGCGGTACCAGCACCGCACAGCGCACCAGCAAGGCGGGCGCCAACAGCAAGGCGATCAGCGCGAAACTTGGCAGGGACCACGGCTTCATCAGCGCCAGCGGTAAATATTCGGGATCTTCGGCAGTGCCATAGCGGGTGCGCGCGTGGTGCAGCGTGTGAACCCCTTCATACATGAACGAGGGGGTGAGCATCGGAATCCCGACCAGCAGATTCCACACCAGCCGGAAACCGGGCAAAGCATCGCGGTGAATATGGGTCAGCTCGTGGATGAACAGCAGCGCCCGGTAAAGTGCCAACGCTGCGACGACTCCCGACACAGCCGCCAGCACCGGATTTTCGAACAAGATCGCTCCCGCCAGCGCCGCGTAGCCGATCGCAGCGGACCCGAGCATATCCGGCCAATAGATCGCCGGCCGGGCTTCGGAAATATCGCGCGTCAGCTCAACCGCTGCGCGCAGCATGGCCATATCGTCCGCAATTCTTGCGCCTTCGCCGGACGCTTTTGCGCTGGGCAGCGCGGGGCCTGGCTCGGGCGGCGAGGTTTCGATGGCTTGGTAGGCGGTCATGCATCTATTCCAAATGGCCGTTTCCGGACGAGCTTCTCGGTTGAATTATCCTTGTCGCTTGATCCCCGATGCTTGGCTTGGCAGGCTTCAGGGGCCATAGGCGGAGGCGTCTAGAGTGCAACAAAGGCAAGATCGTGGCTGAAACTGAGATAATCATTACCCCGGTTTGCAGCAAGGCCGACCTAAAGGCCTTTGTTGGCCTTGTCTGGCGTCTCTATCGCGATGATCCCAACTGGGTGCCACCAATCCGCGCCGAAGTGATCGAGGCGATTACCCCGGGCAAGAACCCGTTTTTCGAACATGCCACCCACCAGTTCTTCCTCGCGAAGCGGCGTGGCGCGGTTGTCGGGCGGATTTCAGCCCATTTCGATCATCTGGCGCTGACCCAGCCCTTAGAGCAGGGCATGGGGCCAGGGACCGGCAACTGGGGGCTGTTTGAGGCTGAGGACGAGGCAGCGGCCCAGGCCCTGATCGCCGCAGCCGAGGGCTGGCTGCGCGAACGCGGCATGACCCGGGTTCTGGCGCCGATCAGCCTCTCGGTATGGGAAGAGCCCGGCCTGCTGGTCAAGGGCTTCGATCATCCACCAACCGTGATGATGGGGCATCATAACCCCAGATATCAGGGCTGGATCGAGGCGCTGGGCTATAAGTCCGCCAAAAACCTGCTGACCTATGAACTCGATATCACCAAACCTTTCTCCCCCCTGCTCCAGCGGATCATTGAATCGGGCGAAAAAAACCCACGGATCAGGATCCGCAATGTCGAGCTCAAGAATTTCGATGCAGATGCCCGCACCATCCTAGAGATTCTCAACGATGCCTGGTCGGACAACTGGGGTTTTGTGCCGATCACCGACAGCGAGATCGCTTATACCGGCAAGAAGCTGAGGCCGCTGGTGCGCGAAGATCTGATCCGCATCGCCGAGCTCGATGGCGAACCGGTGGCCTTCATGATGACCCTGCCCGACGTCAACCGCCCGATCAAGGCGATCAGGGGCAAGCTCTTTCCCTTCGGCTGGGCCAAATTGCTGTGGTGGCTGCGCAAGCCGACCAATGCCGATATGCGGGTGCCGTTGATGGGGGTGAAAAAGCGTCTGCAAAGCTCCCGCATGGCCAGCCAGCTCGCTTTCATGATGATCGAATATATCCGCCGTGCGGCGGTTACAGAATATGGCGGGACCCGGGGAGAGATCGGCTGGATCCTCGACGACAATCAGGGAATGAACGCGATCGCCGAAGCGATCGGCACCACGGTCAACAAAGAATACCGGGTTTACGACAAGGCGCTCTAGCCGCAGCGTCGGCCGCGGGTTGCGGCGCTTGATCGCGGCGCAGAGGCAGTCCACAGTCCGGCCAGCCGCACTGCCTGGAGCATCCCGCGAAGATGTCTGAATCCACTCCCGATACTGAATCACATCATCTTGCCACTGCAACCCCGGCTGCAGCAGCGCAGGAATTGCGGCTAGTTTCTGCGCTGGTGGTAATTCTCGGCGCGGGTCTGTTCATGGCGCTGCCCTTCGTGCTGTCGATCGGCGCATCGGTATTTCTGCCGTTAGTGAGCGCAGTGATCCTCTCGATCCTGCTTGCGCCGCTGGCCGATCGGCTGGCCGGAATGGGGCTGGCCAACCCGCTCGCTTCGTTCCTGGCGCTGCTGGTTTTCCTGCTGATCGCAATGCTGCTGCTCTCGCTGATCCTTCAGCCCGCGCTCGATACGTTTGATCGCTTTCCGGCGATGCTCGCCAAGATCACCAGCCAGGTCTCGCAGCTGCGCGGCGATCTGGGCTGGATCAACGACCTTAACCGACAGCTGACGCGGCTCGCCGGTAATTCTCCGGCCCGCGAAGTGGTGCTGGCCAGCCCCTCGCTTATCGAGCAGCTTGCGTTCGCGACACCCATATTGGTCCTCGAAACCCTGTTCATGCTGCTGATGACCTATTTCATGCTCGAATCGCGGATGCGGATGCGCCGCCGTCTGCTCCTCGACCGGGCCTCGTTCGGAGCCAGCCTCAAGGCGGCGCGGGTCATGCGCGACGTCCAGGACCGGGTCGCGGCCTATATCCTCACCGTTGGCCTGATCAATCTGGGGGTCGGCATAGTGGTCGCGCTCGGTGCCTGGGCGATGGGATTCGAAGCCCCGATCATGTGGGGCGGCCTCGCCTTCGTGCTCAACTTTCTGCCTTATGTTGGACCGTTCATGATGATCGCGCTGCTGACGCTGTTCGGGCTTGGCACGAGCGGCACCCTGTTGGCCGGAATACTCGCACCCGCCGCCTACCTTGGCCTGCACGCGGTTGAGGCGAATTTCGTGACCCCGGCAATCCTGGGCAAGCGATTTACCCTCAATCCGGTGCTGATCCTGCTTTCCATCAGCTATTTCTCTTGGATCTGGGGGGTAATCGGCGCACTGCTCTCGGTGCCGATCCTGCTAACCTTTACGGCGCTGTTCGAACATCTTGGCAAGCCCAATCTGATCGGCTTCATGTTCGGCGAGCCGCTGTTCGCGGTGCCGCCGGACCTTGATGAAGATTAGCCTTCGGACTTGCGGTCAACCGTCGCGGCAACCGCTACATCCATCGTCACATTGCCCACTGTGCGCATCAGATCGGGCAACACTTCTACCGCCACCAGCAAGGCCAGCGGGCCGATCGGCACGCCCATCGCCAGCGCAATCGGGCCGGTTGCCGTCACAAGACTGATCGCGCCGGGCAGCGAGACGGAGCCGATCGTGGTAATCAACGCCACGCCCACCCCGGCCGCCAGCAACAGCGGACTGAGCTCGATCCCCGCCAGCCGGGCCACATAGATCGCCACAGCCAGGTTCATCGCCGGACCGGTCGCGCGGAATAGCGCAACCGCGAGCGGCAGGACGAACTCACCGGTCGTATCCCGCAAACCCAGGGCCCGGCAGGAAACCAGCATGACTGGCAGGCTCGCCAGCGAGGATTGGGTCGAGATCGCCATCGCCTGGGCCGGCGCCACCGCGCGGATGAACCGTCCGAGCGGCTGGCGCGCAAGGAACACCGCGATGCCATAGGCCGCCAGCAAGACCACGCCGCCAATCGCGGCAACCGCAAGGATATAATGCGCCAGCGCCCCCAGCACGGCCGCCCCGCTTTGCCCCGCAACCAGCAGCGACAGGGCAAAAACACCAAGCGGCGCGAGCCACAGCACCCAGCCGATAATCACCAGCATCGCGCCGGTAATGGCCTCGAACAGGGTCGTCATGTGCTGACGGTGCAATTGTGGCAGACGAACAATGGCGAGCGCCAGCAGGCTGAAGAAGATAATCACCGCCAGCATCGCATTTTCGGCCGCAGCTTTGAGGATGTTGGGTGCGACCAGCGATTTGAGGAATTGCGCCACATCGGGCACCTGGCTGTTGTCGGTGGTCGCCAGACCTTGGCGCAGGGCATCAGCAGCGGCTTCGGGGATCGGCACCGCATCCAGCAGCGCCGGCATGGCGAAGGCAGCAAAGACCGTGCCTGCGGTCAGAATCGAAGCAAACAGCGTGAGAGACAGCACCGCCATACGCCCGGCTTTTGCCGCCGCAACCGTCTGGACGATCCCGATCACCAGCAGCGAGGCAACCAACGGCACGATTGTCATCTGCAAAGCCTGGAGCCACAGATTTCCCACCACATCGGCGGCTTTCAAGGCAAGCGGGGCGACCGAAGTTCCTTCCAGCATAATCCCCAGAGCGAGGCCAGCGGCCAATCCGCCCAGCGTCCAGCCCACCGGCACCCGCACGTCAGGGATGAAACTGCTCGCGCCAGTTTCAGACGTTATGCTGTCGCTCATGCATGGCTCCCCGGGTTGATCGTTTGCAGGCGTGACATTAGCGGCCTCGTGCGACATAGCAATTTGCAAGAAATTCAGCGGTACGGGGCCGAAGTATGGGACGGCAATTTTTTGGAACTGACGGCATTCGTGGGCGCACCAACGCCGGCGTGATGACGGCGGCGACCGCTATGAAGGTCGGCCAGGCGGCCGGTACGCACTTTTCGCGCGGCAGCTACAAGCACCGGGTGGTGATCGGCAAGGACACCCGCCTATCGGGTTACATGCTGGAAAGCGCGCTGGTCGCCGGTTTTACCAGCGTGGGAATGGATGTGATCCTGCTCGGGCCGATGCCAACGCCCGCAGTCGCGCTGCTGACGCGCGAGATGCGCGCGGACGTGGGCGTGATGATCTCGGCCAGCCACAATCCTTATGAGGACAATGGCATCAAGCTGTTCGGCCCTGACGGCTTCAAACTTTCGGATGAGGCCGAGCTGGCGATCGAGGCGTTGGTCGGTTCCGACCTGCCGCTCGCCGCTTCGCCCGAGATTGGCCGCGCCCGGCGGATCGACGATGCGCGCGGCCGCTATATCCACGCAGTCAAAAGCTCGCTGCCCGATGATATCCGGCTCGACGGCCTCAAGATCGTGATCGATTGTGCCCATGGCGCGGCCTATCAGGTCGCTCCGTCGGCGGTGTGGGAACTGGGCGCCGAAGTGATTACGATCGGGGTGACCCCCAATGGCAAGAATATCAACGACAAGGTCGGCTCGACCCATCTTGACCTGATCAAGGAGACCGTGGTCGCCAGCGGCGCGGATATCGGCATTGCACTTGATGGCGATGCTGACCGGCTGATCGTGGTCGACGAACGCGGCCAGACCGTCGATGGCGACCAGCTGATGGCGCTGATCGGCAGCCAGTGGGCCGCACAAGGGCGTTTGCGCGGAGGCGGCGTGGTCGCGACGGTCATGTCCAATCTTGGGCTGGAGCGGTTCCTGGGGACCCAGGGTATTGACCTGATCCGCACCAAAGTGGGCGATCGCCATGTCCTCGAAGCGATGAAAGCAGGCGGTTACAACGTCGGCGGCGAGCAATCGGGGCATATGATTTTGCTTGATCACGCCACCACCGGCGATGGGACGATTGCCGGGCTGCAAGTGCTGGCCGCGCTGGTCAAATCGGGCAAGCGGGCAAGCGAGCTGCTCCATCTGTTTGACGCGGTGCCGCAACTTTTGAAGAACGTGCGCTTTTCCGGCGGCAAGCCGCTCGACAGCGCGAAAGTTAAGGCCGTAATCGCCGAGGCCGAGGCGCAGCTGGTGGGCAAGGGTCGCCTCGTCATCCGTCCCTCCGGCACCGAACCGGTCATCCGCGTCATGGCCGAGGGTGATGACGCGGGCGAGGTTGAGGCGGTGGTCGATGCAATCTGCGCGGCGGTAAAAGAGGCTGCGGCCTGATGCTGGAAATGCGTCCCGACTGTGAGCGGTGCGGGCTCGATCTGCCGGCCGCGGCACCGGGTGCCTTTATCTGCTCATTCGAATGCACCTTCTGCGCACAGTGTGCCGAAGCGCTGGATGATCGCTGCCCCAATTGCGGTGGTGAGCTGACGGACCGGCCAACGCGGGCTGCCTCACTCCACGAGAAATATCCGCCGTCGGCGGTCCGCAAGCACGCGGGAATATCCGGAGGTGGTTGAATCCCCCCGCATCCTCTCCATCGCCGGCTCCGACAGCTCGGGCGGGGCGGGGATCCAGGCCGATATCAAGACAATCACCATGCTGGGCGGCTATGCGATGACCGCGATTACGGCGATTACGGCGCAAAACTCGGTGGGAGTGAGCGCGGTACAGGTGCTCTTGCCCGAACTGGTCGCCGCACAGATCGATGCCTGCCTTGCCGATATCGGGGTAGAGGCAATCAAGATCGGCATGCTCGGCTCGCCCGAAATTGCCGAAGTCGTGGCTGACCGGCTGGCGGGATTGAATGTGCCGGTGGTATTCGATCCGGTGATGATCGCCACCAGCGGTGCCGCCTTGGCCGATGCGGCGACAATTGCGAGCTTTGAGCGGCTGATGCGGCTTGCCACGCTGACCACGCCCAATTTGGCGGAACTGGAGGCATTGGGTGGGCACGAGGGGATGACGGAACGTGGCGTCGCGTATCTTGCCAAGGGCGGCGATGCGCCGGGCGACCGGATCGAGGATTTGCTGATGATCCCGGGGGAAGCTCCGCACAGCTTTGCTGCACAGCGGATCGCCACGCGCCACACCCACGGCACCGGCTGCACGCTATCCAGCGCTATCGCGACCTATCTGGGTCGGGGGCTTCCGCTGCCCGAAGCGGTTGACCGCGCTCGGACATTCGTCCGCTCAGCCTTGCGCGCCGCACCGGGTTATGGCGCAGGCCACGGTCCGATGGGTCACGCTTTGGCCCGCGGCTAGCACGCCTCGAGATCGTAGAACTTCACGATGACGGCCCAGGCTTCCTCGGCGGTTTCGACCCAGTGGAACAGCGCCAGATCGTCGTGATTGATCACCCCCTCTTCGGCCATCGCCTCAAAGTTGATGATCCGGCTCCAGAACGCCTTGCCGAACAGCAGGATCGGAACCGGCTTCATCTTACCGGTCTGGACCAGCGTCAGCAGCTCGAGGAATTCATCAAGTGTGCCGAACCCGCCCGGAAACACCGCCACGGCCCGCGCGCGAAGCAGGAAATGCATCTTGCGCAGCGCGAAATAGTGGAACTGGAACGAGAGGTGCGGGGTGACATAGCTGTTGGGCGCCTGCTCATGCGGGAGCACGATATTGAGGCCGATCGATTCGGCCCCGACATCGTCCGCGCCGCGATTCGCCGCTTCCATGATCGAAGGGCCGCCGCCCGAGCAGACCACGAAATGGCGCATGCCCTTTTCAACTATCCCGCAAGCACTGGCGATCCGCGCCAGATTGCGGGCCTCATCATAATATTTCGAATTGGCAATCAACCGCTCAACCACAGCCAGCCGCTCGGGCGTGGTGGCAGAAGTTCGCGCTGCTTCCGCCATCTCGGGCGAGGGAATCCGGGCCGAGCCATAGCAGACCAGGGTTGAGCCGATCTGCGCCTCTTCCAGCAGCATATCGGTTTTGAGCAGTTCCAGCTGGAAGCGCACCGGGCGCAGCTCGTCGCGGAGCAGGAAATCGGTATCGCGATAGGCGAGCCGATAGGCCGGATCGCGTTGCTGCGGCGTTGTATGGCTGTGCGATTCGACGAAAGAGGCCTCTTGATCAGCCTTGTAGAAACGGTGGCGGTTGAGTCTTTTGTCAGGTTCGTCAGTCATGAGCCTTCTTCCCCTGTCACGGGCCAGCTGTCAAAGTGCGATGGCTTGTTTTCCAGGCTGACGGCCGGAACCGCGCACAACGCAAGCTCAGCCTGAGCCGATCAACGCGCAAAGTGGAAGAGTGGATGCCCCGCGAGGACTCGAACCTCGATAAACGGTATCAGAAACCGGTGTCTTACCATTAGACGACGGGGCAATAGGCCGGTGCCTCTAGTGGGGCACCCGCCTTGCGTCAAGCCGCAGCACTTGCCCCGCGCGCGCTCCACGTCTACCATAAGCGCCAGGTACCCGCCGTCTGTTGCGGGAAAATGATAATGAGTGACAAGATTATGGCGGATGATATTCCGCCGGCAGCGCGCAAGGAAGCGGTCAGCGGAGACGAGCAACGGCAGGTTTCAGACAGCGACATCCGCAGCGAAACCAGTCCCGCCGATCGTCCCGCTGAAACCAAGCGCCAGCCCGGCGTCCGATCGGACCCGCAGCCCCAGCGTGAACGCGGGGGAACTGGCTGGCGTCAGACCTCGCCCAACGGTTCGGCACCGTTCCACCGTCAGGCCTATGCCGCGATTGATCTGGGTACCAACAACTGCCGCTTGCTGATCGCGCGGCCCTCGGACGAGAACTTCGTGGTGATTGACGCGTTCAGCCGGGTTGTCCGGCTGGGCGAAGGCCTCGCCCATACCGGAGAGCTTAGCCAGGAAGCGATGGATCGTGCGCTGGGGGCGCTCCATGTCTGCGCCGACAAGCTCAGGCGCCGAAATGTTCACCTGGCCCGCTCGGTCGCCACAGAAGCGTGCCGCCGCGCGTCCAACGGGGCCGAATTCATCGAACGGGTCCGGCAAGAGACCGGCATCGTGCTCGATATCATTACTGCACAGGAAGAAGCGCGGCTGGCTGTGCTGGGCTGCCACATCCTGCTTGAACAGGGCGATGGTCCGGCAATGATCTTCGATATCGGTGGCGGATCGACCGAGCTGGTGCTGGTCGAAAACGCAGATGGTGCAATCCCCCACATCCGCGATTGGCAAAGCGTTCCGTGGGGCGTCGTCTCGCTGACCGAAACCTGCGGCAATGAAGGGCATGATTCGGATGGCGACCCGGCCGCCCGCGCCGCCCGCTATGCCCGGATGCGCGAACTGGTACGTGACAGCTTTGCCGATTTTGCCACCCGCATCGGCCCCAGACGCAGCTCCGGGCCCGCCCATGGACTGCGCCTGCTGGGGACCAGCGGCACGGTGACCACGCTGGCCAGTCTGCATCTGGATCTGCCGCAGTATGATCGCCGCGCGGTGGATGGCCTGATCGTCCCGGCCGCTTCGATGCGCGGCATCAGCGAACGGCTTTCGGGCATGACGACGAACGAACGGCAGGCACTGCCCTGCATCGGCCGAGAGCGAAGCGACCTGGTGGTCGCCGGCTGCGCCATCCTCGAAACGATTCTCGATCTGTGGCCGGCTGATCGACTGGGGGTAGCCGATCGCGGCATCCGTGAAGGCATTTTGCGCGGATTAATGGCTGCCGGCGTTGACGCCGAACGCAGCCGTGCGGCGCTGCGTGACACGAAACGAGGAAAGCAATGAGCCGCTCCGGCAAGGATCCCGAACGGCTGAAAACCGCCAAAAAGCGCACGGCCAGCTCGTCACGCTGGCTGACCCGGCAACTCAACGATCCTTACGTCAAGAAGGCCAAGGCCGAAGGCTATCGCAGCCGCGCGGCCTATAAGCTGATCGAGCTGGACGAAAAGTTCAGCCTGCTGCGCGCCGCCACCAGAGTTCTCGATCTGGGGATCGCGCCCGGCGGATGGAGCCAGGTGGTGCGCGACAAGCGTCCCACAGCGGTGGTTGTCGGCATCGATCTGTTGCCGACCGATCCGATCGAGGGCGTTACGATCTTTCAGATGGATTTCATGGCCGATGAAGCCCCCGCCGCGCTCGAGGCGGCACTCGACGGCGCGCCCGATCTGATCCTGTCAGATATGGCCGCCAATACGGTGGGCCACAAGCAGACCGATCACCTGCGGACGATGGGCCTGGTTGAAACGGCAGTCGATTTTGCGATCACTGCGCTGGCACCGGGCGGTGCCTTTGTGGCCAAGGTGCTGGCGGGCGGCACCGATGCGGAGTTACTGGGCTTGCTCAAGCGTCACTTCACCACCGTCAAACACGCCAAGCCCCCGGCGAGCCGCAAGGATTCGTCCGAATGGTATGTGGTCGCGCAAGGCTTCAAGGGCCCTGCATAACAAATTGGGGAGAGCGCTGCCGTGCGGCTCCGCTCCCCCCAATTTTGCTTTGATCGCCCGGTTACAGCCGGACTTGATTACTTCTTCGCTGGTTCCGCAGGCGGCGCGCCTTCAGCCGGCTTGGCTGCGGCATCGGCCGGAGCCGCAGCGGCGGGCGCAGCAGGCAGCGGAACATTCGAGCCTTGATTGTTGAGATAAACGATCAGATTGGCGCGATCTTCGGGGTTGCCAAGGCCCGCGAAGCTCATCTTGGTGCCGGCAGCAAACTTCTTGGGAGCGGTCAGCCATTCATTCATATTGGCAAAATCCCAGTTGCCGCCATGGCCTGAAAGATCGGTGGAATAAGCAAATCCGGCGGCATGCTTGCCCACTGGCTTGCCAACGATACCGTAAAGATTCGGACCAATGCCATTGGCTCCGCCCGAATTGATTGTGTGGCACGAGGTGCACTTTTTGAAAGTCGCCTCGCCCTTGGCCGGATCGGCGGCGGCAAGCAGCGTTTCAAGAGGAATGGCAGCAACAGCCCCGCCCTCGCTGGAGACGACGCCTTCGATTTCATAGCCCATCTCGTGCGGGCGATGAGTCTTGTCAGCCTCGAAATAATGGCCGCTCAGGCTGGATAGCCCGAGTGCGACAATGCCGGAAAACAGCGTCCAGCCGGCAATGGTATTGAAACGGTCTTCCATCGAAAATGCCCCGTAGGATATGCGCCTCGCGATTGGGGGTGGCTCTAGTGTCGGTCCGGGCGATGCGCAAGAGGGAAGGGCGAACTTGCACGATGTCGCCATGCCGACTAGCCAATGACGATGATCGCATCCCTTCTGATAGCCAATCGCGGCGAGATCGCCTGCCGCATCATCCGCACCGCCCGGGCCATGGGGATCCGCACCGTCGCGGTCTATTCCGATGCCGATGCAAAGGCGTTGCATGTCCGAAGCGCCGACGATGCAATTCACATCGGACCCAGCCCGGCGCGCGAGAGCTATCTGGTCGGCGAAAAGATCATCGCCGCCGCCAAAGCCAGTGGAGCCGAGGCGATCCACCCCGGCTATGGCTTTTTGTCCGAGAATGCGGAGTTTGCGCAAAGCGTGATCGACGCCGGGCTGATCTGGGTCGGCCCCGCCCCTGCCAGCATCACCGCAATGGGACTGAAGGATGCCGCCAAGAAACTGATGGCGGCGGCAGGCGTTCCGGTGACGCCGGGCTATCTGGGCGAGGACCAGAATCCCGCAAATCTGGCCAAAGAGGCCGCGAAGATCGGCTATCCGGTGTTGATCAAGGCGGTCGCGGGCGGCGGCGGCAAGGGAATGCGGCTGGTTGAGAAGGCGGCTGACTTTGCCGATGCCTTAGTGAGTTGCCAGCGCGAGGCCTCGTCCTCGTTCGGCAACGACCATGTCCTGATCGAGAAGTATATCCAGCGCCCGCGCCACATCGAAGTGCAGGTGTTCGGCGATACCCACGGCAACATCGTCCACCTGTTCGAGCGCGATTGCTCGCTCCAGCGGCGGCACCAGAAGGTAATCGAGGAGGCCCCCGCCCCGGGGATGGATGAGGCGACCCGCGAGGCGCTCTGCGCAGCGGCAGTGAAGGCGGCGAAGGCGGTGGACTATGTTGGTGCAGGCACGGTAGAATTTATCGCCGACGCCAGCGAAGGCCTGCGCGCGGACCGGATCTGGTTCATGGAAATGAACACGCG
>JBKJTN010000213.1:0-9550 GCA_046590275.1 Novosphingobium sp.
TTGGCGGGGAGCGGCGTGGTGTTGGAAAACTCCAGCGTAACGTGGCCTTCCCAGCCCGGCTCCAGGGGCGTGACATTGACGATGATCCCGCAGCGCGCATAGGTCGATTTTCCCAGACAGATCACCAACACATCGCGCGGCACCCGGAAATATTCGACCGTTCGCGCCAGCGCAAAGCTGTTGGGCGGGATGATGCAGACATCGGTTTCCCGGTCGACAAAACTCTCGGGATCAAAATTCTTGGGATCGACCACCGCGGAATTGACGTTGGTGAAGATCTTGAACTCGGGCGCCACCCGCGCGTCATAGCCATAGGACGAAAGGCCATAGCTGATGCAGCCATCACGCCGCTGCGCCTCCACAAACGGCTCGATCATTCCATGTTCGAGCGCCTGGGCGCGGATCCATTTGTCACTGAGAATCGCCATGAGCTGTGATTGCCGATGGCGCGGCTCGGGGCAAGCCTCAGACCCCGTGGTATTCCTTGTACCAGCGCACAAAGTTGGGGACACCGACCTCGATCGAGGTTGTCGGCGCATAGCCCAGGTCGCTCGCGATTGCATCAATATCGGCAAAGCTCTGGCGGGCATCGCCTGGCTGCATCGGCAGCAGTTCAAGCTCAGCCTTGCGGCCGCATTCCGCCTCAAGAATCTCGACCACTTTCATCAGATGCTCGGACTTGTGGTTGCCGATATTATACAGCCGGTGCGGCTTGATGCTGCCGCCCGCCTTCACCGCGCCATCATCGGGCGGGGGATTATCGAGCGAGGCCACCACGCCCGAAATAATATCATCGATATAGGTGAAATCGCGGTACATATCGCCGTGGTTGAACACCGGGATCGGTTCCCCCGCCATGATCTTCCTGGTGAACAGCCACATCATCATGTCGGGGCGGCCCCACGGACCATAGACGGTAAAGAAGCGCAAACCGGTCAGCGGCAGGCGATACAGATGCGCGTAGGTTTCGCTCATCAGTTCGTCCGCCTTCTTGGTCGCGGCATAAAGCGAGAGCGGATGATCAACCCGGTCGTCGACCGAGAACGGCAGTTTGGTATTGCCGCCATAAACCGAGGATGAGCTGGCATAGACCATATGCGCCACCCCCCGGTGCCGCGCAACTTCGAGCAGATTGAGGTGCCCGACCAGATTGGCGCTGACATAGGCGTGCGGATTGTCGATCGAATAACGCACCCCGGCCTGCGCCCCCAGATGGACGATCCGGTCAAACTCGGTGCCTTCCAGCGCCTTGGTCAGCCCCGGATAATCGGCGAAGTCCTGACGGTGGAAGGTGAAACGATTGCCGCCCGCTTCTCGCAAAGCGGCCAGCCGCGCCTCCTTCAGCGCGACCGAGTAATAGTCGTTCACGCAGTCGACACCGATCACGATATCACCGCGGGCCAACAGACGGATAGCAAGACTGTAACCGATGAAGCCGGCAATGCCGGTAACAAGAACTTTCACGGCAACTCCTGTCAAAGCGTCCAGTCAGCCACGTCGCCCAGCTCACCTTTTAAGTCGGCGAGCATACCACCCTTCTTGACCAATGCTTTGAGTGCATCAGCACCAAGCTCCAGATATTCGCGGTGCGGCACCGCCAGCAGAACCAGATCATAGCGCCGATCGAGCGCATCCGCCACCAACGGAATGCCATACTCATTAATTGCCTCGTCACTGTCCGCATGGGTATCATGCACGCTGACCGCATGGCCGAGCCGCCCCAGCGCGCAGACCAGGTCGGCGACCTTGCTGTTGCGCAGGTCCGGAATGTTCTCCTTGAAGGTCAGCCCCAGCACCAGCACGCTGCCCGGCTTGCCGCCCCGCGCAGTGTGCAGCTGCCTGGCGACCCAGCCCGCCATCCCGTCGTTGATCCCGCGCCCGGCCAGGATCACTCGCGGATCGAGGCCCAGCTGCTCGGCGCGGTGCGAGAGATAATAGGGATCGACGCCGATGCAGTGCCCGCCAACCAGCCCCGGCGCAAACGGCAGGAAGTTCCACTTGGTCCGGGCGGCAGCTAGTACGTCCCAGATCGACAGGTCCATCTTCGCAAAAATCTGCGCGATCTCGTTCATGAAGGCGATGTTGATATCGCGCTGCGCGTTTTCGATCACTTTGGCCGCTTCTGCTGCCTTGATCGAAGCTGCCCGGAACACTCCGCCGCTGGTGATCGCGCCGTATAGCGCAGCAACCCGCTCCAGCACTTCGGGGGTCTGGCCCGAAACTACCTTGGTAATCTTGTCGATGGTGTGCTCGCGGTCGCCCGGGTTGATCCGTTCGGGGCTGTAGCCAAGGAAGAAATCCTCGCCGCATTTAAGGCCAGAGCCCGCCTCGAGCAGGGCTGCGCAGATCTCTTCGGTAACACCGGGATAGACCGTGCTTTCATAGACCACTACCGGCATGCGGCCCTCGGCGACCGCCGCCGGGAGCATCGCCGCAATGGTCCGCGATGCTGCCTCGATGATCCGCAGGTCCGGGCGGTTCGCCCCGTCGATCGGGGTTGGCACGGTAACGATGTAGAAGTCGGACGGCGGGCAGGCTTGCGGATCATTGCTCAGCGTCAGGGTCGAGGCACTCAGCCGCCCGGCCTCAATCTCGCCGGTCCGGTCATGTCCGGTTTCCAGTTCGGCAATCCGGCGCGGATCGATATCAAGGCCCACGGTGTCGAACTTCCGCGCCAACGCCACCGCCAGCGGCAGCCCGACATAGCCCAGCCCGATGACCGTGATACGGGTGCCGGTGACCGCGTGAATCGCGGCCTTGGCGGCAGATGCCGCGGCAACTTTGGGATACATCGAGGTCAAGCCAGGCCCTTCAATCTGCTGCGGAAGTTCCCGCGTTGCAATTCCCATAGGCGACAGGCTCTTATTTCGTGGTTAACACTCGGGTGGTAGTTGCGAAATAATGGCTGAACCCAAAACCATCCTCATCCTCATCGTCTTCGGCACCCGCCCCGAAGCGATCAAGCTGTTCCCGGTTGTCGCGGCGCTCAGGGCTGATCCGCGGTTCAATGTGCGCGTCTGCGTTTCGGCGCAGCATCGCGGCATGCTCGATCAGGTGCTGGAGATTGCCGGGATCGTCCCCGATCACGATCTCGACCTGATGAAACCCGATCAGACGCTGGACGGCCTCACCGCCGCGCTGCTGACTGGCCTTGGCCGCGTAATGGATCTTGAGCAGCCAGCCCGCGTGATCGTTCAGGGTGATACCGCCACCGCCATGTGCGGGGCGCTGGCCGCCTATTACCGCAAGATTCCGGTCGATCATGTCGAGGCCGGACTGCGCTCGGGCGATATCTACCAGCCCTGGCCCGAAGAGGTGAACCGCAAGATCATTGGCACCATCGCCAGCCTGCACTTTGCCCCCACCGAAGTCTCGGCCGCTGCCCTGATCGCCGAAAATGTCGATCCGGCGCGGGTCCACGTCACCGGCAATACCGTGATCGACGCACTGCACTGGGTCACTGCCCGGATTGCAGCCGAGCCGATGCTGGCAAGCGGCCTTGCCGAACTGGAAGCGCGCTTCAAGGGCAAGCGGATCATCGGCGTCACCAGCCATCGCCGCGAGAATTTTGGCGGGGGCCTCGCCAATATTGCCGAGGCGATCCGGCGGATCGCGGCGCGCGATGACGTGGCGATCATTTTTCCGGTTCACCCCAACCCCAATGTTCGCGCCGTAATGGACCGGACGTTGGCGGGCCTTGGCAACGTGGCGATGATAGAGCCGCTCGATTACCCGCACTTCGCCCATCTGCTCAGCATCGCCGAGATCATGCTGACCGACAGCGGCGGCGTTCAGGAAGAGGCCCCGGCGCTGGGCAAGCCGGTGCTCGTCATGCGCGAGACCACCGAACGCCCCGAAGGCGTCACCGCCGGAACCGCGAAACTGGTCGGCACCGATGCCGACAACATCGTTACCGAAATTTTCACTCTGCTCGACGATAAGGCTGCCTACGAGGCGATGGCGCGCGCCCACAACCCGTTCGGGGATGGGCAGACCGCGCGCCGGATTGTGGAGCTGCTTGGGAATGAAATCGGACGTTAAACCAGATGTTTGCGTGGTTGGGTTGGGCTATATCGGCCTGCCGACCGCGGCCATTGTCGCCCGTGCGGGCTGCAAGGTGCTGGGCGTCGATGTTTCGGAAAGCGTCGTCGAAACGATCAATCGCGGCGAAATCCACATCGAGGAGGTCGATCTTGACGGGCTGGTCCACGGCGTGGTCGCGCGCAAGCTTCTGTCCGCCTCGACCACCATGGCCCCGGCCGATGTCTTTATCATCGCCGTGCCGACCCCCTTCGACCAGGACCACGCGCCGGACATTTCCTATGTCCTGGCAGCAGCCCGCGCGGTCGCGCCGGTACTCAAGCTCGGTGACTGCGTGATCCTCGAGTCAACCTCGCCGGTCGGTACCACCGAAGCCATGCGCGACATGATCGCCGCAATGCGCCCCGACCTGAAATGTCCGGGCATGACCAGCGACACACCCGATATCTCGATCTCCTATTGCCCCGAGCGCGTCCTTCCGGGCCGGATCCTCGAGGAGCTGACCAATAACGACCGCTCGATCGGCGGGATCACCCCGCGCTGCGCCCGCAAGGCGCTGGCTTTTTACAAGCGCTTCGTGCGCGGCGCCTGCATCACCACCGATGCCCGCAGTGCAGAGATGACCAAGCTGGTCGAAAACGCCTACCGCGACGTCAACATCGCCTTTGCCAACGAGTTGTCGATCGTCGCCGACACGATGGGCCTCGATGTGTGGGAAGTGATCCGCCTCGCCAATCGCCATCCGCGCGTCAATATCCTGTCCCCTGGCCCAGGTGTGGGCGGGCACTGCATCGCGGTCGATCCGTGGTTCATCGTCCACGGTGCGCCCGATGATACCCCGCTGATCCGCACCGCCCGGGGCGTGAACGACGGCAAGATCCGCCACGTCATCGCCCGCGCGGACGCTTTGATTGAGGCCAATCCCAATGCGACCGTCGCCTGCCTGGGCCTGGCGTTCAAGGCCAATATCGACGATTTCCGCGAGAGCCCCGCGCGGCTGGTCGCTGCCACGCTGGCGCGCAAGTTCGGAAGCCGGATCAATCTGGTCGAGCCCTATGCGGCTGAGCTGCCGCGCGAGTTTGAAGGCACCGCCGCTACCTTGATCGACCTCGATACCGCACTGGAAACCTGCGATATCCTGATCGTGCTGGTCGATCACGACGTATTCCGCGTGGTTCCGCTGGCCGAACGGGCCAGCAAGCTGGTTTATGACACCCGCGGCATCTGGCTCGATCAGCCCAAGCAGGCGGTCCGCGCGGTTGAAGCACTGCGTCTGGCGGGCTAAGGCTTTCAGCGTGGAGAGCTACTTCCTCTATGCTGGCATCGCGCTGTGCCTGTTCAGCCTGTGGGCAATCGCCCGGCATGACTGGCTGCGCCTGACCCGGCCAAGCCGGCGGGCGCTGGGCGAAGTGACCGGCTATCGCTCCAACCTCGAGGATGGCAGTTACTCCTATGCCGCGATCTACTCCTTCGCCGACGAGCGCGATGAGCATGAGGTGGTGGACGCCGTCTATAGCGCAGTCCGCCAACCCGAACTTGGGGCCATCCGCGAGCTGGCATATCCGCAAGGCCATCCCGAACTGGCCCGCCCGCCCCGGCTGTGGCTTTGGGGCGGGGTCTATCTGACATTGCTTGGTTTGCTCGGCGTCCTCATCGCCAAGGCGCTGGGTCTGCTGGGCGGCTAGTCCCCACCCGCGCTCAATAACTACCCCCAAAACGCAGCAACGCCGCCGCACCGGGTTATCCGGAGCGGCGGCGCGGCATTCTGCTTTGGGGGCAGTGCTGCTAGCTGCCGACTACCTGATGCTTGAGCTGTGACATCTCGTCGTGGCCCGCCTTGACCGAAGCCCAGGCCTCGGTCACGGCATCAAGCGCGCGCGGATCAAGATCGACATTGTCCATCGCGGTTTCGAACTTGTCCTTGAGGTAATCCTCGCCGCGCTCGATCTCGGCGATGATCGCTGCGTCATCGCGGCTCGATACCGCCTCGCGCAGCGTCTGCATCCCGCGGTGGAGCGAACCCATCATCGAGCCGTCGTCCTCCGGATTGCCGCCAGCTTCGGCGACGGCGGCCTGCAAATGGGTGACCGCCTGCTGGCGTTCCTGCGCGCGGGCATTGAACATTTCGCTATAGCGGTGGTTTTCGACGTCGCCCGCAGACTGCTGATAGCCTTCGACGCTGTCGATCAGCGTGGCGATCAGCGTGTTGAGCGTTGAGATTGTCGGAGTGTGCTCGGTCATGACAGACTGTTCCTTGTTCGCTTGAGGGTAACTGTCATCAAAACGCGGCTGCCCCTGCACTGGTTCCCCGGCCAACCCGGCGCGCGGCACGGCTCGTCGCATCGGGCGCGGGTTGGGGGCGGAAGGATGAAGATCGGGTTGGCGCGGACGTGCTATGGCGGGTCCGCGGCAGCGTAACCTCCGCGTCTTAGCCGTTCAGATACCAGCCCAGCGAGCCGCCCAGCCCCAGCACCTGCAGCACCGCGATGCTGAACAATTGGGAATTGAACGGCTGCTTGCGGGTTTTGTGGCGGAACGCGGCGCGCCCGGCATAGGCACCGAACGTGCCGCCCAGCAGCGCGAGCCACAGCAGCGTCGATTCCGATAGTCGCCAAGCGCCCGCCTCGGCCTTGGCCTTGTCGATCCCGAACGCGGCAAACGCGGCAAAGTTCAGCGCGATCAGCGCGGCGGCGAGGTTGGCGGGGGTGAGCAGAGGATGCATGGCGGCGAGGTTAGCGGGCAAGTGTCGCCAACTGGTAAAGGTGTGGGGTGGTGGGGTGGCGGGAGCCTGACCCCGACCGGGGACATGCTTCGCGTGTCCCCGAACAACGCCGCGATCAGGCGCAAGACGGATGAAGTTTGGGGGTTAAGTAACGTGTCACCGCAACTCCCCGTAACTCGTCACCGTAACTCAGTGTCACCGTAACTCCTTAACTCGTTGTCACCGTAGCTCTCAGTTTCAGATCCAATCGCCCTTGGCGCACGGTATGGCGTTGCCCGCGCAGAACTGCGCCAGTTCATCAACCGCGCCGGTGCGGCCCGAGTATTTTTCGCGGAGCAGGGCAAAGCAAAGTGCCGGAACATCTATGGCAGCGATATCTGCCCAAAACTCGTAATCGGAATCGCCCAGAAGCCGCTCGACTTCAGAGCCAATGTCCTGCGCATCCAGTCGCAAGCTGCCATTTTCATGCAAAGTAAGATCGACCGTGCGCCGGTTGCGCGGAAGGTCATCAACGTGCAGCCGGATATGCTTCAGGTTTTTGGTCATTTCGACTCCATGCCACAAGCATCTAGTTGGGAGCAACGGATTGCCCGAAGGTTAGCCGAGTGTAGTAGTCAGGAGTTCAAAGGGCGGATGAGTTTGGGGTTTTTGCACCTGTCATCGTAACTCTATTGATTCATGTTGATGATTGATGGAGGCAATCCGATTAGAATTAATGGACAAGGGTTGCCGACGCCCCGATGGACACGGTCCTGTAACTTGCTCCAATGAGTTGTTGCCATGCCGAACTTGTCGGCCGTGAATTTGCGGGACCAAGCAGCCGCAAAGGGCGAGCCGCGTTCCATTTCAGCTTCGATCTGTTTCCGTTGCGGTGTTGTCGGGCTACCTGCTCCAAATTCCGTTAGACCGACAAAATTCTCTATGCCGCGATCCGTCGCAAAGCGTTCTACGCGCTCGCGCATTTCTGTCTGCATTGCTGAACCTCGGGTGACAATTCCACCAACACTGATTGCGCCCTCCGCGTGAAGCCGCTTGAAGTTCTCAAGGTCACGGTCGAAAAATGGATCCTTGTTGTTCCATTCAATTTCGAGAGCAAAGACACCTTTTGGGGAGCGGCGGACGTGGTCGATCTCATGGCTGATGGATTCCTTGGGAACGCCATCAACGATCTTCTTTAATTCGAAATTGTGCTTGGTCCAGTGCATGGCAGCAAGACCTCGCCGCAAGCGCTGGGTCATCTTCGCTTCACCGCCACCACCACCGATGATCTCGGTCATCGGCAAAGATATGCCGAGCAACGCCCCCTCGAGTTCGCCGAGAAGGTCGGGAAAATCATGAAGCATGATCGCTTCGGCGTGGCTGGTGAACTCCACTTCGAAGCAATTGTCTTTCAATTGGTCGAGCATTACTCGGCTGCCACCGCCATGGCGCTATTATAGCCATAAGTCGCCCAATCTGGCGCGTAGCTATCATCCGCCTGATTGCCCCAGACAGTCCAGCCCTTGCGCTTACCTCGGCTGAATAATTCGATCCGTGGGCCCCAGCTACAATCCTCGATGATCTGATACTGCTCATCGGGCTTGCGGCTATGTTCGCGTTTGCGGCTCTGGATCATGTTGACCTGACTGCGACCGGGAGCAAGGGTACGGGCATTCTTGCCTCGCACTCCGAATAGCAGAATTTCGGTGACGTTGCGGAAGTAGAATCCCACTCCGCGACCATCTGACCCGCCATCCTTGCGCACCTTGTGCCAAACGATGTTAGAAATGTAACGAAAGCCCCATGCTTCCATCACCTTAAGACCATCTGGCATCAACGCATTGGGCACCCAGAGGTAAAGATGGGCTGGATCGTCCGCAATGTCCTCCACCGGCAACGCACAGATCTCATCCAGCTCCATCGTGCCATAACGATTGAGACGCTTATGCTCCGGTGCGACTTTCCCGGTGCGGTTCTGAAACTGCCAAGGCGGATCCGCAAGGATGGTACCAAAGCGCTTACCTTTCGCCGAAGCGAGAAGGTCAATGTGGGCGACTGGAAGATCTTCTGATTGGAACATAACAAGATCTTCTTCTAGATGGAGCAAAGTGTCAAGCTATGAGGGGAATCGAAAACGTCAAATCGGAGCAATCTCACTCCGCCGCCACACTATCCCCAAACATATCCGGCTCGGGCGCTACCACCACATCATCCGCGCCGTCATTGGCCTTGGCCTTGCGCCGCTGATCAAAGTTCGACCAGACGTCGTTCCAGTTGCCCTTGGTCGCGCCCTTGGAATATTCGGTCGCGCGGGTTTCGAAGAAGTTGGCGTGTTCTACGCCGTTGAGCAGCGGGGCGAGCCAAGGGAGGGGGTGGTCTTCGACCATGTAGATCGCGGGCAGGCCCAGCTGGCTCAGCCGCCAATCGGCGATGTAGCGCATATAGCGCTTGATCTCCTTGGGGCTCATCCCCGGAACCGGGCCTTGCTCAAATGCCAGATCGATGAAGGCATCTTCCAGCCGCACGGTTTTCTGGCAGCAATCGATGATATCTTCCTTGACCGATTTGGTCAGGCAGTCACGTTCCTGGGTGAAGGCGTGGAACAGCTTGGTGATGCCTTCGCAGTGGAGCGATTCGTCGCGCACTGACCAGCTGACGATCTGGCCCATGCCCTTCATCTTGTTGAAGCGCGGGAAGTTCATCAGCATCGCGAACGACGCGAACAGTTGAAGCCCTTCGGTAAAGCCGCCGAACATCGCGAGCGTGCGCGCGATATCCTCGTCGCTGTCGACGCCGAACTGGTGCATG
>JBKJTN010000055.1:0-16425 GCA_046590275.1 Novosphingobium sp.
GCCTGCAGGCATTCCAGGCAAAAGTCTTGGGATCGCCAACGAATTTCGCCGCGCCTATATCGGCTTCGATGGCACAATCCCGGGTAACTTCGGCTACCGGGTCGAAGCCGATCTGGCAGGCAGCAGCGTCGATCTCACCGATCTGTATCTGACCTACAAGGCCAGCCCCAAGCTGGCCCTGACGCTGGGCCAGCACAAGACATTTGGGGGACTGGAGGAAATCTCCTCTGACCTGTTCACTAGTTTCATGGAACGCGCCGCCTTCAACAGTGCCTTCGGGTTTGAACGCAGGGTTGGCCTAAGTGCGACCTATTCGGGCAAGGCTGTGCTGGTCCAGGGCGGGGTGTTCAGCGACAATGCGGCTGATCTAAACGCGGACAGCAACAACAGCTACAGCCTCGATGGCCGCGTGGTGTTCATGCCCAAGCTGGCGGGCGGCCAGTTGCATATCGGCGGCTCGGTCCATGTCCGCGATTTTAACGACGCGCAGACCACCACGCGCTACCGCGCCCGGCCCTTCGTCCACACCACCGATCTCCGCCTTATCAACACCGGCAACATCGTCTCGACCGGCGAGATGGATTATGGTGCAGAGCTGGCCTATATCGCCGGGCGGTTCCACGCGACCGCCGAAAGCCACTGGATGACGGCCAAGCGCCCGGGCTTGGCCGATCCCACTTTCAATGGTGGCTACGGTGAAGTCGGCTATCTGCTGACCGATGACGCCACCGCTTACAAGGGCGGCGTCTATGACCGGATCAAACCCAAGAATCCCTTGAACAAGGGCGGGATGGGCGCATTGCAGCTTAACGCGCGCTTCGACTGGCTTGATCTCAACGACGCCGGGATTGTCGGCGGGCGCCAGCAGGTTGCGGCGGCATCTTTGCTGTGGATCCCGACAGATTACGTCCGCTTCATCCTCAACTACGGCCATCTGTGGTTGAGCGATGCAGCAGTCGCCGCCGGAACCGACCAGGATTACAGCGCCGATGCGGTTGGCGTGCGGGCGCAATTCGACTTCTAAAGGGTCGCCAGCGCCGGGAGCAGGGCGTCGAAGTGGTCGATCACCGCATCAGCGCCCAGTTCCTCGACCGGCAGATCGTTGAAACCAAAGCTGACTGCGACACTGGGTAGCCCGGCCGCGCGGGCAGCGCGGATATCGAAACTTGAATCGCCGACAAACGCCGCCGCTCCTCCGCCTAGCCGCGTCACCATCGCATGCAGCGGATCGGGCGCGGGTTTGAGCGCGGCGATCCCGGGCGATCCCCCGCCGATCACGCAGTCAAACCGCGCCAGCAGGCCCAGCGCATCCAGCAGCTTCAGCGCCAGCGCCTCGGGCTTGTTGGTCACCACCGCCAGCTTGGCACCGGCCGCCGCCAGCGCATCAAGCATCGCCGCACCGCCCGGATAGAGGGCCGTGTGCACCGCGATATTGGCCTCATAATGGCCGAGCAGCGCGGCATAGAGCGGGGGAAGGTCAATATTTTCAGCTCCGCCGGTCAATTCCAGTGCGCGGGCCAGCATCAGCCGCGATCCTCCTCCGATCAGTGCGGAAACCTGCTCCGGGGGGACCGCTTCCCGGCCCACCAGCGCCAGCGCATGATTGACCGCCGCGCCAAGATCGGCGGCGGTATCGAGCAGCGTCCCGTCAAGGTCGAAGCCGACGATCTGGAAGGGTAGTTGCACCATTGTGACGTCGGATACTCGACGTTGTGGAAACGGCAAGCATTTGGTGGCAAAGGCGTTAAGCATGAGCGCGTCAACCCCCCCTCTCGCCGTAATCGTCCTTGCCGCAGGCCAAGGCACCCGCATGAAGAGCGATCTTCACAAGGTGCTGCATCCGATTGCCGGTCGGCCGATGCTGCTGCATCTGTTGGCCAGCGTCGATACGCTTGCGCCGGCCAGGAAGGTCGTGATCGTCGGCGCTGGTAAAGAGCAACTCGAAAAAGCCCTGGCCGGGACGGTTGCATTGGCTGTGCAGGAACCGCAGCACGGCACTGCCCACGCGGTCCAGCAGGCCGAGGGGGCGCTGGCGGGTTTCACTGGAGATGTGCTGGTCATGTACGGTGACGTACCGTTCGTGCGCGCCGATACCATGCAGGCGATGCTTGCGCGGTTGCATGGTGCAGACAATCCGGCGTTGGTTGTGCTGGGGTTTGAGCCCGGCGATGCGTTGCAATATGGCCGCATCATTGCAGAAGGTGATAGCATCGCCAAAATGGTCGAGTTCAAGGACGCCAGCAGGGCGGAACGTGAGGCAAAGCTGTGCAATTCAGGGTTGATGGCAGTTCGTGCCGCCGATCTGTTTGCGCTGCTCGCCCGGGTCGGAAATGACAACGCGCAAGGCGAATATTACCTGCCCGATGTGGTCAATATTGCGCTGGCCGATGGTCGCAACTGCGCCGTGGTGGTAACCGCCGATCCCGCCGAAGTGGCCGGTATCAACAGCCGCGCGGAACTCGCCGAAGCCGAATGTCGCTGGCAGCAGCGCCGCCGCAAGGCAGCGATGGACGATGGTGCCTCGCTGCTCGCGCCCGAAACCGTATGGTTCGCCTGGGATACCAAGCTGGGCCGCGATGTGACGGTCGAGCCCAATGTGGTGTTCGGCCCAGGGGTTACCGTGGCCGACGGGGTGCGGATCCGCGCCTTCTGCCACATCGAGGGCGCGACATTGGCGAGCGGCGTCGAGGTGGGCCCCTACGCCCGCTTGCGCCCCGGTGCGGTGCTGGAAGAAAAGGCAAAGGTCGGCAATTTTGTCGAGATAAAGAACGCCGTGATGGGCAAGGGTGCGAAGGCCAATCACCTCTCCTACATCGGCGATGCAGAAGTCGGGGCAGGGGCGAACATCGGCGCGGGCACGATCACCTGCAATTACGATGGCTATTTCAAGCACAAGACCGTGATCGGGGCAGGGGCCTTCATCGGCTCAAACAGCGCGCTGATCGCCCCGGTGAAAATCGGCGCTGATGCCATTGTCGCGGCAGGCAGCGCGGTTTCGCGCGATGTGGCGGACGGCGAGCTGCGGATGGTGCGCGCCGAACAGCTGGTCAAGCCGGGCTGGGCTGATCGGTTCCATGACGCGATGAAGAAGCGGAAGGCGGAGAAGAAGGGGTGATGCCTCGTCCGGCGGTCAAGCTGAGTGCATTGCGTCAGATCAGTTGGGAAGTCTGGGACCCAATCGGCATTCGAGACTTGGTGGGCGAAGATTACGCTGAAGGGCCAGCAGACGAGTATGACTCCTATTTGATGGCGGCGTTTGGCGTGGCACAGAGCGGTCGATCGGCGGTTGATATCGCGGCCTATTTGGCGGACATCGCCTCTAGGGATATGGGTCTCGGAGGCTCGCTTGATGGCGGCGAAGCAGAGCGCGAGACCGCGCGGCAACTAATCGATCTGGCACAGAGCTTGACATGATATCATGATATGATATCAGTATATCAATGACCCGAATCCTCGCCGATTTGCCCGATGATGATCTCAAATGGCTCGACCAGCGCGCTGCCGAGCAGGGCAAATCGCGCGCTTCGGTGCTGCGTGAGGCAGTGCAGGCCTATCGCGCCGAAACGCCAGTCGATTGGCTTGAGGCTGGATTTGGCCTCTGGGCACGGAACGGCATATCGATCGATCCCCACGTGTATGAGCGGCAACGCCGGGCCGAATGGACCCGCCCGTGGGACGACGACTATGAGGAAGTCCGCGCCGAATCGCCAGAATGTTTCACTGAAGAGGATGACAAGGAGCGGGCGCATTATCTTGCCCTGACGAAGAAGGCGGCGGTCAAGCGCAAGAAGAATGCTGCATGAGCGGTTATAGTCTGGATGCCAACATTCTGATCGACGTGTTGCTGAATCATGCTCCGGCGCACCGCGAATTGAAGCGCATCGCGGAGAGCGGCGCGCGCATGTGGATCAGCCGGATGACCTGGATCGAAGTCCTGTCCAAGGGAAGCGATGTTGTAATCAGGGATATGATGCAGTTTCTGGGCCGCTTCGGCCTCGATGAGATCGACGAAGAGATTTCCCATCGTGCAGCAGCACTTCGGCGCGAGCGGCCCCGTTTGAAATCGCCCGACGCCATTATCCTTGCAACTGCCCAGATCAGGGGCCGAGTGCTCATTACCCGCAACACCAAGGATTTCCCGGCAGAGATGCCGGGCATCCGCGTTCCTTATACCCTCTAGCTAAGGCACCCTACTCATGTGCGGAATTATCGGCATCGTCGGCAAAGAAGAAGTGGCGGAGCGGCTGGTCGATGGGCTGCGCCGCATGGAGTATCGCGGCTATGACAGCGCGGGGGTTTGCACCGTCAAGGACGGCCAGCTGATCCGCCGCCGGGCCGAGGGCAAGCTGGTGGGTCTGGTCCGCGAACTGGCCCGCGATCCCGCGCCTGGTACGATCGGCATTGCCCATACCCGCTGGGCCACCCACGGCGCGCCAACCACCAGCAACGCACATCCCCATGCCACCGCCGAGATCGCGCTGGTCCACAACGGGATTATCGAGAACTTCCGCACGCTGCGCCAGGGTCTCGAAGCGCGCGGGCGGATCTTCGAGAGCGAGACTGACACCGAAGTGGTCGCCCATCTGGTCTCGGAACAGGTTGAGGCCGGTGCGAGCCCTCAGGATGCAGTCATGGCAGTGCTGCCGCAGCTGCGCGGAGCCTTCGCGCTTGCCATCGCCTTTCGCCAGCACCCCGATCTGCTGATCGGCGCGCGACTTGGCTCGCCGCTGGTCGTCGGCCATGCAGATGGCGAGACCTATCTTGGTTCCGATGCGTTGGCGCTGGCCCCCTTGACGCAGCAGATCACCTATCTGGAAGAGGGCGACTGGGTTGTCATTACCACACAGGGTGCAGAGATTTATGATAATAATAACAATCCAGTAAAGCGAGAAGTTACCACATCAGGTGCGTCGGCGGCGGCGATCGAAAAGGGCAATTACCGCCACTTCATGCAAAAGGAGATCTTCGAGCAGCCGACCGTGGTGGCGCAGACCCTGCGCAGCTATATCCGCCAGGTCGATCAGTCGGTCGCGCTGCCGCAGTTCGATTTTGATCTGTCGTCGATCAACCGGGTGACCATCGTCGCCTGCGGAACCAGCTACTACGCCGGGATGGTCGCCAAATACTGGTTCGAGCAGTTCGCACGGCTGCCGGCCGACATCGATTTTGCGTCCGAATTTCGTTACCGCGACCCGGTGCTGGAGCCGGGCGGGCTGGCGCTGTTCATCTCGCAATCGGGGGAAACCGCCGATACGCTGGCTGCGCTGCGCCATTGCAAGGCCGCGGGGCAAACCATTGCGGTGGTAGTGAATGTCCCAACCAGTTCGATGGCGCGCGAGGCCGATCTGTTGCTGCCGACCCACGCCGGGCCGGAAATCGGCGTCGCCTCGACCAAGGCCTTTACCTGCCAGCTTGCCGTTCTTGCCGCACTGGCCGCGCATATGGCAGTAAAGCGCGGGCGGATGAACCGCGCCGAGGAGGCCGAGGTGGTCAAGCACCTGCTTGAGGCCCCCGCCAGCCTCAACGCTGCGCTGGCTCATGACGACGAGATCGCCGCCATGGCCCACCTCATCGCGCCGGCCCGCGATGTGCTATATCTGGGGCGCGGACCGGACTTTCCGCTGGCACTTGAGGGCGCGTTAAAACTAAAGGAAATCAGTTACATTCATGCCGAAGGTTACGCATCGGGTGAAATGAAGCACGGCCCGATCGCGTTAATCGACGAGGCAGTGCCGGTGATCGTGCTGGCGCCATCGGGCCCGCTGTTCGAAAAGACCGTCAGCAATATGCAGGAAGTCCGCGCGCGCGGCGGAAAGATCGTGCTGATTTCCGATCGCGCCGGGCTGGAAGAAGCCGGTGAGGGCTGCCTGGCGACGATCGAGATGCCGAGCGTTCACCCGTTGATCGCGCCGTTGGTCTACGCCGTGCCGGTGCAATTGCTGGCCTATCATGTCGCCTGCGTCAAAGGGACCGATGTGGATCAGCCACGCAATCTGGCGAAATCGGTGACGGTCGAATAGGCGTCAACTCGTCTCAAAAATCGCTTAAAATGCTTCCGGGTTTACGCGGCGATAAGATTTGCATGCGTATTACCGTTGGGTGACCAGCAAAAAAGCCGCCCCGTCCGTTGCCTTGCCCAAAAATCTGCCAGCGATGGCGGTGCTGGGCCTCGCTGATCCCGATGACGGTGATTGGGGCCGGATGCGCGGTTTGCAGTACTCCGGTATTGCCAAGGTAACACTCGCCCGCAGTCTGGCACACGGCGTAGCTGCGCTTGGCGTGTTGCATCTTTATTTCAGTGCGATCCACGTCCTCGTACTGATCGGCTGGCTGATCGTGCTCGGCGCCACGCTGGTCTATGGTGCGCGCTATGACCGGTCGCTGGGTGATACAGATCGCCGCCGAATGGCCCGCGACGAGGTCAACAAGCAGACCCTGGGCTCCGCCGCCAATGCGGTGGCCTGGATCATTCCGATGGCCTTTTTTGCGCCGTATGGCGATGCTTCGACCAAACTTGAACTATGGGCCATCATGGCCATGCTGATGACTGCTTCGGCGGTTATCTTGCCGGCAGTTCCGTTGGGCAATCTGATGTTCACTGCGATCGTTGCGGGGGCTGCCACCGTCAGCTTCTTGCTGGGCGGCAACTACGCGATGGCCCTGCTGGCAATGGTTTTCGGATTTATCGCCGGGATCGGTGCGATCGAGACCGCCCGAAGCTTCCTGGTCGCCAAGATCGCCGAAGCGGGCCTCGCCGAGAAGAGCGAAGTCGTCTCGCTTTTGCTGCGTGAGTTTGAAGAGGGCGAGGCTGACTGGCTGTGGCAGATCGATACCTCGCGCCGGGTCCGCACGATTTCCCCGCGCTTTGCCTTTGCGCTGGGGGTCGAGCCGGAGACGATTGACGGCAAGCCCTTTATCCAGCTGATCGCCGGTGCGGCCTGGGAAACCGGTCAGTTCCCGTCGAGCCTCCACGACCTGGCCGAGCGGCTCAAGCGCCGCGAAAGTTTTTCCAACTTGCTGGTGCGCGTCACGATCAATGGCGAGCAGCGCTGGTGGGAGCTTTCGGGAACGCCCAAGCTTGACGAGAACGGCGTGTTCGATGGGTTCCGCGGGGTTGGCTCGGATGTTACCGAACAGCGCGAGAGCTCGGACAAGATTGCCTATCTGGCGCGCTACGATACGCTGACGGGCCTGCCCAACCGCATGATGCTGACCGAGGCGATGGGCGAGGCGATGCGCTATGCCGAGCAGTGGCGGACCAAATGCGCGTTCCTGATGATCGATCTCGATCGGTTCAAGGCGGTCAATGATACGCTGGGTCATCTGGTGGGAGACCAGCTGCTTGCGCGGGTCTCCGAACGGCTCAAGAAGCTGGTGTCCGAAAGTGAGCTGGTAGGCCGTCTTGGCGGGGATGAGTTTGCGATCGTGGTCCGAGATGCCAGCGATGCTGGCCGGGTCGAGCGCGTCGCCGAGGCAGTTATCGATCTGCTCTCGCGGCCTTACGAGGTCGATCACCACACGCTCTATGTGGGCGCCAGCGTTGGTTCGGCAATCGGCCCGCGTGACGGATCAACGGTCGAAACGCTGATGCGCAACGCTGATCTGGCGCTCTACCGGTCCAAGGACGAAGGCGGCGGACAGCATTTCACTTACGAACCGGCGCTCCATGCCCATGCCGAAGAACGCCGCAAGCTGGAGTTCTCGCTCCGCCGCGCGCTGGAACGCAACGAATTCACGCTCAACTACCAGCCGGTGGTCGATGCGATGGATGAGAGCATCGTCAGCTTCGAGGCGCTGCTGCGCTGGAACAGCGATGAGCATGGTTCGGTCAGCCCGGCCAAGTTCATCCCGCTGGCCGAAGATACTCGGCTGATCGTGCCGATCGGCGAATGGGTCCTGCGCGAAGCCTGCCGCGAAGCGATGCGCTGGCCAACGAACGTCAAGGTGGCGGTCAATGCATCGGGCGAACAATTGCTCGATCCCAGCTTTATCGCCACCGTGGTCGGCGCCCTTTCAAGCAGCGGATTGCCGGCGCAGCGGCTTGAAATCGAAGTCACCGAAAGCATCTTCCTGCGCGATGCAACCACTGCTCGGACCGCGCTTGAGCAGATTATGGGGCTGGGCTGCGGGATCGCGCTGGATGACTTCGGCACCGGCTATTCCTCGCTCGGCTATATCCGCAACTTGCGCTTTTCGACGATCAAGGTCGATCGCAGCTTCGTTCAAGGCGCGGCGACTGGAAATCCAGAGAGCCTCGCGATCATCCGCGCGGTTGTGGCGATGGCGGACAGCCTCGACATGTCGACAACCGCCGAAGGGGTGGAAACCGAAGAAGAGCTGGCGACGATCCGGCGGCTCGGCTGCAAGAAGATCCAGGGCTACTTCTTTGGCCGGCCGATGGGGGCGGAAGAAGCCCGCAATCTGTTTGGAATGGCCAAGAAACTGCGCAGCGAAAACGCGGCTTAATCGTCTCCCCGGATCAGGTCCGAGGACGAGGGTTACGCTGCAACCAGCGCCTTGACCGCGCTTTCGAACAACGCGCGGCCATCGCTACCGCCGTGGGCCGTCTCGATCATCCGTTCCGGATGTGGCATCATTCCCAGCACGTTGCCCGCAGCGTTAAGCAGGCCGGCGATATCGCGGGCCGAGCCGTTAACCGGTTCGGCATAGCGGAACGCGACCCGGCCGTCGCCTTCAAGCCGGTCGAGCGTGGCGTCATCGGCAAAGTAATTGCCATCGTGGTGCGCTACCGGAATGGTAATCCGCTGGCCGGCCGAATAACCGGCGGTAAACAGCGATTGGTTATTCTCCACGCGCAAGCCCACTTCGCGGCAAACAAAGCGGATGCCGGCATTGCGCATCAGCGCGCCGGGCAGCAACCCTGCCTCGGTCAATATCTGAAAGCCATTGCAGACCCCCAGCACCGGGACGCCGCGCCCCGCCGCTTCAACCACCGCCCGCATAATCGGCGAACGCGCCGCCATTGCCCCGGAGCGGAGGTAATCGCCATAGGAAAAGCCGCCGGGCAGGGCGATGAAATCGAGGCCAGCAGGCAGCTCAGCATCGCCGTGCCACACCCGGTGTGGGGTGTTTCCGGAAATTTTCTCCAGCGCATCGGCCATGTCCCGATCACAGTTGGAGCCGGGGAAGGTGATGACGGCGGAGCGGAAAGCACTCATCAGCGCACTCGCTCGATCTGGTAGTTCTCGATCACCATATTGGCGAGCAACCGCTGCGCCATGTCGTCCAGCGCCGCATCGGTGATGCTGTCGTCCACCTCAAGCTCGATCAGCTTGCCTTGCCGCACGTCCTTGACGCCGTGGTAGCCTAGCCCTTCGATCGCATGGTGGATCGCGCGTCCCTGCGGGTCGAGCACGCCGTTCTTGAGGTTGACGGAAACGCGGACTTTCATCGCGGGGCCTTTCATACGGAGCAGGGATTCGCCCGCGAGCCTATGCCTCGCGCCGCCCGCCGGGGCAAGCATGGAGAGCGACTGAGCTGTTGCCAAATCGGTCCGCAATCCACAGCCGCATGCCGCTATTCGGGCGGGAACAACCACCGCGCTGCGCCTGCTGCCGCCAGCGCCCCGGCCAGCTGTGCCAGCACGAAGCCTGACACATCAACCGGGGCGATCCCGGCGAATGTATTGCTGAGGCTGCGGGCAATCGTAATCGCCGGGTTGGCAAAGCTGGTCGACGAGGTGAACCAGTAGGCGGCGGTAATATACAGCGCGACACTGCAAGGAACCGCTGCAGGGCGCATTCGCACGGTGCCCAGGATCGTCAAAACCAGCCCGAAGGTGGCAATAAACTCGCCGGCCCATTGGCCGATGCCAGTGCGGGAATGCTCGGAGAACTGGATGATCGGCAGACCGAACATCAGGTGCACGGCCCAGACGCCCAGGATCCCGCCCGCCAGTTGCGCCGGAATATAGGCCGCCAGCGTGGTCCAGCGCAAATCTCCGCGAAGCACCATGACTACCGTCACCGCCGGGTTGAAATGGGCACCCGAGATGGGTCCCAGCATGGTGATCAGCACCAACAGCATCGCCCCTGTCGCCAGCGTGTTGCCAAGCAGCGCTACTGCAATATTTCCGCCGGAGAGCTGCTCGGCCATGATGCCCGAACCGATTACCGTGGCGAACAGGAAGAAGCTGCCGAGCGCCTCAGCCAGCAAATTGCGGGTCATGCCGCTCCTTCCATCTGGCCGATCCGGGCCAATTCGCGGCGCAGCGCAGCGGGATCTGCTTGCGCAAAGTCCAGCGCTAGCAGCGCCTCGGTCCGCATTTCAAGCCAGTGCCAGGTTTGCTCGAAGGCCGCATCGACCTCTGCCTCCGTGCCCGTTGCATCGGCCGGGTCAGGCAGGCCCCAATGCACTTTCAGCGGCGCGCCGGGGAATACCGGACAGGCTTCGGCAGCGGCATTGCCGCAAACCGTGATAGCCAGGTCAACCGGCGGCGCGCCGGGACCGGTAAACTCCGTCCAGCTTTTCGAGCGGAACCGAGAGACATCGAATCCCTTGCGGGCGAGCAGCCGTAAGGCGCCGGGATGCGGCACGCCCTTGGGCTTGCTCGCCGCGCTATGGGCGCGGATGCGGCCACCGCCCATCCGCTCGAGCATCGCCTCGCCCAGGATCGAGCGGGCCGAATTGCCGGTACACAGCACCAGCACAGAGAGCGGTTCAGACATCGGCCTGGGCGCAGGATGAAGCCAACGGGACAATACTGACAGCATCGGTCACGCAAGCCGCGCCGTTGCAGCAGTTTTCGGTAAGATAGCCCATCAGATTGCCCATCACGGTATAATCCGCCGAATAGATGATCGAACGGCTCTGGCGGCGTTGCGAAATAAGTCCGGCATTGGTCAGCTGGGCCAGGTGGAAGCTCATCGAAGAGGGCGGAACTCTCAGAGCCTCGGCCAATTCACCTGCTGCCAGCCCGTCCGCACCAGCCTGAACCAGCAGACGGAACGCAGCAAGGCGGTGATCCTGTGCGAGGGCACCCAGCGCGCGGATTGCTGCATCGGCTTGCATTGAAAAGCTCCAAATTTCGATATATCTTGAAATATCGAATTATATTGATGCTTGTCAATGGACTTGTTGCCCAGTGGCGGTCTCAGCTATGAGGACAAAAGGCCGCGCATAACCGCTCATGGCCCGCTAACCCTCGCAGGATGTACAGCCATGGGCCGTATTCCCAAACCCGCCCTGGCCGCCATCGCCCTTGTCCTGATTGGCGCGGCGGGATGGAGCTTCTGGCCGCGTCCGGCCGGTGCGCGGTGGCTGGGCTACGTCGAGGCCGAAACGCTCTATATCGCCGCGCCGATCTCGGGCCGGTTGGCGAGCCGGGCGGCCGAGCGCGGGGCGACTGTCATGCCGGGGCAGGCGCTGTTCTCGCTCGATCCCGAAACCACCGATGCCGATACCGCGCGGGTCGAGGCGCAAATTGCTGCCGCGCAGGCGCAGGTCGCAGACCTGACCAGCGCGCGCCAGCGCCAACCGGAGCTTGACGTTTCGCGCGCCGGGGAAGCGGCGGCGGCCGCGCAGCTGATCAAAGCGCAACATGATTTTGAGCGTATGTCGGCGCTGGCTGCCAAGGGCTTTGCCAGCCGCGCGCAGCTCGATGGTGCCCGCGCCGCGCGTGACGGCGCGCAAGCCTCGCTGGCGCAAAACCGGGCGCTCTATCGCTCGGGCGAGTTAAGCGCGGGGCGCGGCAACCAGATCCGCGGCGCCCAGGCCGAAGTTGCCGCAGCCGAGGCCGCCTTGCGCGCGCAGCGTCAGCGTCGCGGTGAAATATCGCCCAGCTCGCCAGCCAAGGGAATTGTCGAGCAGACTTTCTACAATCTGGGTGAGTGGGTTCCTGCCGGCAGCCCGGTGGTGGCGGTACTACCCGATGATCGCCGCAAGCTGCGCTTCTATGTTCCGCAAGACCGGATTGCGGGGCTGCGCTCCGGTGCGGCGATCCGCTTTACCTGCGACGGTTGCGGCGCGGAACGCACCGCCCGGATCAGCTATATTTCCCCGCGCACCGAATTCTCGCCGCCGGTCATCTACAGCGAGCGGGCCCGGGCCAAGCTGGTGTTTCTGGTCGAGGCCGCGCTGGCGCCAGCGGACAAGCCGCTGCCGCCCGGGCTTCCAATTGAAGTAGTGCCGCAATGACGGAAACGCCCGTCATTGCGGTGCGCGGCTTGACCAAGCGCTTTGCCGGTCGCACCGTGGTCGACAATTTCGATCTGACGGTGAACCAGGGCCGGATCTGCGGGTTCCTTGGTCCCAATGGTTCGGGCAAGACCACCACGCTGCGGATGATCTGCGGGCTGATCATTCCCGATGCCGGCGAGGGCGAAGTGCTGGGGCTTGATCTGCGGACCCAGCGCGGCCGGATCAAGGGCCAGATCGGCTATATGACCCAGAAATTCGGACTGTTCGGTGATCTGACGATCCGCGAGAATCTGGAATTCATCGCCAGGGTCTATGGGCTTGATCAGCGCAAGGCGCGCGTTGATGCGTCGCTCGAACGGCTTGGCCTGGCGAGCCGCGCCGATCAGCTGGCAGGCAAGCTATCGGGCGGCTGGAAACAGCGCCTCGCGCTCGCCGCCGCAGTGCTGCACGACCCCAAGATTCTGCTGCTCGATGAGCCAACCGCCGGGGTCGATCCGCAGGCCCGGCGCGAGTTCTGGGACCAGATTCACGAGCTCGCCCGCGAAGGCATGACCGTGCTGGTATCGACGCATTATATGGACGAGGCCGAACGTTGCCACGAAATTGCCTATATCGCCTATGGGGTGATGCTGGCGCGCGGGACCACGGCGCAAGTGATCGCCCAGTCCGGCCTTTATGCATTATCGGGCGAGGGGCCAGGGGCGGATCAGCTGGCGTCGGAGATCGAGGGACGTCCCGGCGTGGCGATGGCCGCCGCCTTTGGCACTTCACTGCATGTCTGCGGTCCCGATCGCGCCGCGCTGCGCGCGGCTGTCGCGCCTTGGGCAGACCGCGTGAGCTGGGCCGAGACCAAGCCGACGCTCGAGGATGTGTTCATCAATCTGATGGGCACCGCAACGGATAATTCGGTGGAGGCCGCCTGACATGTGGCAACGCATCGCCGCCATGGTATTCAAGGAGCTGCGCCAGATGGGCCGCGATCCGGGCACGATCGCGCTGATGCTGATGATCCCGATCGTCCAGCTGGTGATCTTCGGCTATGCGATCAATGGCGATCCGCGGGATCTGCCGATGGCGGTGGAGGGCAACGACAACTCCGCCTTCTCGCGCTCGGTGGTCACGGCACTGCGCAATACCGGCTATTTCGATATCCGCGAAGTGGTGACCGCGCCCGGGGCTGGCGAGCGGCTGATTGCCGCGGGCAAGGTGCAGTTCGTTCTAACCATCCCGCCCGATTTCTCGCGCGCGCTGGTCAGGGGCGAACATCCGCAACTGTTGCTCAGCGTCGACGCCACCGATCCTTCTGCTACCGGCCCGGCGACCGCCGTGGTCGGAGAGGCGATCAATCAGGCGCTGGCGCATGATCTGATCGGGCCGCTGGCGCTGCGCAAGCCCGGCCCGCCGCCGGTCAATCTGGTAGTCCAGCGCAATTATAATCCGGAGGGGATCACCAGCCACAATACCGTGCCGGGGCTGCTGGCGATCATCCTGTCGATTACCATGGTGATGCAGACCGCAATGTCGGTGACGCGTGAGACCGAGCAGGGGACGATGGAAAACCTGCTCGCAACGCCGCTCCGCCCGTTCGAGGTAATGGTCGGCAAGATTATCCCTTCGATGCTGATTGGCACTGTGCAGATGACGGTGGTTCTGCTGTGCGCGGCATTGATCTTCCACGTGCCGTTTGTCGGCTCGTTGCCGCTGACCGTTGCGGTGACACTGCTGTTCGCGGTGGTCAGCCTGGCGCTGGGCTTCACCTTCTCGACCATCGCGCAAAGCCAGATCCAGGCGATGCAGATGAGCTTTTTCTATATGTTGCCCAGCATCCTCATCTCCGGCTTTGCCTTCCCGTTCCGCGGGATGCCGCTGTGGGCCCAATATTTCGCCGAACTGCTGCCAACCACCCATTATATCCGGCTGGTGCGCGGGATCATGCTCAAAGGCTGGGATCTGGCCGCCGCACTGCCCCAGATCGGCGTGCTCGTCGCGATGTTGCTGGTGCTGGGTTTTGTCGCAGTCCGGCGCTATCAGGATACGATTGCCTGACCCCTATGGCTTGGTTGCGGGGCTGGCAGCGTCTTAGGGCAACACCGTCACCTCGACCGCACCATTGGCTGTGAGGTAACGCTTCACCGCCGCCTGGATATCCGCAGCGGTGATCGCCATCAGCCGGGCTTTGCCCGCCTGGAAGCGCGCGATCCGGTCGGGCTTTGATTGTGCCTGCTCGACCAGTGCCATCCAGCCGCGATTGCTCTTCAGGGCATTGTCATAGCTCTCCAGCGCGGGCGCCCGGGCGCGCTGGAGGATGTCGGCGCTGACCGGGGCATTGCGCAGCTCGGCAATCGTCTCGGCAATCGCGGCGCGGGTTGCAGCAACTTCCTGGACATCGACCGAGGCGGTGACCGAAAAAGTGCCATAGCCGGGCCAGAACCGCGAGGTTTCGCTGCTCGCGCCGGGCGAATAGGCCTTACCCAGTTTTTCGCGGAGCGTGTCAGTCAGCTCGATGCGAACGATCCGTTCAAGCAAAGCCAGCTGCAGTGCCTCGATCGGATCGGCATCATCGCGCGTCGGCCAGGTAAGCTGGATCAAGGCCTGATCCTTCGGCCCGTCATGGTGCAGCACATGGGCGGCCCGATTGGCAGTGAACCGACGCTGGCGCTGCTCCAGATAAGGGCGGAATTCAGCCTCGCGCGCCGGGAGCGCGCCAAAAGTTTTGCCTACCAGCGCGATTGCCTGCGCCTCGTCAAAATCGCCGACCATGGCGATCTCGATTGCGCCATGGGCCAGTCGGTCGGCAATGTCGGTCCTGAGGCGGGCAAAGCTGAGGGCGCGATAATCTTCCACCTTGCCGAGCGAAAAGCGCGGGTCATCGTCCGACAGGATTGCCCCAAGATCAGCTGACAGCGCAGACCCGGGGGTGGCCCGCAAGGCCGCGAAATAATTGTTCATCGCCTGCCGGTAAAGCACCTCGCCCTCGGGGCGATAGCCCGGATCGGTCACAAGTGCGGCCATCACTTGAAGCTGCAATTCCAGATCGCGCCTGGTGGTCGTGGTGGCGCCCGCAAAGCTCTCGGCAGCTGGCGAAAACGGTGCCGAAACCGTCCGCCCGGCCAGCATCGTCTGCAGCTCGTCCAGGCTGTGTTTGCCAAGTCCGCCCACCGGCAGCATCGCCGCCAGTGCAGTCGCGCGCGGGTTGTCCCGGGTTTGCAGCATATTGCCGCCATCCAGATTGAGGCTCACCGTGATCCGATCCTTATCCAGATCGGTATGCTTCAGATTCAGTCGCACGCCATTGGCAAAGCGGATCGTGCGGATGCCAAGCGCTGGCGCAACGCTGTCGCTGGCCACCGTTCCCGGCATGCCGAAATCGCCATATCCAAAGCTGCCCGCAGCCTTGACTTCGGACTGCTCGAGCGCGACTTTTGCGACCGCGTTCCAGCTTGCGCGCAGTGCCGCTTCGCCGCCTTCGGGAGCCTTGCGGCCCTGGAACCGCAGCAATGGCTCGTCGAGCGGCAGGATCTCGCGCTTCAGCGCTGCCTGGACCGCTTCGGGGGTGATTTCGGGGACGAAAGCCTCAAGCCGGGCGAGCGAGTTTTGGGGCGTGTCGGGCACCACCTCGTCCTCGATCAGCGCCATGACCCCGCCCACCAGCGTTCCGTTGCTGCGCGTATCGGCCGAGGCCGCCGCGTTCTGGCTGCTGGTCAGGATCTGGGCGACTTGTTCGGCCACTTCACCGGTGGTGAAGCCGAATTCCAGCGCCCGGCGATATTCCAGCGCTGCCTCGCTAAGGCCCCGCTTCCAGCCGCCGTCGATGGTGTTGACCACCAGATTGGTGGTGATTCCGGCCTTGAACACCGCGCCGGTGCTGACCGAGGCACTCCGATACGGAGGATTTTCTCGCAAGGTGAGCCGCGCCAGGCGCCGGTTGATGATGCCGTAACCGATCCGCCGCAGCTGGTCCTCGCGCCGCTGTGCCAACCGATCGGGTTCATCACGCCACGGCCCGTGCCGGGCGGCGCTGACCTGCTCGGATAACGCCGGATCGACATAGATATCGGTCCGCGCCTTGAGCTTTGGATCGACCGGGCCGGCATCGGGCTTCGCTTCGGCGGGGACTGGTTGCCAATCCGCGAATTTCGCTTTGAGCAGCGCCTCGGTCTGTTCGGGCGGAAAATCACCGATCACGACGAGCGTCGTTTGCGCGGGCACATATTCGCGCCGCCAGAACGACTTGAGCGCATCGGCCGTGGCGGCATTCAGGGTCTC
>JBKJTN010000062.1:0-18504 GCA_046590275.1 Novosphingobium sp.
CACCCACCCCCACCCCCACACCCGCAGCAGCACCTGCACCGCCACCCGCGCCCCCCGCGGTGCCGCCACCCGTCGCCGCACCAGCCGCCGGGAACCCGGCATGAACGGCCGCCGTCCCCTTGGTGAGACGCTTGGCGAGATCGCCGGCAGCGCCCTTTTCCTGAGCGGGGACGAGCTGCGTGACGCTGGGATGGTGCGTGTGACTTCGATCGATCTGGACCTGCCGCTCGATTTGCGGCTGGGCCACGATGCTGATGGGCCGGTCCTGATCGGCGATCTCCCGCTGTTCCGGTTGCGCACCGCCTTCGACAGCGAACCGGCCCGACTGACCATCAGATTTCAGCCAAAACCGCTGGAGTCCGTGGCATGAGCAGCTCGGTCACCCTGCGGCTCGAAGACTTTATCCAGGCGGTGCAAAGTCAGCTGGACAACGCTCAGGCGGCGATGGCTCTGAAAGCCCGCAACGCCAATTTGCCGCTGACTTTTGCGATCAAGGACATCAATCTCGATCTGCGCGCCCATGTCGAGTTTACCGATAGCGAGATCCGGATCCGTCCGGCGGCAGCGGGCGAGGGCGAAGCCAGCATGTTCCATCTGGTATTCACCACGATCACCCGCCCGGCGATCGAGGAAAATGCTCGCGCCTTGTCTGATGATCCCGATGACGAGTCGCTCGATGATATTGAAGAGCTGAGCCAGGATGATCGCAAGCGGCTCGAATGGGCTGGGGTGCGCACGGTGCGCCAACTGCAGGAAGTTGATGAGAAGAACCGTGTCGGCGCAATCGGCCGGGTTACGAACCTGCCGCTGGACCGTTTGCGCAGAGCGCTGACCAGCGCCTCTGCCCCTAGTGTCCGGCGGATTGAACCCGTCTACGGCTCGGGCGGGGAAGGCACCGACGAGCCGCCGTTGCTGCGCGTAACCGGGCGAAACCTGGTGCGCCAGGGCCAGTTCCCGCAGGTCCGGATCGGCAATCGCCCGGTCTCGATCCTCAAATCCTCCAGCGGCGAACTGCTGATTGCCCCGGCTGAAGGGCAATGGGCAGGTGAGCTGACCATCGAGCCTAGCCCGCAGCGCGCGACCGCGATGAGCTTTGATCTGTCGGCCTTTGCCCCGGTGGCTCCAGCGCCACCTGAAGCACCAGCCGCAGCGTTGGCGATCCCGCCTGTGCCGGTTCTGGTGTCCACCGGCCTTCCCGTTTCGGAGCAGCTGCAATGACCTCACTGGCCGCCCTGAACCGGCAACCCAGCTCACCCACCAGCGTGCTGCTCAGGCTCGCCGTGGGCGAAGCGTCCGAGACGATACCGACGCTGCGCGATGTCTCGCGGCGCACGCAAATTGCCCCGGCAAGCATCGATGGCCAAGGTCCGATTGACCGGATCACCAACCGCCTGGCTGGCCAGTTCCGAGCTGCCCGGCTCTACCCGGCCGCCGCGCATCCGCCATCGCCCGGGGCTACTCATCTGGGCTATGATGGGGTGGAGCATAGCACCGGAATAGCCGGATCCTTGATGCTGCGGGTTCCCGCAGGTACCCCGATCGACCAGCTATGCGATGCTCTGGCCCAGATCAGCACGGTGACCAGCGTCAGCCCCAACTATGTCTCGCAGTTGCCCTTTGATGTGGGTGAACCCTTACCTGTTCCTGACAGCGGCGATGGCGGCTGGAATGCGCGCAGGATGGTGCGGATGCAGGAAGCGCTCGCGATCGAGCCGGGCGATGAGGGCGTCGTGGTCGGGTTGATCGACAGTGGAGTCAACACCAGCCACCCCGAGTTCGTCCACACCTTCCGTGCGGGCTTCGATACGGTCCGCCTCGAAAGCGACGATGTGGCGGCGGGGATCGAGTTGCTGGGCGATCATGAGACGATGGACATGCGGCCGCGCGATATCTTCGTCGGCCACGGCATGGGCTGTGCCGGGATCATCGCCGCGCGCGGGGTTGGAATGCCAAGGGGGCTGGGCGGGTTGTGCCGGATCCTGCCGATGCGCGCGCTGGCCGCTGCGAAGCTCCCCAACAGCAAGGTGGTCGGGATCGGCGCGATCAGCGATTTGGACCTGGCGCTAAAGCTTGCGGTCGATCTTGGCGCGAAGATCATCAACATGAGCTTTGGCACAGATGATGCCGCGATCCTGTCCAACAGCCCCAAACCTCATGCCGATACTGTTGCCTATGCGATCGCGCGCGGCTGTATCCTGATCGCCGCCAGCGGCAATAATGGCCGTGAGACACGCTATTGGCCCGCAGCATTTCCCGAGGTGATCGCGGTTGGCGCGGTTAACGATAGCCGGGTTCCCGCCAGCTTCTCGACCCGGGGCACACATGTCGCGCTGTGCGCGCCGGGCAACAAGGTGCTGACCAGTGCAGTAAACGGCTACCAGTCGGCCTCTGGCACCAGCTTTGCCGCGCCGTTCGTGGCGGCGGCTGCGGCATTGCTGGTCGCGCGCAGCCATCGCCGTGCGAGGCCAATTGATTCCCAGACCGTGCGCCGCATCCTGGTTGCCACAGCCCAACCGTTTGCGGGCAATGCCACCAGCGGCTGCGGTGCCGGTATACTTGATGCCGCAGCCGCGCTTTCCGCGCTGGACCGCGAGATCGAGCAGACACCGGGCTACTCGTCCAGATCCGACGCGGATGGAGGCGCCGATGACGGCTGAGCACTAACGACCGACCCATTCGCCCGTTTCACGGGTTCACCAATTGAATTTCTAGGAGAAATGTCATGACCCGCATTCGACCCACGATCAGGTTTGCCGATCTAGTCACTCGCGAAATGCAAGCACTTGCCCGCCTCGACTATGATCTTCGCCGGCTCGAACAAATGGCCGCCGACACGGAACGAACGATGAGCAGCCAGGACAAGGATGATCTCGTCGCGCTCAAAGCCATCGACATCGAGATTAAAGCATCGAGTAACAGCAACAACAAAACCGACGAAATGTGCGACCCGCTGTTCGTCGCAACGCGAACCTTGCTGAATACGCAAGGCGGGCTTGCCGTCGAGCTCAGAGCGCATGACGGCGGCATGCTGCTGTTCGGTGATGTCGTTTCCGCGAGTACATTAATGGCAGCGATCAGCAACAATTCCTACCCGGAAGTCGATATCACCTTGGTCGCGCTGACTTTTGGCTTGCTCGCGCTTGATCGTGCAAATGCCCCTCCGGTGGTTGTCGTTTTACAGGACCGGAACCTCACGGGCCGCCTCGCAATTGGCAAACACAACGGTCGGACTCTTTATCCGGATGTTACCCATGCCGCTTTTGGGGATTTCACCAGATCCTTCTACAAGGCATTGGGTGAAGCGAGCAGTTACGGCGAATTTGCTAAGCGCGTGCTGGCGATCCTTGCCGACGAAGGTGATCCTGACGGACGCGGCGGCCAGACTCCGCAAGTCAGTGCCGAAGAATTCGCCCGGGTCATGCGCGGACTTGCAGATCGCAAGATCCCATCCGACGAACCCCAACTCAACCGGCGGGTCAACGAGGTTCTCAACAAGGTGCAGGGAATCGGCAGCGAGGATGACATCGCCGATCTCTCGTTCGACCTGCCGGACCTCGACCAGCTGGTCGACAACAATATCATTGCCGATAACGTCAAGGTGATGGGGCCGATGATCGTTTCGGCGATGTTCGATGAGCTGAAGGTTTTCCAGGTCGTCGACCGGATTGTAGAGCAGTTCCAGCACGGGATGCTGCCGATCGGATCGGGTCCGGCGGGCCGGCTGCTCTACAAGTATTGGCGCGAGGCTCCGAACCGTATGAGCGAGCAGGAACGCAAGAACTTTGCCTCGATCACACTGGGTGTACCCGGCGGTGAGCCAGGCGGTATGATCAACCGCGAGTTCAACGATCTTTGGCTGCGGTTTGTCTCTTCGGTCTCCAACTTTGTTCGCCAGAACGAAGTCGACAATCTGCTCCGTTCACGCAGTCCCAGCGCGATCAGCCAGCAACAGGTGCGCAAGGCTGCCCGTGATCTAGCCGGGAATCTGTCGCTCCATGGTTATGGAATGGCACATTATGCCGGGCGTGAACTCAAATCGCAGATCCAGGTCATGATCGACCTGCTCGGCGATTCCGAGATCAGGGGCTGCTATGGCGCGCGCGACATGTGGCAGGTGGTCGATCAGGTCGCCACCTATGAGCTCGGCGGAGCCCGCACCAGCAGCCGGTATCGCACGCTGGCAACCTGCGGAATGATTATCACGGCCTGGTTGTCGCAGAACGTCACCAGGATCGGTAATCCCTCGGAACCGATCATCGATATGAGCAAGGTTCGGTTCCCCAATCCGAAACGCGATCACAAGGCGACGTCGAATCCAAACGACTATGATCTCGTCAACGCCTGCGAGCTGTGGCTGGCCGATACTGCGACCAGCGACACCCAGGTTGAGGAACTGTCCCAGCCGCGTGAAGCTCCGCAGATGACATCGAAACCGATCCAGATACCGGCGATGGCTCGGGAGATGCTGGATGGCATCGGCGATATCGGACTAGGCATGGGCGCTGGCAACAACAGCTGGAGTATGTCGCGGCATTAGCTCGCGACCTGCCCGGCCCCATTCGCCCGGTCCCATTCACCTGGTCCCGGTTGCACTGCCAGACCTGCTTTCGACGAAGGAATTGATGCCATGTTCAATACTAGAACCCGTCCGCTTGCCTTGGATTTGCAAGACAAGTTGCAGCGTGTCTCCCATGCGCTGGGCTCAGCGGATGCCTATTCGCCGCTCCGTGACTTGTTCATGCGGACCTTCCCCTATCCGGAGGACGATCCGCGCTATCGCAGCAATGCCCTGATGCCGATGGCCCCGCCGTTTGAGCCGAGCTTTTCGGAAAACCAGCCGGGCATGGTGCGCTACACGATCGAGCCACTCCCGCCAGAGGCCAGTCCGCTGGACCGACGCGATGAATCGACCCGGGAAATGCGCCGATTGCTTGGAAATTTCATGGGCCGCGACAAGCTTAACTGGTTCGATCAGGCCAGCGAGCCCTATCGCGGTTTTGGCAGCAGCAATGGCGGGCTGGGCTTCGGCGCCTTCTTTGGCAACAGCTTCGATCGCAACGGGCTCTATTCGACCAAGGTCTACTACGAGACCCCGGGCGGCAAGGTCAGCATCGACAATCTGCCATTGGGACTGGCACGGATCGTCCAGACTGCGTTGGCAATGGTTCCGGGAATCCAGCCGATGTTTACCACTGTCGCTGCGCAGCGTGATGCGGTGGGCCAGCGAATGACGTTCGCCGCCACCCAGCAACTCAGGCTGGCCGATCTCCAGCCGGTGCTTGATGCGCTGGGGCTGGGGCATCGGTTGCCCGGGATCATGCAGATGATTGGACTGATCCTGGGTGGACGGTTTGACTTGCCGGCCAATTCGGCCTTGCTCGCCTTCGGCAACGGTCCGGCGGGGCCGGACTTCGAGATCTATGTGCTGCTCAGCGCGATCCCCGATGTTCCGCCCAGCTTCCTCAGCCTGTTGACGATGGGTCTGGCCGAACGACCGCGCGGGCTGGCTGCGCTGGAACGTTGGATGGGAGCCTTCACCCCCGAGGACGAATACTGGCCGGGCCGGTTCTCGATTGTCAGCCTGCGCACCGACGCGCTCTCGCCGCCGCGGATCAGCCTGTATCTGCGTCCGGTCGAGTTCGAGTTGCCCGCCGACGCTGTGCAACGCGCCGCTTGATCTCTTGTCATCTCCTCCATTCGGAGCCTTTACGATGCCTGTCTCCAACCTTGCCCCGCCTCCCGCGACCCAGCCGCCGGTCCCGCATCAAGCTGTGCGGCGGACTGTCGAAGGCCTGCTGACACAGTCCCCCGCTTTCAGTGCCATGTCCGACGCCGACCGAGCCGAGATTGCGCGAAACACCGCACTCGTGGCGGACTACATCGCCCGGCCCGAAGGGATCCCGGCCAACCAGCTCCAGCCCCAGGCGCGGGCGCTACTGGGGGAGGAGGACGATCATTCCGGCAAAGAGGCGACCTGGGCGGAGAAGCAGGCGGCAGTCGACGACATCGGCAAAAAGAAGTTCAGTGCCGATGCTGCCCGCGAGGGCGCGACAATTGCCGGCGAATTGCTCAAGGCAGTCAGCTTCCCGCTGTTCGTCTCCGAGCTGATCAACGGGGTTTTCAAATCCATCACGACCAGCAGCATCGAGCAGATGGATGCCTACCAGAAGATGATCGCTTCGGTGGCGACGTCGCTCGGCCAGTTTATGGATGACCATGTTGATGAGAACCAGGGTCGCGATAATATGGTCGACCAGTTCCCCGATCTGTTTGAGATTCAGATGGACGATTTCGAAGACAACCCTCGGCCTAGACTAGGCGTTCGCGAAGGGGTCGACGAAGCTGCCGCACTCAAGAAGATCAACAGCAAGCTGGAGTTTGAGAACGGCGCGCTCAAGAGTCTCGATTTGTCGGATGAGAATGTTGAGAAGGCTCTGGTTGAGAATAGCCGCATGCAGTTGGCGCGTCAGCGTCAGCAGTTGATGGCGTCAATAGTTCTGATGGGTATCAATAGGATAGTTGTTACCGACGGGAAAATTTCGGCCAAGATCATCTACGATGTCAAAGCCACCGATCGCGGCATGAAGCGCCGTTCGGCCACGGCCATGGATGTGGCTCGGAACAAGGATGGAAGCGTTCAGACCACCTATCAGGGCGAGGGTGAATATGACAGCGGTTCAAAATCGAACAGTACCTACTCGCGCGACAAGGATAGCTCAGACAGCGACTACAGCGCCGACTATTTTGCCAAGGGTAAGTACAAGTACGAAAACAAACCGATCATCACCATGCAGACTGCTGCGTCCGAATCTAACGAAGCCGCACTGCAAACCAAGATCCAGCTTTCAGGCATTGTCGATGTCAACTTCAAGAGCGACTATCTGCCGCTCGACAAGATGGCAACGCCGGGGATGATCGCGGCGATCCAGGGGAATTCCACCCCGGTCGATCCCAATGTTGTTCCCAGCGCCCGCGGCGCTCCGGCCGCAGCGGTCGTCGCGCCGCCGCCGGTTGCGGCACCGGCAACCTAGGAGGGCAAGACAATGTCCACCCTCATTGCTTTACCACCGCCCGCGCCGCCGCAGACCGTCACCGCCGGTCCTGCGCTCGAAGCCACGCGCCGGGCCGTGCAAGGCTTGCTCACTGCCAGCCAGAGCTTTCCCGATCTCACCCAGGACGAGCGCGATCGGATGGCCCGTGCGACGGTGCAGGTTCTGGCATTCATGGCCGATCCTAACGGGGTATATTCTGAAGTCGCCGCGCGCGAGGCACGGGGCGAGCTGCCCGCCGGAACCTTGCCCTCTGAGGTCGCGACCAGCAATGCTCCGACCGCCCGGGCGCTGGAAGAAGGAAAGGAAGACCCAGTCGAGGCGACCAAGCGGAATCTCTCTGCCAGCCCCGGTTTTGCCGGCAAGGATTTTCAGGCGGGGGCGGTGCGCCAGGGTGTCGAACAATTCGGTGAGATGGTGAAAAAGGTTGATTTTCCGAAGTTTGTTGGTGGTTTGATCAAGAATGTGTTTCAGGCGATAGTTGAAAGTTCGATCGAGCAGATGCGCGCTTACGGCGAGCTGATTGCCAATGTTGCCAAGACCACGGATCAGTTCATGCGTGACAATATTAGCGACGGCGCAGGGCGCGATTTCCTCGCTGAAAGCTATCCCGATGCGTTGGGAGTAGGATCGGGTTCGAACAGTGAGGGATTTGCTCTTGGTGATCCGGAAAGTGCCGAAACGGCGGGTGCAACAGCCCCTGCAGTGCTGGTGCCCCGCGGGGAAAATCCGGAAGTGCGTTTGGCCGAGATCAGTCGCAACCTCAACCTCAGCCCTCCGGTGACCGATATCACCGATGCCAATGCCGAGCTGCGGCTGGTTACGGCGGCCCGGCTCCAGATGGCCAAATCGCGTCAGCAGATGCTCTCGTCGATGGTGATGCTGGGCATCAATCGGATCGTAATTACCGATGGGTCGATAAATGCGAAGGTCATCTTCAGCATGCGCGCCAGCGACAAGGCGACCCGCAATTACACGGCGCAGATGAGCGATCGGTCTGAGCAGAAGTCCAAGGAATACGCCAAAGCCAGCTATGGTGCCTGGTTCTCACCGATTGATGTCTCGACTGGCTTTGAAGCCTCGCAAGAACATGTCGCCACGGTCGGCACCGCAGTTGATGAGACCAGCGAATCCAAAGCTGAGGTCAACGCCAAACTCACCGGTGAAGTTCGGGTCAACTTCAAGAGTGACTATCTGCCGCTCGACAAGATGGCGACGCCGGGGATGATGTCGGTGATCCAGGGTAACAGCACGCCCTATAATCCGAACGAGTCCGCCGGTGCTGGCGCTGCTCCAGCACGTCCGACAGGCTAGGCAGGTGGTGCGGCTCATACCGCCTCCTCCGGGGTCGACCTGCTTGCCGCAGGCCCCGCAGATCGCGCCAGCAGCGGATGCGACGCTCGCCGCCGCACTGGCACAAGGCGAGCGGCTGGTGGCCTGTGCGACCGCGCCGGGATTGGCTTTTACGCTGGAAGAGCTGGACGGGCTGGAACTGCCGGAACTCTCCGCCGCAAGGATCGACCGGGCGCAGTTGCGCGCACTCGCCTCGATCTATCTCGCTGCCGATCTCGAACCAGCCGGGATTATCTCCAGCGCAGAAAAACTAGCTGGGCTGGTCGCGACCGGAGTGATAAATTTCGACTTGGGCAGTGCTGCACCATTGATCGAGCAATGGTGGCGGCACCGGCGTGAGCGGATGGCCCCTGAAGAACGCAACGCCTTCTTTGCCCGATTGTTCGGCACATCAAGCGGCCTGGTCTCGGCAGAGGGTGACCGCAATGCCGGCTTCGAGGATCGGATATTCGAACTGTGCGAGGCGCTCACCAAATTCGAAGAACAAGGTGGCGCGCGTGATCAGGGCACCACGATGGGCCAGGTTAGGGTTCGCAATGCCGCGCGGGCGCTTGCCCAGAATCTCGGTGATGCCAGCAGCGGTATGACTGCTTTCATCGCCAGTGAAGTCATGACGACGCTGAAGGAAGCCTTTGCCATACTGGGAAGCGCAGACTTGCGCGGCGTGCTTCGGGCGCGTGATATCTGGGATGTCGTGCGAGCGGTGGGCCGGTTTGGACATGAGCAGTCGCCCGATGCCAAGCCCTATATCAGGCGCGGCAAAGCCGGGATGATCCTGCTCGCGTGGCTGGCCGATTCGCTTGAGACAGCCTTGGCTGGCGGCTCGCTGATCAGCCTCGGTGATCCGGTAATCGGTGCCGCAGTTGATTGGCTTGAGGCGACTCTTACACTGGGCGAAGCGGTAGCCGCTCAGCAACCCGCCATGGCTCCAGCCGCGCCGCCGGACCAGGCCGCTTCGGTCTGGTCAGCTCTGGCCGGTTGAGATGCGCCCCGGCGCACAAAAAATCCCAGCCCCGCGCCACGATGCGCGCCAGGCAGTGCGTGAGCTGCTGTGCCAGTCTTCGGATTTTGCCGCCCTTGACGATCCGACCCGCCAAGCGATTGCCGGCTCTTTGGCGCGGATCGGCTCGACCGCGCTCGATATGCATGAGGAAGTCCGACCGCCACCACTGGCGCTGGCTCAGAATGCGGGTAGCGAGTTTTCCGGGACTGCGGTGGACCGGGTGGCCGGGACCACTCAGAACATGATGAATGCGGTAAGTTTCCCGCGTTTTGTTAATGAGCTAATTACCGGCGTTTTCAAAGCGATGAATGATTCAAATCAACAGCAGTTAACCGCCTTCGTCGATCTGATCCGCAACGTTGCCCAGACCACTGAGGGCTTTGCAGATGGCAATGTTGGGGTATCGGGCGCGCGCAGCTGGCTGGCCGAACATTTCCCCGGCTCCTATATGATCGAAGGCGGCGACGAGGTGGATATGGCAGCCGAACTCGAAGGCCTCCAGCCCGCCGAAGCGCAGGAACGGCGTGCGGAAATTCAGGCTGAGCAGGATGCGGCAACCCGTATTGTCCTTCGTCCCGGCGCTACGCCGCCAACCGAAGCGGCGCTGCGCTCAGCCCTTGGCGCGCCGGAAGGCAGCTCGCTCCCCGGCTCGGATCCCGAGACGCTTGTCCCGCTGGCCCGGCAAGTACTCGCCCGAAACCGGCAGCAGCTGCTCGCCACCATGATCCAGATGGGATTGCAGCGGATTGTCATCGAAAGCGGGCGGGTCAATGCCTCGATGCGGCTGCATGTCGATGCCAATAGCGCAGCGGCGAATGATCGTGGCTCGCAGTTTGACATGCGCAACACCACTGAGGTCGGGGTGGGAGCCAAATTCGGCCCGTGGGGTGCCGAGGCGAAGATGCAGAATACCATCGGCTATGTCTCAACCGACCGAACCCAGACCACCGAGGGGATCAACGCTTCGATCGATCTCGACAGCGGGGTCGAGTTGATTTTCAAGACTGACTACGTGCCGCTCAACCGGCTTGCCGGGGTGGGGGATGTCGAACGCATCCGGGTCAACACGCTAAACCCCGAGGCAGAGGCAGTGCGGCTGTCGGCAGAGGCTAATGCCCGCACCGCTGCTAATGCCGCGCGCAGCACCGAGCGGGCCAGCCGACTGGACGCCGCGCTGCACACGCCCGCAGCGCTGCCTGCTGCGACGATTGACACAAGTCGACTGGCATCTGGCGGAGCAGCCCCGCGCGCGCCGATAACGCCGCCACCGCCCAATCCTGCTGCTACGCCGCCGGCCGCTGCCCCGCCCGCAGTAACACCGCCGGTAGCGGCGCCGCCCGTTGCAAGGCCGCCAACTGCCCCACCGGCCGTCGCGCCTGCCGCAGCGGTGCCTCCAGCGCCGAATCCTGCGGTTGCATCACCACCTGCGGCAGTTCCTTCTGCTGTAGCTACACCGACTCCTGCAGCGCCCGCTCCGGCAGCGCCCGCTCCGGCAGCGCCCGCTTCGGCAGCGCCCGCTCCGGCAGCATCGCCATCCGCCGGCGACATTGCCCGGTCAATTCTCGCTCCGGCCGTCGCTCCTGCGGCAGCGGCAATCACCAACCTGCTCGCACCATCGCGTTAATTCAGCTCAAACGAAACTGTAAGGATCGATATCTACGCCCACCCGCACGCCGGGCGGAAAGCGCAAGGTCCCCAGCCATTCGCGGATGATCGTCTGCAATTCCGCCGAGCGCCGGGCATTGAGCAGCAGCCGGTAGCGATAGCGGCCGCGCAGCAGCGCCATGGGGGCAGGTGCGGGGCCATAGATCGCCACATCGGGCACATCCGGGCGCGAGCCGCCGATCGCGCGGGCGGCGTCGCGGGCTTCGGCCTCGTCTTCGCTGCTGACGATGATCGCTGCCCAGCGCCCGAACGGCGGCGCCCCGGCGTCGCGGCGTGCCTCGATCTCGGCTGCATAAAAGGCGTCGCGGTCACCCGAAGCGAGCGCGGTGATCACGGCGGCAGTGGGATGACGGGTCTGGATCAGCACTTCGCCAGGTTTGGAAGCGCGCCCCGCTCGTCCCGCAACCTGGGCGATCTGCTGGTAGGTGCGCTCAGCCGCGCGCAGATCCCCGCCTTCAAGGCCAAGGTCGGCATCGACCACGCCTACCAAGGTTAGTTCGGGAAAGTGATAGCCCTTGGTCACCAGTTGGGTGCCAATAATCACATCGATCAACCCGCCTTCGGCCGCCGCAACGAATTCCGCGATCTTGCCCGGCGAATTGAGCGTGTCTGACGTCACCAGCGCGACCCGCGCCGCGGGCAACAGCTGGGCCACTTCATCGGCGATCCGCTCCACCCCCGGGCCGCAGGCGACCATGCAATCGGGGGTGGCGCATTCGGGGCAGGCTTCGGGCACCGGCACCTGATGGCCGCAATGGTGGCAGGCCAGCCGCCGCGACAGCCGGTGCTCGACCAGCCACGCGCTGCAATTGGGGCATTGGAACCGGTAACCGCAGTGGCGGCACAGTGTGAGCGGAGCATAGCCGCGGCGGTTGAGGAACAGCAGCGACTGCTCGCCGCGTTCCAGCCTCGCCTTCATCTCCCTGATCAGCCGGGGGGCAAGCCAGCGTCCGCGTTCGGGCTGTTCGGCGCGGAGGTCGATAATCTCGATCTCGGGCAGGCTGGCCCCGCCAAACCGGCCCGGCAGCTCGATCTTGCGGTAGACCCCTGCTTCGGCCAGCTGCATTGATTCAAGCGCGGGTGTAGCGCTGGACAGGATTACCGGGATACTCTCAAACCGGGCGCGGATCACCGCCACGTCGCGGCCGTTGTAACGCACCCCGTCATCCTGCTTGAACGAAACTTCATGGGCCTCGTCGACCACGATCAGCCCCAGCCGCTTATACGGCATGAACAGCGCCGAGCGCGCGCCGACCACCACCTGCGCCTCGCCCGAAACGATTGCCCGCCAGGCGCGTCGCCGCTCGGTCTGCTTGACCGAGCTGTGCCACAGCACCGGCGGCACCCCGAAGCGCGCTTCGAACCGGCGCAGGAAGTTTTCGGTCAGCGCGATTTCAGGCAGCATGACCAACACCTGCTGCCCTAACGCGATGGCCGTCGCGATCGCTTCGAAATAGCATTCGGTCTTGCCCGATCCGGTCACCCCGTCGAGCAGGAAGGGCGCGAATTTATTCGCGTCCACAGCTTGAACGAAAGCGTCTGCAGCAGCTTGCTGATCGGGGTTGAGTTCTGGCTGGGCAAAATCGGCGCGCGCGCGCGGATATGGCCGGTCGAGATCGACAGTGACTGGCTCAAGCAGGCCGGCATTCACCATCCCGCGCAGCACCCCATCGGATACACTGGCGAGTTCGGCCAGTTCGCGGATCGTCGCCTGCTCGCCCTGCAACGAGTCCATCGCCACCGCGCGTTGCGGGGTCAGGCGCTCCGGCTCCCGGCCCGAGAGGCGATATTCGGTAGTCGTCCCGCCGCCGCGCAATGCCGCAGTGCTGCCCAGCGCCATCCGCGCGACCGACGAAAGCGGCGCGCAGTAATAATCGGCGGTCCATTCGATCAGCCGTCTGAGCGGGGCAGACAGCGGGGGGACCGGCAGCACCTCCAGCAGCGGGCGCAGTTTGCTGTCGGGAACTTCGTTGCCCGCCAAACGTTCTGGTTCCCAGACGATCCCCAGCACCTGCCGGGGCCCCAGTGGCGCAATGACTACACAGCCGGGCTCTATCGCCATTCCATCGGGAACGCGGTAGTCCAATACGCCAAGCGCGGCGTTGAAGACGAGGAGTCGGACACGGTTCATCTGCGCGGCCTATATGGGAACCAACTGCCCGGGGCGACACCCGGGTTGCCCGCGAAGGAGTGGATAATGCACTTGGATACAAAAAGCCCCGTCGCCCGCCGCCAATTTCTGGTCGGTGTTGCTGCAACCAGTGTGCTCGCCTTGCCCGGCTGCGCTTCGATGGGTGGATATAGCTTTACCGAGGCAATCCGGCGTTTGCTGATGCTTTCGGCCGAAAATGCCTTCGCCCGGTTGACCGCCCCCGGCGGTTTCTGGGACAGCCAGGTAGCCCGGATTGCGCTGCCGGAAGTGTTCGGGCGACGCGGCGGCGTGATGCAGGGCATCCTGACTTCAACCGCCTTCCGTTCGCAGCTTGAACACCGGCTCAATATTTTTGCCGAAGAAGGCGCGCGCCGCGCAGCGCCGGTAGTGGCCGATACGGTGCGGACCATCGGAATTGCCAATGCCGTCGCGCTGATCCGTGGCGGGCCAACCGCTGCTACGTCGTTCTTGCGCGAGAATATGGCCGGATCCTTGATCAATGTGATGGTTCCCGCGCTGGGTGATGCAATGCGCGTCGCCCGCGATCCGTTGCTTGGGCAGGCCTTGTCGGTGCTGACCGGGGTCGACATTGGCGCAGCCGCGCAGTCTTTGGCGGTAGGAGCGGACAACGCGATCTGGTATCAGATCGGGGCCGAAGAGTCCGACATCCGCGCTCATCCGGAAAAGACCAATGACCCGGTTCTGATGAGCGTGTTGAAGGTGCTCTAGCCCTCAGGGGGCGGCGTGCTTATAGCGCATGGGGAATCGCTTTCAGGAGCCCCCATGAAATTCTTTGCTGACACTGCCGAAATCGCCGACATTACCGAGCTGGCCGCCACCGGGCTGCTCGACGGCGTCACCACCAATCCCACCCTGATTGCCAAATCGGGCCGGGATTTCATGGAAGTGACCCGCGAGATTTGCGCCTTGGTCGATGGTCCGGTCAGCGCCGAAGTGGTCGCGCTCGATCACGCCGGGATGATGCGCGAGGCGGAAATTCTTCGCAAGATCGCCGATAACGTCTGCATCAAGGTGCCGCTGACGATCGACGGGCTCAAGACTTGCAAGAAGCTGACCAGCGACGGAACGCTGGTCAATGTCACCCTGTGTTTTTCGGCCAATCAGGCGCTGCTGGCGGCAAAGGCCGGGGCCAGCTTCATTTCGCCATTCGTGGGCAGGCACGATGACAATGGGTTCGATGGAATGGCGCTGATCAGCGACATTCGCCTGATCTATGACAATTATGATTTCCGGACCGAAATTCTGGTCGCCAGCGTCCGGCACGGCATCCACGTGCTCGAAGCGGCGCGGATCGGTGCCGATGTCATGACTGCGCCGCCCGCAGTCATCAAAGCCCTGTTCAAGCATGTGCTGACCGACAAGGGCATCGAAGGTTTCCTGGCCGATTGGGCCAAGACCGGGCAATCGATCTGATCGGATAGGCGCAATTGTCCGAAGAAACACCCCTGGATCGCTTCAAGCATGTGCTGGCCGGCACGGCGCGCGCCGTTGCGCATGAACCCGAAGTGGAAGTCGCCTGGACGGCTGATAATCCGGTCGCCAATGGCAACAACTTCAGGGTGCCGATGCCGGGGCGCAATCTGCCGCGCGGACAGGCGATGGAAGCACGCGGCTTTGCGGATGGTTTCGCACTCAAATTGCGCCACCACAACGAGGCGCTCCACACCAGACACGCACCGGCAGAGCCGACTGCGCGGGCCTGCTATGACGCAGTAGAAGCGGTGCGCTATGAAGCACTGGGCTCCAAATCCTATGCCGGAATGCGCGACAACCTTGATGCGGCGCTGATGGTGCGGATCGGATCGGACCCGATCACGCGAGTCGCCCGGACCGAGGATGTTCCAATACCAACCGCGCTGGCGCTGTTGTTGCGCGAACATCTGACCGGCCAGCCAGTGCCCGAAGTGGCGCGCGACGGCGTTCAAATGCTGCGCGGCTGGATCGAGGACAAGGCTGCCGCTGATTTCGAAGCACTGGCACTGTCGATCGACGATCAGAAGTCGTTCCAGTCTCTATCGCTCGACATGCTCCAGCATCTCGAACTGACCCGCGCCGATCAGCTCGATCAGGAAGCCAATGAGGGCGACGAGGACGACGGTGATCAGAGCCAGGACGACGAGAGCGATGAGGGTGATTCGGGCGAGGACCAGCAGCCCAGCGAAATCGCCGCCGAACCGGCCGAAGGCGATGACGAGGGCGAAGGCGAGACCGAGCGCGAAATGGACGATGATACGTCTGAGGGTGAAGCGGGCGACGAGGGCGAGGAGGGAATGTTACCGGTCCGGCCCAACCGGCCGTGGACCGATCTGCCGGCCCATTTCGATTATAAGAGCTACACCGAAAAGTTCGATGAAGTCGTCTCGGCAACCGAGCTATGTGACGAGGAAGAGCTTAATCGGCTGCGGGCTTATCTCGATGCGCAGCTTAAGGGCTTGCAGAGCATTGTCACCAAGCTTGCAAACCGCTTGCAACGCCGTTTGATGGCGCAGCAAAACCGCAGCTGGGACTTCGATCAGGAAGAAGGCATCCTCGATGCCGCGCGGCTCGCCCGGGTGATCGTCGCGCCGGGGCAATCGCTGTCCTACAAGGTTGAGCGCGAGGTAGAGTTCAAGGACACGATCGTCACGCTGCTGATCGACAATTCCGGTTCGATGCGCGGGCGGCCCATCTCGATCGCCGCCATCAGCGCCGATGTGTTGGCGCGCACGCTGGAGCGGTGCGGGGTCAAGACCGAGATCCTCGGCTTTACCACCCGCGCCTGGAAAGGCGGCCAAAGCCGAGAGGCATGGCTGGCAGGCGGAAAACCTGCGCTGCCGGGCCGCCTCAACGATCTGCGCCACATCGTTTACAAAAAAGCCGATGAGCCTTGGCGCCGCGCGCGCCGCAATCTTGGTCTGATGATGCGTGAGGGGCTGCTGAAAGAAAACATCGACGGTGAGGCGCTGCTGTGGGCTCACAGCCGCCTGCTCGCCCGGCATGAGGATCGCCGCATCCTGATGGTGATTTCCGATGGAGCGCCGGTCGATGATTCAACCCTCAGCGTAAACAACGCAGGCTATCTCGAACAGCATCTGCGCAAGGTGATCGAATGGATCGAAAAGCAATCCCCGGTGCAACTGGTCGCCATCGGCATCGGCCACGACGTAACCCGCTATTACCGCCGCGCGGTGACGATCATGGATGTCGAACAACTGGGCGGCACGATGATCGAGCAGCTGGCCGGGTTGTTCGAGGGGGACTGAGGGCATGATCGTCACCGAAGCCGTCACCAGCCGCCGTTCCGTGCGTGCGTTCCTCGATAAGCCGGTGGATCAGCAAGTGCTGCGCCGCGCGCTGGAAACCGCGCAGCGGGCGCCTTCGGGCGGCAATACGCAGCCGTGGAATTCCACGGTGCTGACCGGTGAGCCGCTGGCCCGGCTGCTCGCGGCAGTGGCCGAGGTGCTGCCGCAGGGATCGGCGGCGCATGGGCCGGAGTATCCCATCTATCCGCCTGAACTTGCTGGAGATTATGAGAAGCGCCGGCGCGGGATTGGCGAGGCGATGTATGCCGCGCTGGAAATCCCGCGCGACAACAAGATTGCCCGGCTGATGTGGTTTGCGAAAAACTTCCGCGCTTTTGATGCGCCGGTGCTGATGCTGATCCACACGCCCAGATATATGGGGCCGCCGCAGTGGTCGGACATCGGCATGTGGCTGCAAACGGTGATGCTGTTGCTGCGCGAGGCGGGCCTCGATAGCTGCGGGCAAGAAGCCTGGGCGATCTATTCGAAACAGATCCGCGAATGCGTGGATATACCGGAAGATCATATCTTCTTCTGCGGCCTCGCTATCGGCCACCGCGATCCGGATGCGCCTGTTAACAACTTCCCGGTCCCGCGCGCTGCGCTCGATGAGGCGATCCGCTGGGAGGGGTTTTGAGGCCAGCGCATGATGGCTGATATTGAATCCCCCTCCCAGTCGGGGAGGGGTTAAGGGTGGGGGCTCCACGCGGGCCTTGTACACCCCCACCCATCCTCCCCCTCAAAGGGGGAGGGGCTAAGTGGGTCAGCCTGACATCATCATGTTCTTCCTTGGTGCGGCCTGTGGCAAAACCAACTCCGCTCGTCCTGAGCTTGTCGAAGGACGCGCACCAACTTATGGCCTTGCCGCATGACTGACGCCCCCCCCCTGAAGCTGTTCAACAGCCTGACCCGCCAGCTGGAAGTGTTCCAGCCCGTCCATCCGGGTGAAGCTCGCGTTTATACCTGCGGGCCGACGGTCTATAACTACCAGCATATCGGGAATATGCGGGCCTATGTATTTGCCGATGTGCTGGGCCGGACGTTGACCTTCAAGGGATATGACCTCACCCACGTCATCAACATTACCGATGTCGGTCATTTGACCAGCGACGCCGATGCGGGCGATGACAAGATGGAGAAGGCGGCTTTGGCGGCGGGCAAATCTGCCTGGGACATCGCCCGATTTTATCAGAAGGATTTTGAAGCCGACCTCGCGCGACTCAACATCCGGGAACCGCAGCACCCGCGCGCGACCGACTATGTTGAGGCGATGATTGAATGGGGCAAAGCGATTGCCGACCAGCACTGCTATGAGCTGGATAGCGGCCTTTATTTCGACACCTCGACTGTCGCGAATTATGGGCGGCTGGCCCGCGCATCCACCGACGACGGTGAGAGCCGGATAGACCCTGTCGATGGCAAGCGCCATGCCGCCGATTTCGCGATCTGGCGCAAGACTCCCGCCGGCGAGGCGCGGCAGATGGAATGGGATTCGCCGTGGGGCAAAGGCGCGCCCGGCTGGCACCTCGAATGCTCGGTCATGTCCGGCCAGCTGCTGGGTTTCCCGTTCGACATCCACACCGGTGGGATCGACCACCGCGAGATCCATCACCCCAATGAAATAGCCCAAAATCAGGCGTTCTGCCACTCCGACGCGAGCGGTGCCAACATCTGGATGCACAATAATTTCCTGGTCGAGCGCTCAGGCAAGATGAGCAAGTCGTCGGGCGAGTTTCTAAGGCTGCAACTGCTGGTGGACCGGGGGTATCACCCGCTGGCGTACCGGATGATGTGCCTGCAGGCGCATTATCGGAGTGAGCTGGAGTTTAGCTGGGAGGGGCTTCAGGCGGCGCTGGTGCGGTTGAAGCGGATTGTGATGCTCGTTGACAAAATGAGCCCGTTTCAGGTCGCAGATCCAGAGTATGTTCCGTCACCCGGTATGGTTGCTCGGGGATATTATGATCGCTTCGCGAATGCGAT
>JBKJTN010000054.1:0-18189 GCA_046590275.1 Novosphingobium sp.
GCACCTATGAGCTGGGGCGCGAAGTGGCCGTGTCCAACGCGGCACCGGGCAAGGTCAAGCGGCTGTCGGTGGCCGTCGCGCTCAGCCAGACGGCGATGAAAAAGGGCAAGGCCGCCGATGTCGAGCAAATCAAACAGCTGGTCACCGCCGCAGTTGGTGCCGATCCGGCGCGCGGCGATCAGGTGGCCGTGCTGATCCGGCCGTTCGACAAGGTCGAGGCCGAGGGGCTGCCGTTCTATGAGGCTTCGTGGTTCGCGATGGTGATCCGCAGTCTGGTAGCGCTGATCGCGGTGCTGCTGGTGATCTTCATGGGGGTTCGTCCGTTGATCAAGGTGCTGCGCCGCCCGCCGGGCGCGCCTGCCGCGGGTCCAGGGCAAGCGCGGCTGCCGTCCGCCGCCAGCGCCGCACTGACCAATCCCGCGACCGGGGCGGTCGATGCCGCGCTGCTGGGCCGCCAGATCGGCCTGGCCCAGCGGATCGTCGCCGAAAAGCCCGATAGTGCCGTGCTCGCGCTGCGCCAGATGTTGAACCAACCCGGCGCAGGAGGTGCATCATGAGCGCAGCTGCCAACCTTGCCCATTTACTCGACGCCGATCGCGCCGCCGTAATGGTGATGCTGCTGGATGAAGGACAAGCGGCAGGAATCCTCAGCCAGCTTGAACCGGAAGAACTGCGGATGCTGGGCGAAAAAATGTGCGCTCTGGGCGAGATCAGCCCCGAAGTGATCGCCCATGCCATTGCCGGATTTGTCGACAAGACCGAGCAGCTTGGCCTCTCGGCGCATGGCAGGATCGGACAGGTCCGCTCGCTCATGACCCAGGCGGTGGGCGAAGTGAAGGCCAGTAATCTGATGCAGCGGATCCTGCCCGACGAGCCGGTCAGCTCGGCCTCGCTGGAGCTGGCCCGCTGGCTCACCCCGCAGGCCTTGATCCCGCTGATCAAGGGTGAGCATCCCCAGGCGCTGGCGGTGCTGCTGGTCCAGCTCGATCCCGAAGTGGCAGCGTTGGTGCTCCAGTCGCTCCCCGCCGATGTCCAGACCCAGGTGGTCCACCGGATCGCCACACTTGGCCCGGTATCACCCGATGCGCTGGGGATGCTCGATGATTTGCTGGCCCGCCGGATCGGCGAATGTCACGGCAACGAAACGCTCAAAATGGGCGGTCCGCGCGAAGCCGCAGACATCATCAACAATGCCGGCAAGGGCGCTGAAAAGCGGATCATGCCCGAGCTTAACAAGCTCGACAAAATCCTGGCGCGGCAGATCGAAGCCGAGATGTTCAAGTTCGAGCATCTGTTTGCGCTGGACCCGCAAGCGATGGGTTCCTTGCTCCGCGAGGTCGAAAGCGATGTGCTGATCGATGCGCTGAAGGGCATCGGCGAGGACCAGCGCGAGCTGTTCTTCCGAGCCATGTCGAGCCGCGCGGCCGATGGCGTGCGCGACGAAATTGCGAGCCGAGGCCGCCTCAAAATGGCCGAGGTGCTGGAAGCCCAAAAGGCAATCATTGCCGCCGCACGAAAGCTTGCCGCAGAGGGCGTGATCTCGTTCGGCGTTGGCGGGGGTGACGACGAATATGTCTAGTCTGCCCTTTGCCGAACTGGCAGGCCGGGGTGGATTCGCCCGCGATGCGCGCTTTGCCGCGCTGCTGCCCCCGACCGTTGCAGTGCCCGAAAACCCGCTCACGCTCGCCTGGACCGAAGGTTACGCCGCGGGCTATGCCGATGCCGAGGCTGCGGCGGCCGCCGTGACTGAAGCCGAAGCGGCGGCGCGCGAGACGCTTCAATTGTCCTTGGCCCGGCTCGATGCCGATCTGGCCGAAACCTTGCGGCAGCGGCTGTTCGCTGCTGTCGAGGTGCTGTGCGAGACCGCGATTGCTCCGCTGGCGCTGGACACTTCATTGCTCGCAGCGCGGGTGGAACGCGCCGCCGCGATGCTCGCCCGGGCCGATGATGAGCGGGTGCTGCGGCTCCATCCCGATGATCTGGCGCTGATTGCCGGGCAACTCCCCGATGGCCTCCCGGTACTGGCGGATCCAGCGCTGGAAAGGGGCGGTTTGCGGGTTGAAACCAGCAATGGCGGGGTTGAAGACGGCCCCGAGCAATGGCGCCGGGCCATTGCCGAAGCGCTCAGCGCATGCTGAAACTGTTCGATCCGTTGCTGACCGAACTCGGCGAGGCGCAGATTGATCTTGCACCGGCGCGCTATGGTCTGCTTACCGCCTGCGATGGCGGCCTGCTTGAGGTGTCCGGCCTGTCGGTGCCGGTCGGCGCCCTGTGCAAGGTGGCGCATGGCAGAAGCGAACCGCTGACCGCAGAAGCAATCGGCTTTCGCAGCGGCCGAACCATGATGATGCTGCTCGGCGATACCGTCATGCTGCGCCCGGGTGCGCGGGTCCGCGCTTGCGGGCGGCCCGGGATGCTGCCGGTCGGTGAGGCGTTTCTGGGCCGTTCGGTCGACGGCGAAGGCCAGCCGATCGATGGCGCCGGCGCACTCCATGCCCGTGCCGGGTGGCCGGCGGGGGGGGTACGGTCCAGCGCGCTCGATCGCAGCCCGGTGCGCGAAGCCTTCGATACCGGAGTGCGAGCGCTGAACGCGCTCACTACGTTCGGGGTCGGCCAGCGGATCGGGATCATGGCGGGGTCTGGGGTCGGCAAATCAGTGCTGCTCGATATGATCGCGCATGGCGCGCAGGCCGAGATCGTGATCGTCGGCCTGATTGGCGAGCGCGCCCGCGAAGTGTCGGATTTCGTCGAACGCCACATGGCCGGGGACAAGCGCGACCGGACCGCTGTGATCGCCGTTCCGGCTGATCATGCCCCCAATTTGCGGCTGCGCGGGGCGCTTCTGGCCACCAGCCTGGCTGAATATTTCCGGGCCCAAGGCAAACGCGTGTTGCTGATCATGGATAGTCTGACCCGGGTGGCGCACGCGGCGCGCGAGATCGGGCTGCTGCTGGGTGAACCCGGCGCGGCCCGGGGCTATCCGCCGTCGGCGCTGGCGACACTGACCAAGCTGGTCGAGCGCGCCGGCAATTCAGCGCTGAGCGGAGGCTCGATCACCGGGCTCTACACGGTGCTGGCCGATGGCGATAATCAGGACGATCCGGTGGTCGATACCGCGCGTTCGATCCTTGATGGACATATCGTGCTGTCGCGTGATCTGGCACAGCGCGGGCAATATCCGGCGATCGATATTGCCGCCTCACTCAGCCGGGTGATGGCAGATATTACCGAGCCGGAGCACGAAGCGCTGGCCCGCGAATTTCGGGCTCTTGTTGCCAGCTACGAGGCGAACCGCGATCTAGTTCTGATGGGTGCCTATCGCGCCGGGGCCGATCCGCAGCTTGATCGCGCCATCGCGGTCCACACCGATCTGGTCAGTTTCCTGTGCCAGCCAGCCCGCTCGACTGTCGCATTGGAGCCGAGCATCGCGGCACTGGCAAAGCTCCTGGGCCATGCAGGCTGAACGCGCCCGGCTGAAGCGCCTGCAACGGCTGGAGCGGGTCCGCGCAATCGCCAAGCAGACCTTGGCGGCAGAGGCTGCGCAGGCCGAGGGGACCCTGGCCCAACTCGAGATGCTGGCGTCGCGCACTCTGCGCCTGGCGCTCGACTATTCCGGGCGGCACGATCTTGGTGACGGGCTGGAACTGCGCCAGCTTGGCCAGTTTACTGCCGGATTGCAGGGTATTTCCGCCGCCACCCGCAGTGATGCAGACCAGGCGCGGCTTTCGGCTGACCGCAAACTTCAGGAACTGGCGCTCGCCGAGCGCAGCCGCGCCGCAGTGGAGGACCGCGCCAACCAGCAGGCCCGCAGCATCTCCAGCGGCTTGGTTCCTGCCGCGATAGGCTCGCGCCGGGGGTTTGGCACGGGTCTTGAATAGTAACAGGTGTCTCCCTTCCTCAAGGAACCCTGCGATGATCCAGCTATCTGCCCTTCCCACCGTTCCCGGCGCTGCCACTATGGCGGAAATCCTCGGGAATGGCGGCGCAGATGCAGGCAATTTCCGAGCCCTTCTGGCAGTCCAGCTCAGCGTAGAACCTGTCCTGGCCACCCCGGCGACACCGGCAATCCCGACTCTGGCTTTGCCGGACAGCGGCAATAACCTGCCGCCTGCCGAACTTGAGGTTTTGGCGCCGGCCTTGGCGAATGCGGCTTTGGCTCAGGTAATTGCCGGGTTCGAAATTGAGCCTGACCCAGCGACGGTTGCCGGGACAGAGCATAAAGCCGTGAGGCCCACTCCGTTGACCCTGCCGAGCGCGGTTGTGACCAAGGCAAAGGCCAGGCCGAATACTCTATCTGACCCCGTACCCGGCGCCAAGAGGGAAGCCTTGGTAGCTGAAACCATCCCGCTGACCCAGGCGGCAGCTCCGATGCAGCTTAACCCTTCGCAGCTTGCTTCAGCGCAGCCAGGACCGCATCCGCAGGTCTTGGTGCCGCTTGAAATGGCACCGCCAACGCCTGCTCCATTAACCGCCGCACACCAAAGCCCGGTCCAACCCGAGCTGGCTCCGGCCACGTTGATCATCAATGCTCCGGATACGCCGCAGATCCAGCCGGTCCTATCACGGGCCGATCCCAGCCAAGCGGCTGGTCAAACCACCGCGCCGCCAACCCCTCAGCCCCGCGAACAGCCACTGGTTCAGACCCGGCCCGCGACTTCTCCGGCCCCGTTACCACCCCCGCAATTGGTCGGTCCGGTGTTGCCAGTGCCGCCCATCTCGTTCGTCGCGACTTCGCTAGCGGGCTCGGTAACTGCCGAACTGGCGAGCGCCGCAGAGCCTTTGGCGCACACACCTGCCAACTTGCGGCTCCGCGCATTTTCCGCCGCCAGTCCGGCGCCGTCCCTGGCTGCCGCGCCGGTCGTGCTGGCTGGCAAACCAGGTGACGCGCCCGCGCTGATATTCGAGCCACTCCAAGGCAAGCCAGCCCAGCCCGGCAATGGGCAGCCCCTGACCGCTGGAACGACTTCGCCGCTCGTCGCGGCGCAACCGGGAGAGCCGGCCAGCGCGGCCCCCATGATGGCCCCGGCCCGGCCGCTTGATTTCGCCGGGTTGGTCGACCGGCTGGTCCAGGCCAGGGATGCAGCCGCACCGCAGGCCATCTCGCTCGCGCTCAACCACGCCGAATTCGGCAAGATTTCGCTCCGGTTCGAGCATGACGCTACCGGCCTCAGTGTCGGCATGACCAGCCCCGATCCCGACTTTGCTCGCGCAGTCAGTGCAGCGATACCAGCCGAACGCCCAGCATCCGCCGATCAGCAGCAAGGCTCAGGAACAGGCCAATCATCGCGCCACGACGCGGGTAGCGGCGACCTGCCAGGCCAACCGCGCGGCGGCCCAAATCCCGAGCGCCGGAATGAGCGTGGCTCGCCCCGTCCCAACCCCAATCAAACCCCGCATCAGCAGGCTGAAAAGCCAGGCCGCGGGGATATTTTCGCTTGAACTCAGATTAGTATCCAAGGAATTTTGAATGAGTGCCAATGAAGCTCCCGAAACTACTGAACCTAAGCCTAAGAAGGGCAAAGGGCTGATTTTCAAAACGCTGATCGGATTCGTGCTGATCGGGATTGGCGGCGGCGGGGCCTTTGCTTTGGTCCAGTCCGGTATGATCGGCGGCGGCGCTGAGGGCCACACGAAGAAAGAGCCCGATCACCCCAAGCTGATCCTCAAGGGCGAGGAAGATCCCTATGCCCCCAAAGCTGCCGAAGGGGACAAGGAAGGCGAAGGCGGGGCCGAGGTTGAGGGTGAAGGCGGCAGCAAATATCGCACAGCCTATTATAGTTTTGCCGAAGACTTCACCTCAAACCTCAAGAATTCCGAGGCGCTCGTCCAGGTCAATCTTGCTGCCTCCACGCGCCGCGATGGCCGCGTGCTGATGTGGATGAAGAAGCATGAGCTGGCGATCCGGTCAGAGATATTGGTAGCACTGGCAGACATCCCGGAAGAGGATGTCACGACGCCCGAAGGCAAGGAGCGGATTCAAAAGCGCATCACGGCGGCAATCAACAAGGTGTTGACTGAAACCGAAGGCTTCGGCGGAGTCGATGCAGTCTACTTCAAGAGCTTCCTGGTCCAGTGAAGCCCGAACGCGCATTCATAGCGGAGCGCGTTGCCGCGCAGCATTGCGCCGAGCTGCTGCGGCGCGGCCCCGAACCGCTTGAGCTGCTGCCGATGCTTGAACGGCTGGGCGACCGGCTGGCCAAGCTGATGGCCGCAGCGCTGGCCCCGCTGTGCGGCGGCGAACCGCCGTCCGTCACCGCCCTGACCCCGCGCGAATTTTCTTCCACCGATCTGATCGATCAGATCGGTCCGCTTGCAGCCAACACCCTGCTGCTGGTCGGCATGCAAGGTTCACCTCTGCTCGCCTCGGTCGAGGCCAAGGCGGTGCTGCGGCTGGTTGACCGGGCCTTTGGCGGGCGCGGCGAAGTCGCTTCACCGCTGCCGCAAGCCTTCCCGATCTCAGCCGAGTTGATGATGGCCCGGATCGAGCTGCTGATAGTCCAGCGGCTTGGCCAGGCGATGGGTTCCGAAGCCGACGAGGCGGTGCGCGCGGTCCGCCGCGATGGCTCTCTGACCGAGCTCGCACCGTTCACCGCCGCCCCCCGTCTGGCCGTGATGGTGCTCGAAGTTGTCGAGGGGGCCTGCGCGCCATGGACGATCACACTGGCGCTGCCTTTTTCCACGCTGGCCGACCTGTTCGGTCATGGCGAGCGGGTGCCCGCCGCGCACGGTCCGGACAGCCGCGCCGCAAATCCGGCCGCCGAGCCGTTCGCCGCAGTGCCGCTGCCGCTGACCGCGATGCTGGTCGATATGAATATCTCGGTGGCGGCAATCGCCGCGCTCCAGATCGGACAAATCCTCACCGTCGCAGTGGCACGCCATGTGCCGCTGCGGATCGGGAACAAGACCATCGCCCTTGGCAGCATCGGCTCGCAGGACGATCGCATCGCCATCCAGATTACCCAGATCGCCTGACACTTAAAGGGATACCCAATGACCATTCATACCCGCGGCTTTGATCTTCTGAAGGATGTCGATGTCCGCCTCTCGGTCGAACTTGGCCGAACCGCCATGAAGCTCAAAGACGTGCTCGCGCTTGGCGAGGATAGCGTGGTGATGCTCGACCGGCTGACCGACGAGCTGCTTGACGTAATGGTCAATGGCAAGCTGATCGCCAAGGGCGAAATCGTGGCGCAGGGCAATCGGTTCGGCCTCAGGATTGTCGAAATGGAAGGCGCCGCTCCAGCCAGCGAAGGAGCGCACGCCTGATGCTCTGGTACATCCTCAAGCTGATCGTGCTGCTGCCGCTGATCGCCGGACTGGCGTGGGGCAGTCTCAAGCTGGCGCAGCAGATGCAGGCAAAATTCGGCGTTGTGCCGGGCGGAACCAAGGCGGTGCGGATCGTGGAAACGACGATGCTCTCGCCAACGCTCAAGCTGGTCGTGGTGGAATTCCACGGCCGCGAGATCCTCGTTTCGGCCTCGCGCGGCGGACTGACCCGGCTGGCTGAGGCCCCGGCACGCAAGGGAGATGTGGCATGAGCAGCGTAACTTACCCCCTCCTCTTCAGGGGAGGGGTCGGGGGTGGGGGCTATCCGCTTGGTCAGACCTGGAGGATAGCCCCCACCCCAACCCCTCCCCTGAAGGGGAGGGGTTTAAGGCTCCTGCTACTCACCCTCCTTGCCTTCATCCTCCCCGCAGCAGCGCAGGCGCAGGCCGCCGTTCCGGGCGCGCTCGACCGGGCCTTTGGAGCAGTCGGAGGCGCCCAGGGTGCACCGCTGGGACTTTCGCTCCAGCTGCTGCTGATCATGGGATTGTTGACGATTCTGCCGGGCCTGATCCTGATGATGACCAGCTTCACCCGCATTCTGGTGGTGCTGTCGATCCTGCGGCAAGCACTGGGCCTCCAGCAGTCGCCGCCCAATCAGGTCCTGATCGGCCTGTCGCTGTTCCTCTCGCTGTTCATCATGGCTCCGACCTTGGAGCGGGTGAATGCCAATGCGATCGCGCCCTATTCCGCTGGTACGATCAACGCGGAGCAGGCGATCGGCGCGGGTGGTCAGGAATTTCACGCCTTCATGATCCGTCAGACCCGCGAGAAAGACCTTGGCATGTTCGCCGAAATGGCCCGCGCGCCGAAATTTGCCAAGCCCGCCGACGTACCCTTTTCAATCCTGCTCCCGGCCTTCGTGACCAGCGAGCTCAAAACCGCCTTCCAGATCGGTTTCATGCTGTTCCTGCCGTTTTTGGTGATCGATCTGGTGGTCTCGTCGGTGCTGATGTCGCTCGGCATGATGATGATGAGCCCGACCATCATCTCGCTGCCGTTCAAGCTATTGCTGTTCGTGCTGGTTGACGGCTGGGCGCTGCTGATGGGCAGTCTCGCGGCGAGTTTCGGGTGATGGACGACAGTGCATCGCTGATCGCACTGGCAGACCGGATGCTGTGGGTGACGGCGCTGGTCGCAGCTCCGGTGCTGGTCGCCAGCCTGCTGATCGGGCTGGTCGTGGGCGTGATCCAGGCCGCAACTTCGGTCAACGAGCAGACCCTGACATTCGTCCCCAAGCTGGCAGCAATCGCGCTGGTGCTGGTGGTGCTGGGCGGCTCGATGATCGGGCTGATCGCCGATTTCATGACCGAGATCTTCGCCCTGATCGCGCGGGGTCCGGCGTGATCCAGCTGACATTCGGCTTTGGTGCGGTCGAGGGTGAGCTGTGGCGGCTGCTGTTCATGATGACGCGGATTGGCGCCGCGCTGCTGGCCGCGCCGTTCTTTGGGGCAGCCGCCGTTCCGATGCAGTTGCGGGTCGGGATCACCGGAGCGATTGCAGTGCTGGTCTGCGCCTGGCTTCCCGTTGCCGCCCCACCGGCCCTGCTTTCCGCAGCCGGGCTGATCGCGGTGGCGGGCGAGGTGCTGATCGGCCTTGCTCTCGGCTTTGTGCTCCAGCTGTCCTTTGCGGCACCGGTAATCGCCGCCGAATTGATCGGCGGAGCGATGGGCATGAGCATCGCAACTGCGGCAGACCCCAACAGCGGCGCGCATTCGCCGGCGCTAGGCCAGTATTTCGGGGTGATGCTGACCATTATCTTCCTCGGTCTGGGCGGGCACCTGCAATTTCTTAGCCTTGTGGTGGAGAGCTATTCCGCCTTTCCGCCCGGCCAAACCTGGTTGGGTGCAGCACGGCTGGAGATGATCGCCGGGTTTGCCGGGTCAATGTTCATAGCCGCTATCGCGATTGCGCTGCCAGTTACGCTGGTGCTGCTGCTGGTCCAGATCGTGACCGGGGTGCTGAGCCGCTCGGCCCCGTCACTCAACCTGTTTGCGCTCGGCCTGCCGGCCGGCGTCCTCGCCGGGATCGCCGCGCTGATCGCCGCTGCGCCGCTGCTGGCCGATCAGTTGGGCGATCTGTCGGCCGAGGCGATCACCAACGCGGCAAGCCTCCTCACCCCATGAGCGATTCGGGTGAAAAGACCTTTGCTCCAACCGAAAAACGGCAGCGCGATGCAGCTCTCAAGGGCGACGTCCTGCGCTCTCGCGAGCTGGGCACTGCTGCGGCGATGCTGGTGGGCGCGGGCTGGCTGAAGCTGGCCGGGCCATGGCTGCTGGGGACACTGGCGAGCGGCGCGCGCGCGGGGCTGACGTGGGACCGCGACAGCCTTGAAAACTTCGCGCCCGGTGCGGCCATGACCGCGCTGCTGATCGCGGCCCTGCCGCCGGTAATGCTGCTGGCGCTGGCGGTGCTGTTGGCCACGCTGGTCTCGCAGCTCAGCTTTGGCGATGGGCGGTGGGTCGGAAAGAACATGCTGCCCAAGGGCTCGCGGCTTAATCCTATGTCCGGGCTGAAGCGCATGTTCGGGGCACAGGGCTGGATTGAAATGGCCAAGGGCATCGCCAAGGTGCTGCTGCTGGGCGGAATTGCCTATTACTGGGCGCTCGGCCACCTCGGCCCGCTGCTCGGCATGGGCCGAGGCACGCTGGCGATGCAGCTGGGTCAGGCCTGGGATGCTTTGACCAGCCTCCTGTTCGCGCTGGCGGGCGGGCTGGTGGTGATCGCGCTGATCGATTTCCCGATCCAGTTCCTGCGCCGCTATTTGCGCCTCAGGATGAGCCAGCAGGAGCTGCGCGACGAGAACAAGGAAAGCGAAGGGGCGCCCGAAAAGAAAGCCGCAATCCGGGGGCGGCTACGCCAGCTGGCGATGGGCGGGATCCAGCGATCGATGCGCGAGGCTCAGTTCGTGCTGACCAACCCGAGCCATTTCGCGGTCGCCATGGCCTATGATCCGCTGAAGGCCTCCGCACCGATCGTGGTTGCCAAGGGCCGCGGCGAAAAGGCGCTGGCGATGCGCGAGCTGGCGGCCGAGCTGGCGCTGCCGACGCTGGAATATCCGGCGCTGGCCCGGTCGGTCTATTTCACCACCCGCGAGAATCAGGTGATCCGCGAAGAGCTTTACAGCGCGATTGCGGGGGTTCTGGCATTCGTCTTCTCGCTCAAACGCGGCGAGCGACCGCCGACACCGGCGATCGAGGTGCCGATCGCGCTGCGGTTTGACACTGAAGGACGGCTTGATCCGGCGGCCGCCGCTTAAGCGCGCTCATCCGCCACCGTTCTAGGCATTATGGAAAGCAGTACCTCCATCGTAACCGCGCTTGGCGGCGGCAGCGGGATCGATATGGCCGCGCTGGCGCAGAACCTAGCCACCGCGCAGTTCCAGCTGCGATCCAATCGGCTGACCACCCGCGCCGAGACGCTCGACCGCCAGATTTCGGCCGCATCCTCGCTCAAGAGCCAGATGCTGCAACTTGCCAGCGCGCTTGGCGAGCGGGTGCGTACCGGCGATCTCTCACCCCAGCCCAGCCTTGGCAATCCCGGCGTTGCATCGGCAAGACTGGCCTCGGGCAGTGCGCCGGCGGGAAGCTATTCACTGGAAGTCCTGGCCCTGGCGGCCCCGCAAGCACTGGCAAGTCCGGCCTTTCTGGCAGGCACTTCACCCGTTGGCGCGGGTTCGCTGACGCTGCGGTTCGGCACGGTGGCAGGAGCAGCCTTTACCGAGGATACTGCGCATGCCGCGGTCACAATCGATATCGCCAGCGGTGCTACGCTGGCCGATATCGCCAGCGCTATCAACGCCAAAGGCGCGGGCGTTACCGCCTATGTCGCCAATACCACGGACGGCGCCAAGCTGGTGCTCAAGGGTAGTGAGGGGGCAGCCAATGGCTTTGTCCTCGAAGCGGTCGAGACCCCCGGCGAGGAAGGGCTGGCTGCGCTCGCCTGGAACCCGGCGACCGGGGATACCGCCCGGTTGCTGGCGGCTGCGAGCAATGCCAGCTTCAAACTCGACGGGCTGACCATGACCAGCGCCAGCAACACCGCGGCCGATGTGGTCCCCGGTCTGTCGCTGACGCTGACGGGCATTAATGCCGGTGCGCCCACGCTGATCCGCTTCAGCGATCCATCCACCGCCATCTCCAGCGTGATGCAGGACCTGACTACCGCGCTCAACGAAATCGTCACGGCGCTGACCGAAGCCACCAGCCCAACCACCGGTGACCTGAACCGCGACAGCGGCGCCCGGGCGCTGCGCCGCGAGCTGACCGCGCTGGCCGGATCGGTAATCATGCCCGGTGCTGCTGCGGGTGCGCCGCGGACTCTGGCCGATTTGGGCCTGGCCACAACCCGCAACGGCAGTTTTCGCCTCGATACCGCGCGGCTGACCGCAACGCTCAAGGCCGATTCCAAGGGCGCGGCGGCATTTTTCACCCCCGGACTTTACGGGGTCTATGCCTCAATGGACCGGATCGCGCGCAGTGCATCCGCCGCCGGCAACCCGGGCTCGCTGGCCGGATCGATCACCCGCTACACGGCCCAGCAAGGCAAGGTTGCCCAGGATCAATCGAAACTGGCGGAGGCGCAGGAAAAGCTCCGCTCGCAGCTGACCTCGCGCTTTGCCACCTCGGAAAACCGGGTCGGCGCATCACGTTCAACCCTGTCGTTCCTGCAGAACCAGATCGACGCCTGGAACTCTGGAGGCAACTGAGGTGATCGCTCAAACCAGCCCGCTCGAAGCCTATCGCCGGGTCGATTTCGATGCCCGCGTTGCAGGGGCCGATCCGGCCCAGCTGGTCGTGCTGTGTTACGAACAGCTTATCGCCTCGCTGGGCAGCGCGCTGTTCGCGGCCGAGCGCGGTGACAATGCTCTCAAGAGCCAATCCCTGACCCGCGCGCTTGCCGCGCTGACCGCCTTGCGGCTTGGGGTGAGCGGAACCGGCGGAATTGCCCCGGCCCTGCTCCAGATGTTTGAAGCAGCACGCAAGGCGGTGCTCGATAGCGTGCTTGCCTTCGATCCGCGAACGATTGGACTTATCCGTCAGGACTTCATTGAAATTTCGCGGGCAATGTTGCGCGGCCAAAATTGACTATTTTTCACAGTAATTCTGAAATATAAAAGATATGAATCAAGTTACGTATAACTACCTGATCGATATATCTACATCATCGAATCTTGATATATCGGTTTTGGAGCAAATACTCAGCGATAATGGACGCAACTTAGGCTTAACCCCTACGCAATTATCGTTAAGGTTATTTCCATGATAACACGCAGCAACCTGGTCCTGATCGACAGCGACTTTCGCCGCCGCGCCGCAATCTCGCATTGCCTGGCCGGCAGTTCCATCCACGTCGAACCGCTTGAGGACGTCGGCGAGATAATGCGCAGTTGGCCGCGTGACGGGGTAATCTTCGTGCATGACGATGGCACGATCGTCGGCGCCATGCTCGAACACATGACCGAGATCGGCGATTGGCTTCCGTTGGTTGCTTTTGCCGAGGCGCCGGAACCCGGCCAGGTGGTCAAGGCCGTGCTCGACGGCGCGATCGACTATCTGTCCTGGCCGTTTGGCGCCGGAGAGATCCGCCAGGCCCTGGTTGTGGCAGAAGAAAGCGCCGGCATTTTGGGGAGCGCACGGTTGCGCGAAGCGATGGCTCGCAGCCGGGTCCGAAAATTGACCCGGCGCGAACGCGAGGTGCTGGCCGGGGTCGCCGATGGACTTTCAAACCGCCTGATCGGTGAACGGTTGGAGATCAGCCCGCGCACGGTCGAGATCCACCGCGCCAATATGCTGACCAAGATGGGCGCGAACCATACATCCGAAGCCATCCGGATTGCGATCGAAGCGTCGGTCACCAGTTGAGCGCCGTCAGCTCAGCTTGCTGGCTATTCGAGCTTCGTCAGTGTTTACCCTTATACCTTCCGACACCCCGGCCTAACCATGTCCTGGCTATGAGGGGATTGCGCAAATGATGCGCGGCAGTCCTGGAGTAACATCAGTCACCAAATAGTCCCTTAGCAGATTGCCCCAGCCACCGTCCCGTCCCCGGCTGGGGCAATTCCCGCTTTACCGGTTCAGGCCCGACTGGTTCAGGGCCGGCTGGTTCAGGCCCGGCTGGTTCAGGCCCGGCTGGTTCAGGGCCGACTTACTCAGTTCAGACGAAGACTGCGGTCGCGCTGCGTTTGAGGTGTGTTCTGGATCCCCAGCGGCTCGTGCCCGGACAGATCATGCCCGGCCGATTCAACGCCTGACAGCGCCCTCGCCGTTGCGCCCAGCAGCGCCAGCGCAACACTGGCTCCGTCAGCGGTGGCCTCTCCAGCAAGTCCCTCGACGACCACCGTCGCCATGTAGCCGCCGCCCGGACCATGCGACAGCATGAATCCGGCCCAGTCCTGAAGAATCGCTACAGCGGCCGCATCCTCTGCGCCGGCACCCAGCATTGCTTCAAATTCCAGCGCATTCAGCGTCACATTGATCGAGCCATGCCAGCGCGCTGGCGGATCATCCAGCAAACGCCAGCCAGCGCGCAGCAGACCCGCCGCTTCGGCGTGGTTCGCCAGCGCACAGGCATAACCCAGCCCCGCGAAACGCGTGTGCCAGTCGTTCTTGACCGTAGCTGGTTTGTCAGATGCGACCACGCTGCTTGACCCTTTTGAAGTCAGTGCTGTCAGACTTTGCCAGCTGGGTGTCAATCGGCACAGCGGCAGTCCGTGCGCCAAATCGGCACAAACACATGGACGATTCCGAGCAGTCTCGACTCCGCGATCGGGCAAGTGGGCTCACCAATAAGTGGGGGGAGCCACTGCAATCCAGTGGCTCCCCCCCGATTTGAACCGGACCTCCGTCTGGCGAAGGTCCAAATTCCTTTTAGACCTCAGTACTTGGCGCGGATCGTAATGCCGTACATCCGCGGCTCTTCAACAAAGCCGATGCGTGAGCGCGTTCTAAAACCGCCGCGCAGCGGGGTATTGGCGGTAACGCCGCGGGTAATCTCGTTGTTGAGATTGGTACCCCACACTTCGAAGGTGAACTTGTCATCGGGCGTGGTCAGCCCGATACGAGCATTCATCTTGAAGTAGGCGTCCTGGTAATCAAGCGGGATCGGCAGATTGAGCGGGATCGGCTGGCCATTCGTATCAAGCGGTATGGTGCTGGTGCGGCGGCGATCCGAATAGTTGATGTTGCCGTTGACGAGCAGGCCCCAGCCCGAGCCACCTATCGGACCATCATAGGTCATCCCAAACACCCCGGCAAACTTCGGAGCGTTGGTCAGCGACGATCCGCACAACCGGGTGATCGCTGCCAGAGCTGCCGGATCAACATTCACGTTACAATCCTTGGGGTACCGCGAATTTGCGTAGGTGGCCGAAAAATTGGCTGACATATGATTGCCAAGGTTGCCGAACAGTTCCAGCTCAGCGCCGGTCGAACGGGCCGAATTCACGTTGAACGTCAAGAACTGGACGCCAGTGAATTCCAGCACCTGGAAGTCGCTCATCTTCATATCAAACAAAGCGAGGTTGGCCTTAATTCGACCAAATGTGGCCTTTGCGCCAATTTCGATCTGATTGACCTTTTCCGATTTGAACCTTGGATCAGCATAAATCGGAGCAACAATCACCGGCACCGAAGCCGAAAGGCCCGCAAGGATTGCAGCCGAGTTGGTCAGGTTGGCAGCGGTCGGATCAAGGTTGAAGCCGCCGGACTTGAAGCCATGGCTATACCCGCCATAGAGCAGCAGATTATCGGTTGGCTTGTAACCCACCTGGGCGGTGTAAGTGATTTCATTGTCCTTGAACCGGTTTGACCACAACCGCGGCAGCGGCAGCAGCCGGCTGGCCAGACCGCCCCCCAACGCCGCGGGGGCCACCAGATCAACCGGTGCTGCAAACGGGAAGCAGCTGAGTCCGATCGATCCAGCGCGCAGGCCCGCCGGGATCCGGCCCAGCAGGGCGCCGGTAATGATGGCTTGGCAGGCCGCATTGCTGGCACTTAGCTGCGTGAAAGCCGCGTCTTTCGTTTCATCAACATACCGCGCGCCCAACGTAACGTTCAATTTATCTGTGATGTTGAATACGTTGTGAGTAAAAATGGAATAGCTTTTGGCACTCTGAGTGAACAAATTGTTGCCAAAAGAGCCATTGCTGTTGATCGCCGTACCGCCCGAAATCGTGCCAGGCCCTGTGATCACCCCGCCATTTGACAGCCTGGTCAGGTTGAGCAGCGGATTGGATCCAAAGGCATTGGCAAAATTGAAGGCGCTGTTGGCAGCCTGAAAATCGGCACCAAATGACATCGTCTGTTGCGCCGCAATGTCCTCGTCCGAATAGAAAGCCCCGATCAGCCAATCCAGCTTCTCATTGAAGGCAGTACCTTGCAGACGAAGTTCCTGGGTGAATGTCTTGATCTTGTCCCCGTTGGGCAGAACCCCGGGCGACTGGATCGATCCACCCACGCCGGTGGTGAAAATATTGAGGCTGGTGAAGTCTGATTCAGCGGTCGAGCTGGAGTCAAAATCACGATATGAGCCAATATAGACCAGCTTAGCAGCGCCAAGATCCCACTTCAGTTCACCCGAAACGCCCCACTGCTTAGATCCGTTAAAGAATTTTTGGCTGTTAGTTTGCAGGTTTTGCAACGCCGATGGGCCAAACGGGCCAACGCCATCATTCGCCAGCCCATGAAGCGGCGCGAACGGTGCCAGTTCGGTTTCGCGAACGATCACTGCATCGCAGCAATTTTCGTCAACTTTGGAATAATCCGCGAGCAGGCGGATGCTAACGTCAGCGTTCGGTTCAACATACAGCTGACCGCGCAGCATATAGCGGTCACGGTTGTTGCTTTCGACTCCGGTCGGCGTCTTGAGATAGCCGTCGCGCTTGCGCCAGGTTCCCGACACCCGAACACCGGCAACATCATTGACCAGCGGAACGCTGACGCCTGCCTGGACATTCATGAAATTGTAATTGCCATAGGTCGCGTTGGCGAAGCCTTCGACCTTGGACAGCGACGGCCGCTTGGTGGTTACGCTGAGCGCACCGGCCGAGGTATTGCGTCCGAACAGCGTGCCTTGCGGCCCGCGCAGGATTTCAAGCCGCTCCAGATCGACCAGATCGCCCAGCGCCACGCCTGGGCGCGACTGATAAACACCGTCGATGAAAACGCCGACCGAGCTTTCAAGCCCGGTGTTGTTGCCGGTCGTGCCGACGCCGCGGATCTTGATCGAGGTGCCTTGCGTTTCGGTTTGCGACGACTGGATGTTGAAGCTTGGCGAGATCGAGGCGAGGCTCTTGATATCGGTAACGCCCTGGCGCTCCAGCTGCACCGGGCTAACCGCGGTTACCGCCAGCGGAATGTCCTGCACATCCATGACGCGCAACGTCGCCGTAACGACAATTGGCTGATCTTCAGCTTCATCGCCTTGCGCCACGTCCTGTGCGAATGCCGGAAATGCGATTGCGCCAGCACAAACGCTTGCGAGCAGGGTTAGCTTCGCCCTCATCAGATGTCTCTCCTGTTTGACCCGCCCTATTTTCGGATGGCTTCAGAGCGTTCTAAACCACCGTGCGCTGGGCTTTACAACTTCTATTAAGCGAACGGTTAAAACAGTTGGAATCCGTAGCGTAAGTGCAACACCTGACCCCCGATATGCCCGCCATCGCTGCTGGCCATTGTGGCGAATCTGTCACCATCGCAGGTTGCATCAGCGCGCGCGGCTGTGGCATGGGCGCCTAGTCCGGCGTATCTGGTCGGTTCCACGATTCTGGGCAGGGTTCAAGCAATGACAAGCGCAACTGGCGACGGAAAACTGCACGGCAAGCTGATCGTGCTGCTGGGCGGAAGCGGCTTTTTTGGCACGCATCTGGCACAGGAACTGCTGTCGCGCGGAGCGCGGCTGCGGATCGCCAGTCGCCAGCCGGAGCGCGCCTATGCACTGAAGCCGCTGGGCAATCTCGGCCAGCTGCAATTCACGCGCTGCGATGTAACTGATCTGCAGAGCCTGGGCCGGACGCTGGCCGGGGCTGACGCAGTGGTGAACCTTGTCGGTGCCTTTGCCGGCAATCTCGATGCGCTGCAAGGCGCAGGCGCGGGCCGGATTGCCGGGGTCGCGCGCGCTGCAGGTGCTGCGGCTTTCGTGCATATTTCTGCGCTGGGTGCCGACGCGGCATCCCCCACGGCCTATGCGCGGACCAAGGCGGCGGGCGAAGCAGCCGTGTTGGCCGCATTCCCCAAGGCGACGATCCTGCGCCCTTCGGTATTGTTCGGCCCGGACGACAAGTTCATCAACATGTTTGCCGCACTGATCGCAGCCTTGCCCGTGCTGCCGGTATTCGGCCCTCAGGCCAAGCTCCAGCCGCTGTTCGTGGACGATGCGGCCCAGGCTGCGGCCAATGTTTTGGCAGACCCAGTCAGACACGGCGGCAAAACCTATGAGATCGCGGGCCCCGAAGCGATCACCATGCTGGATATCAACCAGCGGATTGCTGCGGCGCAGGGACGCAAGCGGCTGTTCGGACCGTTGCCCGATTTAGTCTCGGGCGGCTTCGCGTTCGCAACCGGCTGGCTCCCGGGCGCGCCGCTCAGCCCCGATCAGTGGCTGCTGCTCAAATCCGGCAATGTTGCTTCAGGCAAGTTGCCTGGGCTGAAGGAGCTGGGTCTGACCCCGCGTCCGCTGGGGTTGTTCCTCGACCGGTGGATGGTGCGTTACCGCAAGCATGGGCGGTTCGGAACCAAGCCCAAAACGTCAACCCGGCCCTGACCCGGGATCGCTTGCCACATCAGTCCGGCCTTGCATCAACGAGGCCAGCAGTCCCGGTTCTAGCCGGGGACGACTACGTCACGCATTCACATCGGCATAATTGCT
>JBKJTN010000147.1:0-19236 GCA_046590275.1 Novosphingobium sp.
CCGCATCCGCACCTATGGGCTGGATGTCGGGGCCGGACAGAAGTGGGTCGATCAGGTGTTAACCCACCCGGCGATGCTGGAGTGGGAAGCCGCCGCGCTGGCCGAGGATTGGCGCGAAGTCAGCCATGAGCAAGAGCTGGCGGCTGCCGGGGTGGTGACAGCGGATTATCGCCGTTAGGTGGCTATTGGCCGTCGGTCGACGAATTGATCATCCAAAATTGACTACGATCAGTCGCAATTCCATCCGACAATTCGACTCGGTTGGGAACGATCCGCACTCGCATCCACCAACTGAAACTCGAAGAAAATCGACAATCACAGATTTAGAACGCGCAGAGGCAATAACCAACGTAAATTCAATGCCATATCAAACAATTAGACGCGTGACCCATTGAGTCCTGCGCGCATCGCTACCTGTCTCATCAGCACTCTAGAGGTAACCTAGGATGAACACAAAAAGTGTTTCGACTGTGCGTCCGTAGCCAAATCTGCGAGCATTGTCAATCAAAATCAGACTTATGATTGCTACTCGCCACGTCTATGACAGCCTCTGTAATGTAGAAAACATTGCCGAAATGTCAATTCGCCAATCCCTCGTTCTGATCGAAAGGTGTCTTATCAATGCACCGCATGTCGTCTTGATAGCGCTCCCACAGAAGTGAGCCCTTTGAAACATAAAATGCCGGAGCGCCAAATTTCACCGCAGCCTGATCAACGAAATATTTCTTGATCCAAGTCCCGCCATCAAAATCTACATAGTTGTAGGAGAGTTCTATTTCATGCGTAAAAAGTGAAATTAGTCCGACATCGCATCCGTACATTGCAATTTGCTTCATAAATTGAAGCATATTTTCCTTGCGTGACGAGTGAAAAATTATATCTATTTTTTTGCCAGATTTCAGTCCGTCCACTATCGCTTGCATTCGCAACAAGAAAAATCTGGCAGACCCCTTGAGGCAAATTATCACCCTCTCCGATTCGAGTAACTCGACTGAGTGATCAATCTCTTGAGCATCAGCGGCAAAACCCAAAATACCCATCTGAGATACTGTGCCTAGAAATCCAAATTTGGAAGCAGCCTCGTCAATCAAATTTTGAATTTCAATGCGATTAAAGAATATACCAAAGACGAGCGCAATTATCGTAAACTCGCTGATTCCCTCCAAAATCTTCAGTACAACCTCAAAAATCTTGGTCCATATTGATGATTGATTTTCAGTTTTTAAAGATTCTATCCATGGATTTAACCACCAAACCTCCAAAATGATTACGGCAACTAACAAGGTGAGCGACAGGCTCAATAATAGCCAAAATCGATTGGTGGCATGTGGTCGCAAGTTTGATGCAACTGGACTGTTCTTCGAACCCATTGGTGCCCCCAATTTTCGCCTAATCAGTAGATAATCGAATTCGCTAATATGCAAGTCTGAGGTGTCAGGGAGAATCTGCGCTGTGTCGTAGTTGATTAACCCAGCGCCGCCTTCAGATCCTCGACCAGATCGGTCCGCTCCCACGGGAAGGCATCGCCAACCGGTTTGCGGCCAAAGTGGCCGTAGGCGGCGGTCTGGCGGTAAATCGGCTTGTTGAGGCCGAGGTGTGTGCGGATGCTGCGCGGGGTGAGCCCGCCGAGCTTTGCGATCTTCATGATCGCAGCCTCGATCTTGTCATCGCCGATCTTGCCAGTCTCATGTGTATCGACATAAAGCGACAGCGGCTTGGAGACGCCGATCGCATAGGCGAGCTGGATCGTGCAGCGTGTCGCCAGGCCCGCCGCGACGATGTTTTTGGCAAGGTAGCGCGCGATATAGGCGGCCGAGCGATCGACCTTGGTCGGGTCCTTGCCCGAAAACGCGCCGCCGCCGTGCGGGGCCGCGCCGCCATAGGTATCGACGATGATCTTGCGGCCGGTGACGCCAGCGTCGCCATCGGGTCCGCCGATCTCGAAGCTGCCGGTGGGGTTGATGTGATATTCGGTTTCGCGCAGCAACACCGGCGGGATCACATCGGCCACCACGCGGCGGACATAGGCGTGGAGTTCGGCCTCGTTGTCGCCCTCGTCATAGCCGGCGATGTGCTGGGTCGAGACGACGACCGCTGTGGCGGCAACCGGCAGGCTGCCTTCATAACGCAGCGTCACCTGGCTCTTGGCGTCGGGCTGAAGGAACGGCGCCGCGCCGGAGTGGCGATCAGCCGCCATCCGCTCAAGGATCTTGTGGCTGTAATAGAGCGTCGCCGGCATCAGATCGGGGGTTTCATCGGTCGCATAGCCGAACATGATGCCCTGGTCGCCCGCGCCCTCGTCCTTGTTGTCGGCCGCATCGACGCCCTGGGCGATATGGGCGGACTGGCCGTGCAGCCGGTTGATGAATTCGAACTTTTCCCAGTGGAAGCCGTCCTGCTCATAGCCGATTTCGCGGACGGTCTTGCGCACCGTGGCTTCGATCCGCTCAAGGATTCCGTCGGCCCATTCGTCGTTCTCATAAATCCCGGCCCCGCGAATTTCTCCGGCCAGCACGACCAACTGGGTGGTGGTCAGGGTTTCGCAGGCGATCCGGGCCTGATCGTCGATCGACAGAAACAGATCGACAATCGAGTCCGAAATCTGGTCCGCGACCTTGTCGGGGTGACCTTCGGAGACGCTTTCGGAGGTAAACAGATAGTCGCTGCGCATGGGAAATCCCGATATAAAGGTTTCTTTATGTCATGTGCTTTAGCTGCGCCGGGCCCGCGTGGCAACCATGCTCAAGACAAGAAGAACCACGGCCCAGCCAAGCGGAAGTAGGTTGCCCAGTTTGGCAAACAGGGTCGGCGGATGGGCCGGGGGGATAAAACCGTCGAGCCGCCCGGCGGTCAGCCGCGGCAAATGCTGGCGCACGATCCCGTCGGCATCGATCACCGCGCTGATTCCGGTGGTCGTAGAGCGTAGCACCGGCAGCCCCTCCTCGATCGCCCTGAGCCGCGCCTGCGCCAGATGCTGCGGCGGACCCCAACTGCCGAACCAGCCATCGTTGGAGGGGTTGAAGATATAGTCCGGTCGATTCGCGCGATCGACGACTTGCCCGGAAAAGATGATCTCGTAGCAGATCTGTACTCCGGCCCGGCCCCATGGCCCCAGCTCCAGCGTTTGCGGCCCGGACCCCGGCCAGAAGTCGATACTGCCGGCCACCAGCCGCGAAGCGCCGAGCGGCTCGAGCAGGGGCCGCAGAGGGAGATACTCTCCCCCCGGCACCAGATGCGCCTTGGCATAGCTGCTGCGGATCGTGCCGGCCTGATCGACCACGGTGACGGCATTGCGCGCCCCCACCGCAGTCCCGCCGCTGATCTCAAGATCGACCGCGCCAGTCAGCAACAGCCCGCCCGGGCCTGCAACCCGGCCCAGGCGCGCCCGGGCCAGGCCCGGATCGGCGGCATAGGTCGAACTCTGATAGTAGTAGGGCGGATATCCCTCGCGCAGGAAATCGGGGATACCCGATTCGGGCCAGAACACGACGCGCGTCTCGCCGGGCTTGCGGGCTTGGGAAAGCTCCGCTGCCCCGGCGAATTGCGCCTCGAACAGCGCAGCATTGTTAAGATCGTCCTGCCGGACATCGGGCTGGATCAGCGTATAGGCAAGCGTCCCCTCGCCGCCGCTGCCGCTGGTCGGCAGGACGAACAGCAACGCCGGACCGATCGCCAGAACCGCACTGCGCCAGCCAATTTTTTCCTGCCTTACGGCCAGCCACCAGCTGCCCGCCAGCAGCGCGACCAATCCCGAAAGTGCATAGGTGCCCAGCCACGGAACCAGAACAGCAAGGCCTGGATGCGCAAATCCGCCCAGCGCCACTGCGCCAAGCGGGTTCCAGGCAAAGCCGGTGAAAACCCAGCTGCGCAGCCATTCGGCCACGATCCAGCACGCGGCAAAGGCGAACACCAGAGCGCCGGGCTGCTTACGGCCGATAGTCCAGGCCCCGCTGGCCGCAAGCGCGGGATAGATGCTGAGGAAACTGGCAATCCCCAGCACCGCGATCCAGCCCAGCCAGGCCGGCATCTGTGCCTGATAGGTGAAGGCAGTGGCGATCCAGCTGTTGCCAACCGCAAAATGGCCAAGGCCAAACAGCCAGCCGAACAGCGCTGCCTGCCTGCCAGTGGGCGCGCGCGCAACCAGTGCGATCAGTCCTGCGACACCGAGCAAGGCCATCGGCCAAGCCCCGAGCGGCTGGAACCCGGCGGCAGAAACCACGCCCAGCAAAAGCGCGCACCACCGGGGGTGCGCAGCCAGTCGATCAAAAAACTGCCGCATCCAAGCCATCGCAAGGGCTTACCGCCCTTTGCGCCTAGCGCAAGGCCTGATCAGCTGGCCGATTCGAGCGCTTCACCGTTGTCGTCACCAGCCGGCTTCTTGCGCACGGCGCGGCGACGCGGTTTGACTTCAGCCGCATCGGCTTCGACTTCGGCTTCAGGCTCGTCGCGCGGGATCGAGATCGCTGGCGGGAGCATCGATGGGTCGAGTCCCGCAGGTGCATCGTCCTCCTCGTCGCGGCGGGGGCGGCGATCATCACGGCGCGGACGCAGACCGCGGGTGCCGCGATCGCGCACGAAGGGGTTCTCGACCGGTTCGTACTGGGTACCCTGAGGCGCTGCATCTGCGGCATCGCTCTGGGCAGGACTCTCGTCCTCGTCGCGGGCTTGGGGTGCCGCTTCCTGCCGCTCGGCGCGTTCCGGGCGATCTTCGCGGTCACGGCGCGGGCGTTCCTTGCCACGCTCATTCGCAGCGGTACGGGTGCTGCCGCGATCATCCGAACCACGATCATTCGGGCGATCCTCACGCTCACGCCGGGCAGCGCCGGGCTGCTCATCAAAGCTCGGGAAATCGCTTTCGACCGAGAACTCGCCGCTGTCGTCGGTTTCAGGATCGCCTTCCTGCCAGCGTTCGGGACGCGGGCCGCGCTGCTCATCCTGGCGCACCCGGCTATCGGCGAGCACGCGGAAATAATGATCGGCAAACTGGAGGAAATATTCCGCTGCCACCCGATCACCGTTCTGATGAGCGTCCTGCGCAAGCTTGCGATATTTCTCAAGCAACTGAGGAGCATTGCCGCGCGCCCGGCTGTCAATCCGGTTGAGTTGCTGGCCGCCACCGCCACCGCCGCCCTGGGGGCGATTACTGCCCCGCCCGCGCCGACGATTGTTGTTGATGCTGTTACTGTTGCCACGATTATTGTTGTTCAAGGGTGTCTGTTCCTTAACCCCCGATCGCCGCCCGGCCTAATGCCAGCAGGCAGATCGCATGACCCTGAGCCACGGGCCACACATCGGCCTCGTGGTCCCGACATTTGCTTTGGCGGTTGGCCGTTCCAGGCCAATACCGATTGCAAATGTTGGAGTTGGCCGGCCGGATGGGAATCTTACATCCTTCCGGGGACCGCTTTCGGACTTAGGCGCTGGGCGGCGCATTGCCAAGCGAAAACTTGAGTTCCAGCACCCGAGGCCGCCCGCCAAGATCGTTGTGCAAAATCACCGCAAAGCCCGCTGCCCGGGCAAGTCCGCTTACCGGATCAGCCTGCGCAGCGCCGATTTCGAGCAATGCAGCGCCGCCCGCAGCCAGGAGGCCAGGCAATTGCGGCACCAAAATCCGATAGGCATCAAGACCTTCACCGCCAGCGAACAAAGCCCCCGCCGGCTCATGCGCGCGGACCGATGGAGCCAGTTCCGCCGCATCCTCGACATAGGGCGGATTGGCCAGAATCAGATCGAACGGCCCGCCCACAGAGTCCTGCCAACCGGGCGCCTCCCAATCGGCATGGAGCAGCCGGGTCCGCGCCGTCAGCCCCAGCCGGGCTGCATTGGCCGCCGCGACCGCCAGTGCGCCCAGCGAGCGATCGATCCCGACACCGTGCGCTGCGGGCAACTGCGCCAGCACTGCCAGCAGCAGCGCCCCGCTGCCGGTGCCGCAATCCAGCACGGTCAGTGCATCCGGCCGCGCGGCCGCCCCATCTTTGCGCACAGCCGCAAGCGCCACCTCAACCAGCACTTCGCTATCGCCGCGCGGGATCAGCACATCGGAGTTGACCAGAAATTCCAGCCCGTGAAATTCCTGATACCCAAGGATATAGGCGACCGGCTCGTGGTTCAGGCGGCGGGCAACCAGCGGGGAAAATTCACCGGGAACAGCTCCGTCCAAATGCCGCAGCAGCAACTCAGAACGCGATACGCCCAGCGCATGGGCCATCAGCAATTCGGCATCGAGCCGCGGGGTATCGCTGGTGGCGGCAAGCACGGAAGCGGACGCGCGCAAGGTGTCAGCGATCCTCACTCACCCAGTGCCGCCAGCCGCTTGGCCTGATCCTCGGCGATCAGCGCATCGATCAGCTCGCCCAGCCCAGGCCCTTCGAGAATTTCGGGCAAGCGGTGGAGCGTCAGATTGATCCGGTGATCGGTGACCCGGCCTTGGGGGAAATTATAGGTCCGGATGCGTTCGGACCGATCACCCGAGCCGACCATCGCCTTGCGCGCTTCGGCTTCGGCGCCGTGGGCTTCAGCGCGTTTCAGATCATAGAGGCGCGTGCGCAGTACCTGCATCGCTTTGGCCTTGTTCTTGTGCTGGCTGCGCTGGTCCTGCTGGATCACGACCAGCCCGGTGGGAAGATGCGTCAGCCGCACCGCCGAATCGGTGGTGTTGACATGCTGCCCGCCCGCGCCCGATGCGCGGTAGATATCGATCTTTAGGTCACCGTCATCGATCTGGACATCGACTTCATCAGGCTCGGGCAGCACCGCGACGGTGGCGGCAGAGGTATGGATCCGCCCGCCAGACTCGGTCACCGGCACGCGCTGGACCCGGTGGACCCCGCTTTCGAACTTGAGCTTGGCGAACACGCCATTGCCCGCGATATTGGCGATCACTTCCTTGAAGCCGCCGATGTCAGACACACTGGCGCTGATCAGCTCGATCCGCCAGCCTTGTTCCGCCGCATATTTTTCGTACATCCGGTAGAGATCAGCCGCGAACAGCGCCGCTTCGTCACCGCCGGTTCCGGCCCGGATTTCGAGCATGGCGGGGCGGCTATCCGCTGAATCGCGCGGCAACATGGTGACCGCCAGAGCGTGCTCGGCCTCCGGCAGTTTTGGGGTGAGTTCGGCCAGCTCCTCGGCAGCGATGGCGCGCATTTCAGGATCGCTGTCCTGCGCCATTTCCGCAAGCTGCCCGATCTCGCCGCGCAAGGTGGTGACCGCCTCGGCGGCGCGAGCCACCGGCTCCAGCTCGGAATAATCACGGCTGGCGGAAACGAACTCCGCGCCCTCCAGCGTGCCCGAAGCCAGCCGCGCCTCAAGCTCGGCAAAGCGCGAGGCGATTTGCGAGAGACGGGTGTTGGAGATGGTCACAGAAAGCCCCTCCTCTTCAGGGGAGGGGTTGGGGTGGGGCGTGTCCCGATCTGGCGAGGTTCGCCTGCAACGGACACGCCCCACCCCTCGATCCCCTCCCCTGAAGGGGAGGGGAGGAAGTGAGCCGCGCCATGCCCCACGCCGTCATGCTGAACTCGTTTCAGCACCCATCGCGCCTCCGAAGACGGCAGGGCGTGGGGAGAGATGGGCCCTGAAACAAGTTCAGGGTGACGAGATTGGGAGGCGGTGTTGAAGATCACACGCCGCCCATCAAGAGTTGTTTATGAGATTGAAATAGGTTGTCCGCATGAGGCGCTCTCGAATAGGTCTCATCGACAAGCTTCAACGTGCGCACCGGGAAGCCGTCTCGCAAATCAAGGGAAACAATCATCGCCGGATTGAGCTTGCGTCCCCGGTCATATCTTTTGCGGGGGCTTCCTGTAGCGACCAATTCAGCGGAGAAGTTGGCAAGTCGATAGGCTGAAACAAGGCCAAGTGCCTCAGTTTCCAGATCAGCGTGCTCCGCGACAATCGCAATTTCCAATTGCGGTTGATTCACCTCCCCCACCAACATCGCCAGCCGCTCGATCCCCGCAGCCCAGCCCACCGCAGGTGTCGGCGGACCGCCCAAGGTTTCGATCAGCCCATCATAGCGCCCGCCGCCGATCACGGTGCCTTGCGCGCCCAGCCGGTCAGTGACGAATTCAAACGCGGTGTGGCGGTAATAATCGAGGCCGCGGACCAGTGCCGGGGCGCGGGTCCAGCTGACCCCTGCCGCATCGAGGCCTGAGGTGACCGCCCCGAAGAAATCCTGTGCTTCGCCGCTCAGGAAATCGTCGATCTTGGGCGCATCGGCCACAAATACTGTGTCGCGCGGGTCTTTGCTGTCGAGAATCCGCAGCGGATTGCGCTCCAGCCGGTCCTGCGAATCTTCGGATAATCCATCCCTATGCGCGCGGAAATACTCGACCAGCGCGGCCCGCCACGCATCCCGGCTGGCGCCATCACCCAGCGTATTGAGCATCAGCGCCACGCCGTCCGCTATCCCAAGCTCTTTCAAAAGCTGATCGGCCATCACCAGCAGCTCGACATCGGCCTGCGGTTCGGCGGCACCGATAATCTCGGCATCAAGCTGATGGAACTGGCGATAACGGCCCTTTTGCGGGCGTTCATAGCGAAACAGCGGGCCATGCGTGGCCAGCTTCAGCGGCGCGTGCTGCTGCCAGCCGTTGGTCAGGTAAGCGCGGGCTATCCCGGCGGTGAATTCAGGCCGCAGCGTCAGTGATTCATCGCCGCGATCGAGGAAGCTGTACATTTCCTTCGAGACGACATCGGTGGTTTCTCCGATCGAGCGGCTGAACACCTCGGTCTTTTCGAACACCGGCATTTCGGCGCGGCGGAACCGGTAAAGCTTGCGCACCCGCTCGAACGTCTCGACGACATGGGCGAAAGCCTCGGCCTCGGCGCCGAAAATGTCCTGGGTGCCGCGAATGGCCTGGGGAGTATTGCTCATGGATTGGGCGCTTAAAGCCAATTGCCGGGAATTGGAACATGCCAGCGTTGTTGATGTTGCCAGCCATGCGCTTCGTCGAAAAGCCGCGAGGTGAAACTTGCAGGATGGACGGCTTGGCGGCACAGACCGGGGATGAACAAAACTACTGCTACTCTCCTTGCCGCGATGCTGCTGACACCGGCGCCCTGCGCCCTCGCCGCCCAGAACACCGCGCCGATGGCGGTGCCGATCCCGCAGAGCCTGCCCGACCCGCTGGATGTGCCCTATCCGGGCGGCGCGATGCAGCTGGATGTCGACGCCAGCGATGTGGTGCGCGGAGTTTTTCGGGTGACCCAGACGATTCCGGTGGCGCCGGGCACCCGGCAGCTGACTTTGCTGCTGCCGCAGTGGTTGCCGGGCACCCACGGCTCGCGCGGTCCCCTGGCCGAGCTGGTCGATCTGCGCTTTCAGGCGGGCGGCAAGACGCTGAGCTGGAAGCGCGATCCGGTCGAGGTTTATGCTTTCCATGTCGATCTTCCCGAAGGCGCACAGGCGGTGGTGGCCAACTTCATTCATACCGCGCCGCTGCAAACCTCCGAGGGGCGGATCACCATGACGCCCGAGATGCTCAATCTTCAGTGGGAGAAGATGAGCCTTTATCCGGCCGGGCATTATGTGCGGCAGATCAAGGTGCAGCCCAGTGTGACCTTGCCGCAGGGCTGGACCCCGGCAACCGCGCTCGACGGCGCGCAGGCAAGCGGTGACCGCTGGCGCTGGGCGGCGACCAACTATGAAGTGCTGGTCGATTCGCCGATCTTTGCCGGCAGGTATTTCCGCAAGTGGGATCTGGGCCAGAAGGTCACGCTCAACGTCGTGGCCGACAAGCCCGAGCAGCTGGCCGCCAAGCCCGAGCATATCGAGCTGCACCGCAACCTGGTTGCCGAATCGCGGATCGCGTTCGGGGCGAACCATTTTGACCATTATGACTTCCTCCTCGCGCTGACCGACAAAATGGGTTCCATCGGGCTGGAGCATCACCGCTCGAGCGAAAACCAGCTCGAGCCTTCGGCCTTTACCGAATGGGACAAGAACGAATGGGATCGCGGGCTGCTGCCGCATGAATATGGCCACAGCTGGGCTGGCAAGTTCCGCCGCCCGGCCCGGCTGTGGACTCCCGATTACCGCCAGCCGATGCAAGGCGACCTGCTGTGGGCCTATGAAGGGCAGGACCAGTTCTGGGGACTGGTCCTCTCGGCTCGGTCGGGCTTGCAAGGCAAGGAGATGGTCCTGGGTCAGTTGGCAAGCTGGGCCGGCAATTTCGCCGAACAGGCCGGGCGCGGCTGGCGTTCGATCGAGGATACCGGCTCTGATCCGGTGTTCGCCGCGCGCAAGCCCAAACCCTACGCCTCATTGTCGCGCAGTGAGGACTTTTACACCGAAGGCGCGCTGGTGTGGCTGGAAGTGGACCAGATCATCCGTAGCGGTACGGGTGGACGCAAGAGCATCGACGATTTTGCCCGCGCCTTCTTCGGCATGCGCGATGGCGATTGGGGGCAACTGCCGTTCGAGTTTGCGGACGTCGCCAGCACCCTGAATAGTATCTATCCCTATGGTTGGGATGGATTTTTGCGGGCAAAATTCATGGCCCCGGGTCAACCTTCCCCGGTCGGCGGGATCGAAAAAGCCGGTTATCGCCTGATCTGGAAGGATGATCCCAATCCCAACGACAAGGCACGCATGCTGGATGCCAAGTCCCTCAGCCTGACCTATTCGCTAGGCATCGCGATCGACAAGGACGCCAAAGTTACCGCCACCCAGTGGAACAGCGCCGCCTTCAACGCCGGGGTAAACAATGGAGCCAAGCTGATTGCAGTCAACGGGACAAGCTATGACCAGGACGGCCTCAAAAAGGCGATCGCGGCCAACAAGTCCGGTGCCCAGCCGATCGAGCTTCTGGTCCAGCGCGGAGACCGGTTCCAGACCATCAAGATCGATTATCGCGGGGGCCTGCGCTGGCCATGGCTGGAACGGGCCAAGGCCGGCACCGCTCCGACCGGGCTCGATCTGCTGCTCACCCCGCGCCGGGTGCCAGCCGCCAAGGCAGCGAAATGAGCGCGAGTGGGGCACGGGTTGGCAACCGGATCGCCCCGGCCCGGTTCCTGATGTTCCTGGCCCTCTTTCCACTGGGCTTCCTGGCCTATCGCCAGTTGCTGCCTGGTGCTGGGTGGAAGGATGCTGCGGCAATGGCGTTCGATTTTGCCGCAGCCTGCTTTCTGGTCTCGCTGATCCCGTTTTTGAGGCAAAGCAGTGCCGATGCAATGCGGATGCATTCAGCCCGCAATGATGCCAATCGGGTCATGGTGCTGGTCATCACCACGATCCTTACTCTGGTTGTAATGGCCGCCATTTCCGGCGAACTAAAAGCCGCGCAGGCCGGTGATAGGATCGCCATGGCCAAGCTGATCGGCTCGCTGCTGATGATCTGGCTGTTCGCCAATACGGTCTATGCGCTGCATTATGCCCACGCCTATTATTCGGCGGCAAGCGACAACGGTGGTGATACCGGCGGGATCAACTTCCCGGGCACCAAGACCCCGGATTACCTTGATTTTGCCTACTTTTCCTTCACCCTCGGGATGACCTTCCAGACCTCCGACGTGACCATTTCCCTCCCCGGTATCAGGCGCATCGCGCTGCTGCACAGCCTTGCCGGATTTGTCTTCAATCTTGGGGTGATTGCTTTCACGATCAATGCACTAGGCGGGAAATAAGGCAGGTTGGCGATGCCGTGTTGCAGCGCGGCAGAGGCGCGGCTAAGGCCATCTCATGCGTATTGACCTGATCCCCGCCGGCGCCAACCCGCCTCATGAACTCAACATCGTCATCGAAGTCCCGATTGGCGGCGAACCCGTGAAATATGAGCTCGACAAGGCTTCGGGCGCCTTGTTCGTCGATCGGATTCTACACACTTCAATGCGCTACCCGGCCAATTACGGCTTTGTGCCCCATACGCTGGGCGAAGACGGCGACCCGCTTGATGCGCTGGTCATTGCCCGCTCGCCGATCATTCCCGGCGCGGTAATCAGGGTCCGTCCGGTGGGTGTCCTGATGATGGACGATGACAAGGGCGGCGACGAAAAACTGATCACCGTGCCGATCGATTCGACCTTTCCCTACTATAGCGAGATCGCCGGCCATGAAGACCTGCCGCCGATCGTGACCCAGCAGATCGAACACTTCTTCCAGCATTACAAAGATCTGGAACCCGGCAAATGGGCCAAACTGAAGGGCTGGGGCGATGTCGAAACTGCCAAGCGATATATTGTCGAGGCGATGGAGCGCGCCAAGGCCACCGGGTACTAATCCCCCGCGATCATCATCCCGTCGATCCGCAATGTCGGGACATTGATCGCGCGGTACCATTCCAGATCATTGGCAGGGACCAACGCCGCAAACATCTCGATCAAATTCCCGGCGATAGTGAATTCCGCCACTGGTCCAGCCAGTTCACCATTCACGATCCGGAAACCCGAAGCCCCGCGGCTGTAGTCGCCGGTTACCCCATTGACGCCCTGACCGATCAACTCGGTCACATAGACCCCATCGGCAATATCGGCCATCAGCCCTGCGGGGGTGAGCGTCCCGGCGGCAAGGTGAACGTTGCTGGGCCCAGCGCCCGGTGCGCCGCCGCTGCCGCGCACCGCATGGCCGGTGGGTGCGCGGCCCAGCTGGCGGGCCGACGCGCAGTCCATCAACCAGCCGGTAATTTTGCCGCCCTCGACCAGATTGCGCGGTGCAACCGGCAGTCCCTCGCCATCGAAAGGATGCGAGCGAAGCCCGCGCGGCCGCAACGGATCATCAGCGATCACCACCGCTGGATCGAACAGGGCCTCGCCCTCACGATCGAGCAGGAAGCTCGCCCGCCGGGCGATTGCAGCCCCGGTCATCGCGCCAACCAGATGGCCGATCAGCGAACCGCCAACCCGGGGATCGAACACCACTGGCAGCGAACCACTCTTGAGCCGTCCGGGGTTAAGGCGCGCTACCGCCCGGTCTCCCGCCATTCGGCCGATCTCTTCGGGAGAAAGCAGATCGCTGGCGTAGCGGGCAGTGCGAAAGCCATAGTCGCGCTGCATGCCCGAGCCCTCGCCCGCGATCACACTGGCGCTGAGGCTCCGGCTGGTCCCGTGATAGCTCCCAGCGAAGCCGTGGCTGGTGGCGAGCGCCAAAACGCTGTGACCGGCGCTCGCGCCTGCACCCTCGCTGTTGGTCACCCCGGAAACTGCCCGCGCGGTATCCTCGGCAGCTTCAGCAAGGGCTCGCAATGCCTTTGGTGAGGGCTCCTCTGCATCGGCCAGATCAAGCGCCGGGATGCCCCCCCGGGCCAGCAGTTCTTCTGGCGCAAGCCCGGCATATTGGTCTTCCGGGGCGGCGCGCGCCATCGCGACCGCGCGGGCTGCCAGCTCGTCCAGCGCCTCATCCGATATATCGCTTGAGCCAATGCTGGCCGAGCGCTGACCCACAAAAACCCTGAGGTCGACCGCCTCGCTTTCGGAGCGTTCGACATCTTCCAGCTTGCCGAGGCGGACCTGGACGCTTTCGGACGAATTGCCGTGATAGATGGCATCGGCTGCATCGGCGCCGGCGCGGCGGGCGCGATCAACGAGCGCGGCAGCGCGGTCCTGGGCGGTTTCGGGGGTTAGCATAGTCCGGCAAGTCTCCAATCGGGAGACGCCGATCTAGGGAGCATTCAATCCAAGGGCAATGCGGGGGCTAGCCGAACGCCAGAGCGAGCAGCTTGAACAACCCGGTTACCGCAAAGGGCAAGCCGATCGCCAGCAGCCACAGCGCCAGCCGGTCGCGCCGGTAGAAGCTGGCCAGCCCGGGATCGGCGGCCTGAACATCATCGAGCCGGTCCCAACGCCGTTCAAAGCGGCGACAGGCCGGGATGATTGCCGCAACCAGCAGGACCAGCACGAAATACGGCAGCAGCGAGCCGCCTTTTGCATGAAGCGCACCCATGGTCACGAATATCTGGAGGCCGGTATAAACGAGCAATGCATAGGCAATGTGGTCGCTCATCTTCTTGCGCCAGTCGAGCGGACGAGCCTGCGGAGGCGTTGCATCCTCGCTGCGTGGCGCTGATTTGACCATCTGCATCCCCTATTATTTTCTACGCACGAGTAAAACACCGTTGTGGGCTTTGATCAAGCCTCGTTAACCCTTCCATGCGATCCAGCCGTGCAGGAGGGGCATGCATGAAACCTGCCAAATGGATCAACCGAGGCTTGCCGTTCGCCATTTCGGACCTTAAACCGGGTTCTAGATGACTGACACTGCTACGCTATCACAGCCCAATACCGACGCTGCCCAGCCAATTCCGCAGGGCGGGCTTGAGGTGATCTCGATTGCCAAGAGCTATGACAAGCGCGCAGTGCTGACGGATATCTCACTCTCGGTCGGCAAGGGCGAAGTGCTTGGCCTGCTTGGCCCCAATGGCGCGGGCAAGACCACCTGTTTCTATTCGATCATGGGTCTGGTCAGACCAGACTCGGGCCGCATCCTGATGGACGGGGTCGATGTGACCAAGCTGCCGATGTATCGCCGAGCGATTCTGGGGCTGGGTTATCTGCCGCAGGAGACCTCGATTTTCCGCGGCATGACGGTCGAGCAGAACATCGCCTGCGTGCTTGAGCTGGTCGAGCCTGACTCCGAAGTTCGCGCCCAGGAGCTGGAGCGGCTGCTGGAGGAGTTCGGACTCACCAAGCTTCGCGCCAGTGCCGCAATGGCGCTGTCCGGCGGGGAGCGCCGCCGCTGCGAAATCGCCCGCGCGTTGGCCGCAAATCCTTCGATCATGCTGCTCGATGAGCCTTTTGCCGGGATCGATCCGCTGTCCATCAATGACATCCGCGATCTGGTGAAAGATCTCGCCAGCCGCGGCATCGGCGTTCTGATCACAGATCACAATGTTCGTGAAACACTCGATATCGTTGATCGCGCCTGCATCATCTATGGCGGGCAGGTGTTGTTTGCGGGCAGCCCAGAAGCGCTGGTCGCAGACGAAAACGTCCGCCGGCTCTATCTGGGCGAAGGCTTCACTTTGTGAGGCGCAAGCCTCACCGGGACTGACGCATGGCTCTAGGCCCCCGCCTTGACCTGAGGCAGTCCCAGTCCCTGGTGATGACGCCGCAGTTGCAGCAGGCGATCAAGCTGCTGGCGCTGTCGAACCTTGAGATCGAGGCCTTTATTGGCGAGGCGATCGACGCCAATCCGCTGCTCGAACTGGGCGAAGGGGGCTCCGCCGCCGAACCGCCGGGCGATGATCACGGCAATCCTGAGCTCGCCGAAGTGCGCCGCACATCGTTGGAAAGCTCGCCGGTTGACCAGTTGATCGGCGAGGGCCGGGCGGCCGATGACCGTCCGCTCGATATTGACAGCTCCGCGCTCGATACCGACCGCGATACAGGGGACAGCCATCGGGATGGCGCCGATCGGCTTGATACAGACTGGGGCGGCGACCTGCGCAGTGGGGGCGGCGAAAGCGGCCCCGATATTGAAGAACGCGGCTCGCTGGCCGAGACCCTGGCCGAGCATCTCCACGCTCAGGTGGGGCCTGCCTGCCACGACCCGCGGACCGCATTTATTGCGCGCCATCTGATCGATCAACTGGATGAGGCAGGATACTTGCCCGTATCGTTGCGCGATATGGCCGGTGAACTGGGCGTGGCCCTGGCCGAAGCAGAACAGGCGCTCGCACTGGTCCAGTCGCTCGATCCGACCGGAGTGGGCGCGCGCAGCCTGGCCGAGTGTCTTGGCCTTCAGGCGCAGGAGGCCGATCGCTATGACCCCTGCATGGCCCGGCTGCTGGACAACCTCGATCTGCTCGCCCGCGGCGAAATCGCCCGGCTGAAGCGGATGTGTGATGTCGATGACGAGGACTTTGCGGAAATGATGGCCGAACTGCGCGGCTATGATCCCAAGCCCGGCCTCAAATTCGGCGGCGGTGGCGGCCAACCGGTGGTTCCAGACGTCCTCATAACTTCGCGGCTCGATGGAGGCTGGGACATCGCACTCAACCAGGCTACCTTGCCGCGACTGATCGTCAACCGCAGCTATTACGTCGAAATGCGCGGCGCGTGCGATGACAAGTCGTCACGCGGCTGGCTGTCGGAAAAGCTGGCGGACGCAAACTGGCTGCTCAAGGCCTTGGACCAACGGCAGAAAACCATTCTTAAGGTCGCAGCCGAGATCGTGAAGCAACAGGACGGGTTTTTCCGGCGCGGCGTTTCCGAATTGCGACCGCTAACCCTGCGCACCGTGGCCGAGGCGATTTCCATGCACGAATCGACCGTCAGCCGCGTAACCTCGAACAAATATCTCCTTTGCGATCGCGGCACGTTCGAACTGAAATACTTCTTCACTTCGGGCGTCGGCGCGGTTGACGGTGAAGGCGGAGCTTCCGCCGAGGCCGTCAAGGCCGCCATCAAGACGCTGATCGATGCGGAAGATCCCAAGGCGATCCTTTCGGACGACGCCTTGGTCGACCTGCTCAAAACCCGCGGATTTGACCTGGCCCGGCGCACCGTTGCCAAATACCGCGAAGCAATCGGTTTTGGCAGTTCGGTCCAGCGGCGACGGCAAAAAACACTGGCGGGGGTGTGATCTGTTGCCAAATGGCCCGCGTCCGGCGTGACCGCAAGCACGAACCAGCGCTGCTCACGCTTCCAGCTCAACATCCCAATAGAGCCAATCACGCCAGGTTTCGTGGAGGTAATTGGGCGGAAAAGCCCGGCCCCTTTCCTGGAGGTGCCAATTGGTCGGGCGGATCGGCGGGACGAGCAGCGGCATTCTAGCTTGCTGGGGCGTGCGCCCACCTTTGCGCAGATTGCACGGCGCACAAGCGGTCGCAACGTTTTCCCAGCTGGTCTTGCCGCCCAACCGCCGGGGGATCACGTGATCGAAGGTCAGCTGGCGGGGACTGCCGCAATATTGGCAAGCGAACCGGTCTCGCAGGAACAGGTTGAAGCGGGTGAAGGCAGGAAACTCGCTCGGCCTGACATATTGCCGAAGCGCGATGACCGACGGTATTTTCATGTCGAGCGAGGGCGAGTGGACCGCTCGTTCATAGCTGGCGACGATATCAACCCGCTCAAGAAACACGGCCTTGATGGCAGTCTGCCAAGGCCACAGGCTGAGCGGATAGTACGAGAGCGGGGTATAATCGGCGTTGAGAACCAGCGCCGGACAGTTCGACAGGTGACGCGCCGGATCGTCATCCACGCTGCGGAACCGGGCCGCGCGTTCAATCAGCTCCGACTTGAGCATGGCCTCCGATCGCAAATTGCCGTGACGGTTTCGAGACAGTTCATGGCGGTGAATCCAGCACGGACAGCGCCTGTCCGTCAAGGCTTGCGTATGGTCGCAATCCACAGGAGGGTGCAAAGGTGACCGTCACCCGCTTTGCTCCCAGCCCTAATGGTGCGCTGCATATGGGCCACGCCTATGCCGCGATGATTGCGCATGACCTGGCGAGGGCCGCCAATGGCAGGTTCCTGCTGCGAATCGAGGATATCGACGGAATCCGCAGCCGGGCCGAGCTGATTCCCGAATTCCTCTCCGATCTCGAATGGCTTGGGCTGAGCTGGGACGGCGACGTGGTATTCCAGTCCAGCCGCCTCGCCCGCTATGCCGCTGCGGGCGAGCGGTTGAAGCAGATGGGGCTGATTTATCCTTGCCATTGCACCCGCGCTGAGGTGCTGGCTGACGCACAACACTCAGGGCCGGACGGGCCGATCTATCCGGGCACTTGCCGCGAGCGAAATGCCGATCCCGAAGGGGCGGCCTGGCGGCTTGATGTGGGAAAAGCGCTGACGCTGACCGGTCAGCTTGAATGGGTGGACGCGACTGCCGGGCCGCAACAGGCCGGGCCCCAGATTTTCGGCGATGTCGTGCTGCTCAGAAAGGACGCACCGGCCAGCTACCATCTCGCCGCCACGCTCGATGATGCAGCGGACGAGGTGACGCTGGTGACTCGCGGGACCGATCTGTTTGCAGCGAGCCACATTCACCGGCTGCTTCAGGCGCTGCTCGGCCTGCCGGTGCCGCAATGGCATCACCACGGCCTGCTCGTTGAGGCGGACGGCAGGAAGCTTGCCAAGCGGCGCGGATCGCCTTCGCTTGGCGATCTGCGCCGTGCCGGAACGGACGGGCGGGCACTGGCGGAAGGCTTGCGCCGCGGGCGCTTACCCGCTGGCATTTCCCTTGAGTCAGGCGTAGAAGAGCGTCCATGAACTACATCCTCATCCCGATCATCGCCGTACTGGTCATCATGGTCGTCGTTAGCCTGGTGCGCGGTCTCATCGCGTTCATGCAGGGCACCAAGCTTGATCTTGAGCGCGATCCCGCCAGCACCGGGGCGACAGCCAATCAGCTGCTCCAGAACAAGATGATGTTCAACCGCATCAAGTATCAGGCTGCCGCGATCGTCGTCGTCGCGATCCTGCTGGCTATTTCGCGCTAACCCCTTGGTCAAGCTCAACAAGATCTACACCCGCACCGGCGACGACGGGACCACCGGCCTCGTCGATGGTTCGCGCTGCCCCAAACATGCCGCGCGGATGGAGGCAATCGGCGCGGTCGACGAAGCCAACAGCGCGATCGGATTGGCAGTTGTCGCTCTGGCCGGCAGCGATCACGGCGCCGCACTGACCCGGACCCAGCACGATATGTTCGATCTTGGAGCCGATCTGGCCACTCCGGGCGACGATTTTGCACCCACACAAATGGTTTTGCGGATCGTTACGGCGCAGGCTCAATGGCTTGAACAAGCGATCGACGGACTCAATGAAGCCATGCCGCCGTTGACCAGTTTTATCCTGCCGGGTGGGAGCGAAGGCGCCGCCCGCGTCCATATCGCGCGTGCTGCCGTGCGCCGGGCCGAGCGGGCGATGACTGCGCTGGCAGCAGCAGAACCGGTCAACCCGGCTGCGCTTGCCTATGTCAACCGCCTGTCCGACTACCTCTTCGTCCTCGCCCGCGCGATCAACGCCGAAGGCGAGGGCGACGTGCTGTGGATTCCCGGCAAAAACCGATAGCCAAGCCATGCGCCGCTCGCTAGGCAGCGCCCTTTGCTGCAAGCGCGAAGGGATTGAGCAGTGCGGATAGTTGCGGTAATCGGTGCGGGTCAGATGGGTTCGGGCATCACCCAGACAGTGGCGCAGCACGGCATCAAGGTACTGCTTTGCGACGTCGAGCTGGCGCTTGCGGAAAAAGCCAAGGCCGGGATCGAAAAGGCGCTGGTCCGGCTCGTCAGCCGCGACAAACTTACCCCTGCCGAAGCAGAAGCCACCCTCGCCCGCATCACGACGGTTGCTGATTACGCC
>JBKJTN010000031.1:0-12990 GCA_046590275.1 Novosphingobium sp.
GTCGTGAACGGCCAGAGGGCTGAGGAGAACCAGGTGTCGAGGACGTCGGGATCGCGGTACAGATGAATTATGTCCCGTTGGCGCAAAGCGCCAAACATTGCGTCGCTCCAGTCGTCCACCAATTCAATTTTTTCTTTGGGCCAATCATAGAGCGATGCCGCTAGATTTCGCACATCGTCGTCGGCCTCCGCGACAAAAATATTTGCTTCTCTGAGTCCCCAGTCACCGCTGGGTTGTGTAGCGGTAAATGTTCCGCCAATTCCGTCATCCGTTATCGGCGGCCCATACCAAGCCGGAATCCGATGGCCCCACCACAATTGGCGCGACACACACCACGGCTGGATGTTTTCCATCCAGTTGAAAAACGTCTTCTCCCATGTCTTGGGGATGATCTCGATCGCGCCGGAACGCACCGCCGCCATTGGCGCTTTCGCCAGTTCCCCGGCGTTGACGTACCATTGGTCCGTGAGCATCGGCTCGATCACCACGCCGCCGCGATCGCCGAACGGCTGCATGATCAGCTTGTCCTCGACCGCAATCATCAGACCATCGGCATCGATGTCGGCCACGACACGCATGCGAGCTTCGTAGCGATCTAGCCCGCGGTACTCGTCGGGGACCAGATTGAGTGCGTCGATTTCGGCCGCGCTCGCCGCCGCGCCTCGGGCGATGTCGCGGGCCCGGGCCGAAGCTTCGGCATAAGGCGCGCCGTCGGTTCGCATCGCGGCCACTTCGTCCATCAACCGGTACATCGGAATGCCGTTACGCTGCGCAACGCCATAGTCGTTTTCGTCGTGAGCGCCGGTGATCTTGACTGCACCCGATCCGAATGCGGGGTCGGGGTATTCATCGGTGATGATCGGGATGAAGCGGCGCTGCGCCTTCGGTCCCACCGGGATTTCGCACAGCTTTCCAATGATCGGCGCGTAGCGTGGGTCGTCTGGATGAACTGCCACCGCGCCATCACCCAGCATCGTTTCGGGCCGGGTCGTGGCGATCGCGATGTAGTCACGCTGTTCCTCAAGCACGACCGCGCCCTCGGCATCGCGCTCGACATATGTATAGGTTTCGCCATCCGCGAGCGGATATTTGAAATGCCACATGTGTCCAGCGACTTCGCGGCTCTCGACCTCAAGATCGCTGATGGCCGTTTTCAGGGCCGGATCCCAATTGACCAACCGCTTGTCGCGGTAAATCAGGCCCTTGTTATACTGATCGACGAATACCTTGACCACCGCCTTGGTGAAATGCGGGTCCATGGTGAACTGCTCGCGTGACCAGTCCATTGAGCAGCCCAGCCGCCGCAGCTGGCGGGTTATCTCTCCGCCGCTCTCGGCCTTCCATTCCCACACCTTCGCGATGAAATCCTCGCGGCTATAGTTGGTGCGCTTGTCCTGCGCGGCCTCAAGCTGGCGTTCGACCACCATCTGCGTCGCGATCCCGGCGTGATCGGTGCCGACCACCCACAGCGCGTCCTTGCCGCGCAGGCGCTCATACCGGATCACGATGTCCTGCAGCGTGTTGTCCAGCGCGTGGCCGATGTGCAGCGATCCCGTCACATTGGGCGGCGGGTTGACGATGGTGAAGGGCGCGGCATCGGGGCGGTGCGGGCGAAACAGTCCGTTCGTTTCCCAATGGGCATACCATTTCGCCTCGATCGCGGCGGGGTCGAAGGTCTTGTCTAGGGTCTGGTCATTCATGGTGCGGGCGCTTTGCCAGCGCCGCACCGCGCGTGCAAGCCGCCACCGGCGTGCGTGGACAAAACTTGTCGCCGGTCCGATTTTACCGCATGACCGCCAGCAATGCGCGAATGGGCTGACTTTACCGCTGAAGCGGGCGCCGATGGCGGAGTGACACTGGCTCTGTCCGGTCCGATGGTTGTCGCCTCGATCGGGGTGATTGATCGCCGCTTGCGTGAGCTGGAAGAACCCGTCGCCCAGCTCGATCTTTCCGCTGTCACCTCAATAGATACGGTCGGGGCGTGGATCATCTGCCGGACCAGCCGCGATAATGATGCACAGATCACCGGCGCCAGCGAACAGGCGCTGCGGCTGATCGCGGCAGTTCGCGGCGCGAGCGGCGAAGGCGAGATCAGCCGGCCACGGTTGCCTTTGTTTGAGCGGGTGGCCGATGCGGTGGGCCGGCTTGTCAGCGAAACGGGGCATGGATCGGTTGGCATCCTGGGCTTTCTGGGCGCAGTTCTGGTCGGCGTTGGCAGCCTGATCCGCCACCCGTCGCGGTTTCGCACCACTGCGCTGATCCGCCAGGTGGAGTTGGTTGGCGTATCGGCGCTGGGGATCATCGGCTTGATGAGCTTCCTGATCGGCATCGTCATCGCCCAGCAGGGCGCGGTGCAGCTGCGCCAGTTCGGGGCAGAGATCTATACGATCAATTTGACCGGCCGGCTCAGCTTGCGCGAGCTGGGAGTACTGATGACCGCGATCATGGTCGCCGGCCGTTCGGGCTCGGCCTTTGCCGCCCAGATCGGAACGATGAAGCTGACCGAGGAAATCGACGCGATGCGCACAATCGGCGTCTCCCCGGTCGAGGCGCTGGTGATCCCGCGGGTACTGGCCGCCGTGCTGATGATGCCGTTGCTCGGCTTCTATGCGGCGGTTTGCTCGATCATCGGCGGGGCGTTTCTGGGCAGCGTTACGCTGGGTATTCCCTTCGTTACGTTTTTATCGCGAATCCAGGAGGTTGTGCCGATTCACGATGTCTGGGTCGGGCTGGTCAAGGCCCCGATGTTTGGCCTGATCGTGGCGCTGACCGGATGCTATCAGGGGATGCAGGTTAAGGGCAACTCTGAGGAAGTCGGCTTGCGCACGACGATGGCGGTGGTCCAGGCAATCTTCATGGTGATCGTGCTCGATGCCTTTTTTGCGGTGTTCTTCACCGAGGTGGGCTGGGGATGAGCGAAGAAATCATCGAGCACGTGGAGGACATGGCCCGGGACGAGATGCCCGCTGCATTCAAGGGCGAATTTCCGATTGTCATCAAGGGGGTCTGCAACCGCTTTGGCTCCCATGTGGTCCATGAGGATCTGTCGCTGAAGGTTCGGCGCGGCGAGATTATCGGGGTGGTGGGCGGATCGGGCACCGGAAAATCGGTGCTAATGCGCTCTATCATCGGGTTGCAGATCCCGGCTGCCGGCACGATCGAAGTGCTCGGCCAATCGATTACCGATGCGCGCGATGATGACGATATCGATATCCGCAGCCGTTGGGGGGTGCTGTTCCAGGGCGGCGCGCTGTTCTCGACGCTGACAGTAGCCGAAAACGTCGAAGTCCCGCTAAAGGAATTCTACCCCGAGATCGGCGATGAGCTGCGCCATGAAATCGCGCTCTACAAGGTCATGCTGTCCGGTCTGCCGGTTGAAGCGGCGAGCAAATATCCGTCCGAGCTGTCGGGCGGCATGCGCAAGCGTGCCGGCCTTGCCCGGGCGCTGGCGCTCGATCCGGAGCTGCTGTTTCTGGACGAGCCGACCGCCGGGCTTGATCCAATCGGTGCGGCTGCGTTCGACCAGCTGACCAGGGAATTGCAGGATACGCTCGACCTGACGGTGTTCCTGATCACCCACGATCTCGATACGCTGCACGAAATCTGTGACCGGGTGGCCGTGATTGCAGACAGCAAAGTGATTGCGGTTGGAACGATCGCGGAATTGCTGGCGCTCGATCATCCGTGGATTCAGGAATATTTCAATGGCCCGCGCGGGCGTGCCGCACAGCAGAGCCAAAAAGGCGGGCGCAACGAGAAGGCCGCAAATCATCGTGTGACGGCGATGGACAAGCCTAGCGGCAAGGGGGCATAGGGCACACTGATGGAAACAAGGGCCAATCATGTCTGGGTAGGCGCCGTTACGCTGGTGCTGATGGCAGCGCTGGCGGCTTTCGTCATCTGGATCGCGCGGCTCAATGCGTCGAACCAGAATGAATATGACATCTTCTTCAGCCAATCGGTCGATGGTCTGGCCAAGGGGTCGCAGGTGGCTTTTGCCGGCGTGCCAGTCGGCCAGATCAAGGCGATCGAATTGTGGCGCAAGGATCCCAGCTTTGTCCGGGTTCGGATCAGCGTGGATGACGAGGTGCCGATCCTGCTGGGCACGACTGCAACGATCCAGGGCAGCTTCACCGGCGTATCCAACGTCCAGTTGAACGGTGCAGTCAAGGACGCCCCGCCGATTACCGAACTGGGGCCGGAAGGGGTGCCGGTGATCCCGACCAAACGTGGCGGTTTGGGCGACCTGCTGCTCAATGCGCCGTTGCTGCTTGAACGGCTGGCGACCCTGACCGAGAAGATGACCGGGCTGCTATCTGACAGGAACCAGGAGTCGATCAGCAATATCCTCACCAATACCGACCGGATGACCGGCGATCTTGCCCGGGCGACACCGCAGGTTGAGCGGACGATGGCGGAACTCCAGTTGACGCTGAGGCAGGCCAGCGCGACGCTCGCCAATTTCGAGCGGGTTGCAGGCTCCGCCGATAAGCTGCTGAGTGAAGACGGTGCTGCGCTGGCGCAGCAGCTGCGGGCCACGCTGAAGACGGCAAACTCTGCTGCCGAAGAACTCAAGGCGACGCTGGGTGAAGCCCGGCCCGCAGCACGCCAGCTCAATGAAAGCACGCTGCCTGCGACCGAGGCTGCGCTGCGCGATCTGCGCGCTACAACCCGCGCCTTGCGCGACATCACAGAAAAGATTGACGATCAGGGCGCAGGGGCGCTGCTCGGCGGATCGAAACTCCCGGACTACAAGCCATGAGGGGGCCGAATATGCGTTTTCAACCGTTGCTGAAACTGGTGCCTGCCGCGGCAATGGTGCTGGCACTGGGTGGATGCCTCAGCCTGGGCGGGAAAGTCCCTGGCACGCTGTTCAGCCTGACGCCTGCCAATAGCGCTCCGGCAGGAGCAGCCGCCAGCGGCAAAATCGAGGAGGCGATTGTGGTCGCCGAACCGGAAACTGATCGCCGCCTCGCGGTGCAGCGCATTCCGGTGCAGATTGATGACGCCAGCGTCGCCTATCTGCAAAATGCGATGTGGGTCGAACGCCCCTCGCGGCTGTTCCGCGCGCTGCTGGCCGAAACGATCCGGTCCAAGGGCTCGCGGATGGTGTTTGAGGATAATGAAATCGTCGCCGGCAGCGGCTCGCGCCTGACCGGCCGCCTGCTTGAAATGGGTTACGACGCGCGCAGCCTGTCGGTCGTCGTCCGCTATGACGCGATCCGCAGCGGCAAGGCTGGCGCACTCACCACGCGGCGGTTTGAAAGCATCGTCCCCGGCGTTGCGGCCAAGCCCGAAGCGGTGGGGCCGGCGCTAAACAAGGCGGCGAACGATGTCGCGGCACAGGTGGCGGAGTGGATTGGGTAGGTATTCCTGCCTTCATCAAAGGGCGGACATCATCAAGTAGATGACCTAAAATCCCCCGGCCACCCACTGATCGCGCAACACGAACTTCTGGATTTTGCCTGAACCGGTCAGCGGCCATTCGCTCACTTCGATCCAGTGGCTCGGGGTTTTCTGGGCGGCGATATTGGCGCGGCAATGGGCGATCAACTCTGCCGGATTGAAGTCCGCTCCCGCCGCCACCCGCACGAAGGCGGCGGCGGCTTCGCCCATCCGCGCATCCGGGACGCCGACCACCGCGACCTCGGCGACGTCTGCGTGTTCGAGCAGAATGTTCTCGATTTCGGCCGGGAACAGGTTTTCGCCGCCACGGATGATCATCTCCTTGACCCGGCCAGTGATCCTCACGAACCCGCGCTCGTCCATCGTGCCAAGATCGCCGGTGTGAAGCCAGCCTTCGGGATCGATTGTCTTGCCGGTTGCTTCGGGATCGTCATTATAACCGAGCATTACACTATAGGCGCGGGCGCAGATTTCGCCGACGGCGCCCACCGGAACGACCGCGTTGGTCTTTGGATCGCGGATCGAGAGTTCGGTCTGGGGCATGGCTTGACCGACAGTTTCGCAAACATCCTCCTCGCGATCATCGGACCAGGTCATGGTCAGCACGGGCGAGGTTTCGGTCTGTCCATAGACGATCTGGAACGCGCAGCCATAGCGGTCACGCGTCTGGCGGACCAGTTCGGGCGGGACCATTGCCCCGCCCGAGAACACATGGCTGACGCTGGCATAATTGCGCGGCGTGGCTGCATCGGATTCGAGCATCGCGACCAGCATCGTCGGCACCGCAATGAACAACACGATCCGCTCGGATTCGATCAATGCGTTGACCTTGGCCGGATCGAACACCCTGACCAGCACGATGCAGTTGCCGCGATGTACGGCTCCGATCACGCTGACACAGCCCGATGTGTGGAACAGCGGCGTCATCTGCAGCGACGGAATCCCGCCCGGCGCCCCAAGCCGCGACAGCGTTTGCATCGGGTTGTTGACGATGCCGTGGTGGTGCAGCACGACCCCCTTGGGAAATCCGGTGGTGCCCGAGGTATACTGGATCTGCGCGGGATCGAGCGGATCGACCTGCGGCAGGGTGCCAAGCGGCCCAGCCTGGCGATACAGCGCGGCATGGTCCTCCATGTCGATCACTTCGCGGATCGCAGGGATTCCTGCGACAACTCCCTCGGCAATCTTCGCCAGCGGGTTGCCGCGATGTTCGGCAATCAGAAACAGCCCGACCGCGCGCGATTGTTCGAGCACATATTTAAGCTCGCGCGGCTGGTAGCCGGGGTTGACTGTCACCAGCACCAGCCCGGCCAGCGCCAGCCCAAATTCGGCGATTATCCATTCGGGGATATTGGGAGCCCACACCGCAATCCGCTCGCCTGGCTGGTAGCGGGTCAGCAGTGCGTGTGCGAGGCGTTCGCTATCGGCGAGCAGTTCGGCGTAAGTCCATTTGCGCGCGATAACGCCGTCGCAATTGACCTCATGCAGCGCGGGTGCGTCAGGCGTTCGCGCTGCGGTTAGCCGCAGGACTCCGCCAACGGTCGTATCGTGCAGTTCCTCGTCAGTCTGGGCCGGACAACAGGACTCAGTCAGCGCCAAGGCGTACATTCTACCCTCCCGTGTTCGTACTTCGTGACTGGTACCGCTTTCTTGCCAGTATGACGTCAGAGATTACCAGCGATTGCCGCGCAGTAATAGGCGGATTCCGGTCAGGCTAGCACCAGCCCCGCAAACCGCATCGCTGCGCCGAACTCCGCCAGCCGCCGCGCGCGCAATGCCAGTGCTTCGCCATCCTTGCCCCATAGCTCGGCCTGCCAGTCTTCCTCGAGGTTGGCGGTGGCCCACAGCGCTTCCGCGTCGGCTTCCGGTTCCAGCGCGGCGAGGCCGATCACCAGCGAGGCAGTGAGCGTGGTCAGCGTGGTGAGGGCCCCAAGCGTGAAGGCGTCCAGCGGCGCGAGGACGGCAGCCATCCGCGCCACTGTGGCAGGCGGCTGGGGGCGGTGGAGGATGCCATCCACCCGCTCGAAATGGACATCCCAGCGCGTTTCGGCGGCGCGCAGCAGCGGCTCCCACACCTCGCTCTGGCGGTCATGCAGCGCTTCGCCGGCCTCGGCGCGGTAGCAAAGCGTATCGGTCTCGGCGTAGCGCAGCAGGTCTGCGGCGGCGGCGGCGGGATCGCGGCCGACCACGTCAATCGCGTAATCGGCCATGTCGCGGAAGATAAAGGCGGCGGGATCGATTTCCTCGCCCTGGGCCGACCATTCCAGCGCCATCACCTGCGCCAGCGCCTTGCTCGGCACCGACTGCGCGGCTTTGGCGGGAGTGCGGATTGGCTTGCCATCCAGCAGCACCCGCCAGCCCGAGCCTTCGCCCGCCACGCTGACCTGCTGGTAGAAACGCTTCATCTGGGCGGGCTTTTCCAGCGGCGCGCCAGCAGGATCGGGGCAATCAGAGCGTCGAACGTGCCTGCAAGGATCAGTATATAGCCGGCCCATTCCGGGAAATTCGTCTTGCCGGCCATGATCACCAGTCCGATCAAGATCATGACGAGCCCGCTCAGGCGGATCGCGGTAATGGCGAAGAACCGCTTCTTCGCTGCGTCGTCCTCATTCATGCCAAGGCTCCCCTGATGTCAGCAAATCCCCCAGTTCGGCGGGGCTGAGCGCTACCGCTTCGGCGCCTGCCTTGCGCAGTTCCTGCGCGGTATGATAACCCCAATCGACCCCGATAGCTCGGACCCCGGCATTGACCGCCATTTCCATATCATAGGCGGTATCGCCGATCATCACGGTCAGTGCGGGACCCGCCAGCGCCTGCGCCATCGCGGCCTCCAGCATCGCCGGATGCGGCTTTGACGGGTGTCGATCTGCGGTTTGCAGCGTCACAAAATGCTCGGAAAGCCCATGCACGGCCAGGCAATGCTCAAGCCCACGGTCGCTTTTTCCGGTAGCAACACCCAGCGTCCAGCCGGCTCCGCGCAAATCATCGAGCAGCGTGGCAATCCCGTCATACAGCGGCTCGACCAGCTGGCCGGTCTCGCGCGCAGAGCGAAAGGCGCTGCGATAGGCCTCGTCGATCCCGCGCCGCAATTCCTCGCCCGCGCCGGGTAACAACAGCCGGATCGCCTGCGGCAGGCTGAGGCCGACAATCCGGCGAACCTGATGGCGATTGGGCAAAGGTTCTCCGCAGGCGGCAAAGGCCGCGTCCATCGCGTTGCAGATGCTGGCCTGGCCATCGACCAGCGTCCCATCGCAATCGAACACAGCGAGTTTTACGCTCACGGAACCAGCGTCCGCATCAGCTGGGCAATGGCCGGGGAGCCAGCGGCTTCAAGGCCCGCAATCACCCGGGCGCGTGCTTCGGGTGACTTGTTCTGGCTGAGCTTCTGCGTCGGCCGCCACGCCTGAACCTCAAGCTCAAAGCCGACGATTGCCGCCATTAACCCGGTCTTGGTGCGATCCTCCAGCTTGTCCATCGTCCACGGGGTGCCTTCTGCCACGCGTGCTTCATGGCGAGCGGACAGATCGACCAGCAGTGCTTCCAAACCGGCGCTGTCGATTTTGCGGACCCGGCCTTCGAGTTCGAGCGAGACATAATTCCAGGTCGGCACCTGCTGGGCGTCTGCGTACCAGCGCGGGCTGACATAGCTGTCCGGGCCATTGATCAGCGCCAGCGCCGTCATCCCGTCAAGATGCCTGGTCAGCGCATTGCCACGCGCGAGGTGGAACCGAACTTTGCCATCGCCCAAGGATAGCAGCGGCGTATGCGCCACGCGCGGTCCGTCGGGGGTAGTCGCAAAGACCATGCCGAAGCCGATCTCGTCGATCAGCGCCTCGAACAGTTCGCGGTCCTCATGGCGGAAGGCGGCGTTGGGATGCATCAGGGTTTGCGCGGCCTTGGTGCCGGCTTGCCGCTGGCGGGAGCCTTGCCGCGCGGTTTGGGAGCAGGTTTGCCGCCGGGTTTGGCCGGACCCTTACCTTTGACCGCAGCCTTGCCGGTATAGGCGCTGGTCGAGCCTGCCGGACCGCGCTCGCCGCCGGTCCGCCCGCGCCGCTCGCCGCGGCGCTCCTTGCGATATTGCTTGGCATGGGCCTTGGCGGCGGTCTTGGTGGCCTCTTTGGTCACCAGCTTGGCCTCATCGACCAGCGCGGCGCCGTCTTCCACGTCGAAGCCCAATTGTTCCAGGCTGGCGGCAAAGTGCGTCGGCAGATCGGCCACCACATCCAGCGGGGTGCCATCCGGGTGTTCGATAATCAGGCGGCGCGCGTGAAGGTGCATCTTGCGGCTGATACTGCCCGACAGGAACGCCTCCGGCCCGCCATATTTGCCGTCGCCCACAATTGGATGGCCGATTGCCGCCATGTGGACGCGCAGCTGATGGGTGCGCCCGGTTTGTGGTTGCAGCTCGACCCAGGCGGCGCGGTTTCCCGCCCGGTCGATCACCCGGTAGCGGGTCCGCGCGGTCTGGCCTTCACCGCTTTCATCGACCATCATTTTTTCGCCGCCGGTGCCGGGCTGCTTGGCCAGCGGCAGATCGATGAAGCCATCCTCGATCGCCGGAACGCCGGTGACCAGCGCCCAATAGATCTTGCGGGCCGACCGCCCTGAAAAACGCTTGGAAAAGAACGCCGCGCTGCCAGCGGTCCGCGCGATCAGCAACACGCCCGAGGTATCCTTGTCGAGCCGGTGCACCAGCCGCGGGCGCGATCCGGTGCGGGCATCGTCAAACGGCAGGAAGGCATCGAGCAGCCCATCGACATGCTCGCGCATTCCGGTGCCGCCCTGGGTGGCAAGGCCCGGCGGCTTGTTGAGCACGATTGCGGCGCGGTCTTGCGTAATGACCATCGCCTCGGCCTGGCGGATCTGTTCTTCGCTCAACGCGCCGCGCGGCAGCGGACCCTTGCGTTCGGGCGCGGTGCCGCCGGGGGGAACGCGCAGGATCTGGCCCGCCGCCAGCCGGTCATCGACCCCGGCGCGCTTGCCGTCCACGCGGATTTGCCCGGTTCGTGCCCAGCGCGAGACCATCGCAAAGCCGATCAGCGGCAAATGGCGCTTGAACCAGCGGTCGAGCCGCACCCCTTCGTCGTCCGCGCCTACGGTGAACTGGCGAACCGTTTCGCTGGTATCGGAATCGGTGTCACTCATGCCATCATCCTCAGGCCCACCATCAGGCCGATAACCCCGCCCACCAGCGATAGCGCCGCATAGGCTGCCGCAGCGCCAATCGCGCCGCGCTGGGCCAGTGTCACAATCTCAAGGCTGAAGGCGGAAAATGTGGTGAAGCCGCCCAGTACGCCAACCCCCAGCAACAGCCGCCAGCCCTCGCTGTCCAATGACCCCGGGCCGCCTTGCCGCGCCAGCCACCCCACCAGCAGCCCCATCGCAAAGCTGCCGAGGATGTTGACGGTCAGCGTCGCGTAAGGAAACACGGCCGAGCCGATCAGTCGCCCGATCGCAAACCGCAGCCACGCCCCGATCCCGCCGCCAACGACGACCAGTAGCGACGAGATGAGGAAGGATGGTGGGTTCATGGGGGAAGCCCTTAGAGCGATTTCCGCCAGGATGGAACACAGCGCGGCTCGCAAATCGGCAATGACGGTGTTAGCCTGCCGCCGATGCGCCAATCACTTGCCCATATTGCCTTGGTCGTGCGCGATTATGACGAAGCAATCGCGTTCTATTGCGGGGTCCTGGGCTTCACGCTGGTTGCTGACGAGGTGCAGGCCGAACAGGACAAGCGCTGGGTGCTGGTCCGCCCGCCCGGCGCACCCGAAGGCGCCACAACGATCCTGCTCGCCCGCGCCTCAACGCCCGAGCAGGCGCGATTTATTGGCGATCAGGCCGGTGGGCGGGTGTTCCTGTTCCTGGCAACCGACGATTTCTGGCGCGATTACAAGGCGATGCAGGCAAAAGGCGTGCAATTCGTACGTGATCCGCTGGATGCACCCTACGGCACGGTCGCGGTGTTCCTCGATCTGTATGGCAACCGCTGGGATCTGGTCGAGTTATCGGTGGGGGAGTGAGGGTGGCAGTGGAGTTTGGGGGTTGTTGCACCTGTCACCGTAACTGACGTAACTAAAGTCGATAGCGACAACTTCGTTCCCTTGCTATCTCAATGATCAGACAGGGAGGCATGGCGTGCAATCTGAAGGGAATCGACTTATTTTCGAAGGCACGCTTGGTGGCGATTCTCTCTCAGCTACAGCCGCTCTTCACAACCTGGTTACGAAGCAGGGCTATAGTGATGTGACGTTAGATTTCCGAACCGCAAGCCGACTTTTCCCTGAGTACATGATACCCCTCGTAACCGATGTAAGAGCGTATCGGCACAAGAAAATTGATGTCGAGTTGCTGTTGCCGCAAGATCCAAAGGCGGCAGCGCATTTCAGCAACACGAATTGGGCTCATCTTATGTGCCCAGAACATTTTGAGCCTAAGGACGCGAAAAACGTCAAGCATATGTCGGCGCGACAGTACTTTACATCTGAAGAGCACTACAATGCTGTCGACGAGTGTTTGGCGATCATACTTGCTTGTGTGCCCGGAATTGACCGGAATCGCCTAAAGGCGCTGGAATGGGCTCTCAATGAAATAACGGATAATGTATTGAATCATGCAGCTTCGCCGGTGGGGGGTATCGTTCAGGTAATCACAGCGCCGAATAAGGGGAGGGTTGAGTTTTATGTCTGCGATGCGGGCATCACAATTCCCAGAAGCCTTCGCGCAGGACGACCAGACATAGAAGATGATACATCCGCACTTCGTGCGGCGATCAATGAAGGTGTTACGAGCAATTCGGCCACTAATCAGGGGAATGGCCTCTTTGGGACGTTCAAATGTTGCGAAGTTAGTGGTGGAGAGTTCGACGTGAGGTCGGGCTCTGTCTCACTCCGTCATCGTCCAGGGCAACTGCAGGTTGGTCGATCACCCATACCGTTCGGTGGCACGTATGTCCGGGCCTCAATCGGTTACCAATACGATATGCTCCTTGAAAAGGCTCTTGTGTTCAAAGGACGGTCACATGATCCCGGCCACGACTATATTGAACGAAAGTATGAGAATGACGAAGATCGCATTGAATTTGCTGTTGGTGCCGAGCTTTCTGCGTTCGGTAGCCGCGACGCCGGGAAACTTGCGCGAAACAAAATCGAAAATCTCATGGATCGACAATCGAGGTCGATTGACTTCGACTTTTCTGAGATAAGGCTCATCTCAAGCAGCTTTGCTGATGAGGTGTTTGGTAAGCTCTTTGCTGAGTTGGGGCCGATCCGGTTCAATCAGCTCTGTAAATTTAAGAACATCGATCCGACGGTTCGCGGCTTGATCGATCGAGCCATAATGCAAAGGATGAAAGTAGTTTGATCCTAACTATGGTTATAGTGACGCATGAGGTCACGGTGACATATGCAATAGCTCCTAACCTCACATAACCACTTTCAGCCGAACCGTTGCCCAGGGACACGCAAAACCATCCCTCCCTTCGCCCCAAATCGCATCCCTGCTTGCCATTTCCGCCCCGCTTTGCTAGCCGCCCGGAGGTTCGAGCCGGTCTTTGCAGATTCGGCGCGGTTTTTTGTTTCTGAT
>JBKJTN010000047.1:0-10794 GCA_046590275.1 Novosphingobium sp.
TGACCGAATAAGGCTCGGCATTGTCGCCCGGTCCCGTCGGGGCAGCAACCAGTCCGTCAGTCATGGCTTGGGTCCGGTCATGCGATTCCTCTACCTTGCCGGATTATTTTAGGTATCATGCATCGCTGCAAGTGGCGGGGCATGCTTATGACTGATGAAACGGAAGGCGGCAATCCGGGACCGATCGGGAAGCATGGCATTGCGGTCGCGCTTATCGGCGCAGCATCGGCTGTCATGGTCGGCATGATCAATGGCAAGATCTGGCCGTTCAGTGGTTCCGCGCCCGCGCCGATTGAAACACCGGGAAAGACTACGCTTGGCCCGGAGCCGTTCGGCCCGGCAACTTCGCCGGCAATTGTCCGGACGCCGGAAAACGTTGGCCCGCCAAGCCCGGTCCAGACTGCGCGCCAGTTCCTGCAGGCAGTCGATCCCGAATTCGATCCGGCGATCGCGATTAACCGCAAGATCTATGTCCACAATCGCTGCACCCAGCCGATGTCTGTGCGCATCGTCTATGAAAAGCTCGACAACACCATCGACGGGCTTGGCGAGCGGTACACTGCCGAGCCCCAGGAAATGATCCTGCCGAAATCCGACGACGGCACCGGCGCGGCAACCTTCCGCCGCTATGCCATGATAAATGCCCGCACCGCAGATAATGCCAATCGTTGGACCGGCAGTTACCCCCTGACTACTGAGCAGGGGGTGATGAATTTCCGCGCATGGAAGCTTGAGGTCGATAGCGACGGCGACTATCGCGTCACTCTGGATTGCGACGCCTGACCCTTATTTTCGAGACTGCCCGACAATGAACATCCTGCTGATCGGTAGCGGCGGGCGCGAACATGCGCTGGCATGGAAGCTGGCGCAATCCCGGATGTGCACGAAGCTGTTCGCCGCGCCGGGCAATCCCGGAATTGCGCAGCACGCCGAGCTGGTCGGGCTGGATGCCACCGATCACGGGGCAGTGATCGCCTTCTGCAGGTCCGAGACAATCGGCATGGTCGTCGTCGGCCCGGAAGCGCCGCTGGTCGATGGCCTGGGCGATAGCCTGCGCGCTGCCGGCTTCCCGGTGTTTGGCCCCGGCAAGGCCGCCGCCCAGCTCGAAGGCAGCAAGGGCTTCACCAAGGACCTGTGTGCGCGCGCCAATATCCCGACCGGCGGCTACAGCCGCGTCAGAAGCGAGGCGGAGGCCATGGCGGCGCTGGCCCGCTTTGGCGCGCCGGTGGTGATCAAGGCCGATGGTCTCGCTGCGGGCAAGGGCGTGACCGTCGCCATGACCATGGCCGAGGCCGAAGCGGCCGTGCGCGACATTTTTGCCGGGCGCTTCGGAAAAGCGGGCGCGGAAGCGGTGATTGAGGAATTTCTCGAAGGTGAGGAAGCCAGCTTCTTTGCGCTCACCGATGGCAGCACGGTCATGGCCTTCGCATCCGCGCAGGATCACAAGCGGGTCGGCGAAGGCGACACCGGCCCCAACACCGGCGGGATGGGCGCCTACAGCCCGGCGCGCGTCCTGACCCCGGAGCTTGAAGCAGAGACGATCACCCGGATCATCGCTCCCACGGTCAAGGCCATGGCGGGCGAAGGCATGGCTTATTCAGGCGTGTTGTTTGCAGGGCTGATGCTGACCCGCAGCGGGCCGCAATTGATCGAATACAACTGCCGCTTTGGCGATCCCGAATGCCAGGTGCTGATGCTGCGATATGAAGGCGATCTGGGCGAATTGCTGTTGGCCTGCGCTGAAAACCGCCTCGGCGGGATCGAGCCGCCACGCTTCTCGCGCGATACCGCGCTGGCCGTGGTGATGGCCGCTGAAGGCTATCCCGACATGCCGAAGAAGGGCGGACGGATCGAAGGCATTGCGGCCGCTGAAGCGACCGGGGCAAAGATCTTCCACGCCGGAACTGCGCTGAGCGAAGCTGGCGTTTTGACGGCAAACGGCGGCCGCGTTCTGAACGTGACCGCGCGGGGAAGCAGCGTCCGTGAAGCCCAGGTCCGCGCTTATGCCGCAATCGATGCGATCGATTTCGCAGAAGGCTTCTGCCGCCGGGACATCGGCCAGAAAGAAGTTGCGCGCGAGTTGGCGCGGAGCGCCTAGCCCAGCCGCGCCGCTACCAGCGCCTGCAGATCCGCCTCGGGCCTTGCACCGTAATGCGAGATGATCTCTGCCGCCGCGATCGCGCCCATGGTCAGGCATTCCTGAATTGTCCGGTCTTTCACATGGCCGGCAAGGAAGCCCGCTGCAAACAAATCGCCAGCGCCGGTGGTGTCGACCACCTTGGCAATTGGTTCGGCCGATACTTCGCTGCGGACCCCCTGGTGCATCGCTACCGCGCCCTTTTCGCTACGGGTAACAACCAGCACCGGCACTTTTGGGGCCAGTGCAGCAAGGCCGGCGTCGAAATCGTCCAGCCCGGTAAGCGCGGCGAGTTCAACATGATTGGCAAACAGGATATCGATCTCTGCTGCTTCGATCATATCCCGGAAATCATCGCCGTGGCGGCTGATCACGAACGCATCGGAAAGGGTGAAGGCAACCTTGCGGCCCGCGTTCCGGGCCGCTGCAATCGCTCGGCGCATCGCCGCACGCGGTTCTTCCGGGTCCCACAGATAGCCTTCGAGGTAGAGTATCTTTGCGTCCGCAATCGCCGCCTCATCCAGCGCGGCAGCAGGGAGATACTGCGAGGCACCAAGGAACGTGTTCATCGTCCTCTGGCCATCAGGGGTGACGAAGATCAGGCAGCGCGCCGTCGGTGGGTGGCCGGCGCGGGCGGGGGTGGCAAAGCTGATCCCGCCGGCGCGAATGTCATGCGCAAAGACCTCGCCCAACTGGTCGTCCGCAACCTGGCCGATAAAGGCGCAGCTGGCCCCCAGCGCGGCGAGGCCCGCCAGCGTATTGGCGGCTGAGCCACCAGATATTTCGCGCGCCGGCCCCATCGCTTCATACAAGGCGTGAGCCTGTTCGCTGTCGACCAGTGTCATCCCGCCGCGCACCAGGCCCAACCGCTCGATCAACGCATCCTCACATGGCGCCATCACATCGACGATTGCGTTGCCGATGGCGATTACATCGGTGCGAGGGGCAGCAGCGTTAGAGCTTGGCATCGGCATTCCTTGGGTTTCGCACGGGGGGTTTTGCACAAGTGCAGCGGGCGCGCCTAGCGGTCTGCCGGTCGCAGGGCAAGTGCGGCCAAGTTGACTTGTCGGCGCTCCCGCGCGATCCGGGCAGGCGATGCTCTCTGCTTTTGTCCTTGCCCTTGGCCAACTGGCCGAACCGCGCGTGCTGCGCATCCTGGCCAAGAGCATTGCGGTAACTTTGCTGATTTTCGCAGCGTTAGCCGCGGCGGGTTGGTGGCTGGCCGACTGGGCGCTGGCCCGGGCCGGGTTTAGCGATGCGCTTGTCGGCGATGCCGCCGGGCTGCGGGGGTTGCTGGCGGCAGTCGGTGTTATCGTCGCGGGATTGCTGCTGTGGCGGATCGTTGCGCTGGCGGTGTTGCAACTGTTCGCCGATGAAGTGGTGCTGGCGGTTGAGGCGCGGCACTATCCGGGCGCCGCCGCCAGCGCCCGGCGGCTTGGCTGGCATGAGGAACTGTCGGCGAGCCTGGCCGGAGCGGGCCGGGCGTTGGTCTTCAATCTGCTCGCCCTGCCGCTTGCATTGTTGCTGCTGGTAACCGGGGTCGGCGCGCCCCTGGTGTTCTGGCTGGTCAACTCGGTGTTGCTGGGACGCGAGTTGATGGACATGGTCTGGCTGCGACACCGCCCGTCGCGCCAAGCGCCGCTGCCCTTGCGCAAAGGCGAGCGCTTTATCCTCGGCGGCGCGGTCACTGCTTTGCTGGCGGTTCCGTTCGTCAATTTCCTCGCTCCCTTTCTGGGCGCAGCGGCAGCTGCCCACCTCATTCATCGCAAGGACGCTTCACGCCATGGCATCTAGGACCATAATCGCCCTCGCGCTGATCCCGCTGCTGGCAGCTTGTGGCAATCAAACAAGAGGCGCTGGCAAGGTACAGAGCGCTGCATCCAAACCGCCGCTCAGCGCAGCCCGCAACCCCGTCCGCCAACCAACTCGCCGCCCACCTCCGGCTGCGCAGACCCTTGTCCTGCCTGGGCTCGAGGGCGTGATCGGCGCGACATCGACCGATCTCGTTCGCCAGTTCGGCAGCGCGCGGCTCGATGTCTGGGAAGGCGATGCCCGCAAGCTGCAGTTCAGCGGCACGGCCTGCGTGCTGGATATCTACCTTTATCCCGCCGCCCAGGACCGCGAGCCGCAAGCGACCTATCTCGACGCGCGCCGCAGCGATGGCCGGGATGTTGATCGCGCCGCCTGCGTCGCCGCACTCAGGCGTCGTTAGTAGCGCGGTCAATCCAGGCTGAGGTAACCCGGATTTAAGGATATTCGGCGATAGTCCCCTGGGCGTAATAAGGGGGCTTCACCGCCATGGGCATGCAATTCCGTGACCTGGCCGAGCAAGCGAAGGCCGTAGGCACAATTTCCGTTGACGAGATTCTAGCGCTTCGCCGCGAAGGTTGGTCCGATGGCAAAATCGATATGGCAGAGGCCGAGGCGTTGTTTCTCACCAATGACAGTCTCAACGAAGTTTCCCCCGAATGGGTCGGCTTCTTTGTTGCGGCATTGACCGCATTTGTCGTCAATGGCGATGAACCGCGCGGTTATGTCGATAATGCCAAGGCCGATTGGCTGGCTTTTCACATCGATCACGACGGAAAACTGGACTCAATGGCCGAGCTTGAACTGTTGGTCCGGATTATGGAAACCGCAATCAAGGTTCCCCCCGAGATGCGCAGCTACGCGCTTGAGCAGATCGAGAATGCAGTGGTGAGCGGCACCGGGCCGACCCGCGACGGCAGTGAGCTGGTGCCTGGCTGCATCAGCTCGTCCGAATGCGCGCTGCTGCGCCGGATGATTTTTGCAGCCGGCGGCGACCGTCCGGCGGCGGTCAGCAAGACCGAGGCGGAAATGCTGTTCCGGATCAAGAACGCCAGCCTGGAAGGAGAAAATGCGCCCGAATGGGAACGCCTGTTCGCCCAGGGGGTCGCCAATTTCCTGATGGGCTTTGGCGGAAACGAACCACTGCCGCCGCAGCGTGCGGTTGAGCTTGAGGCTTTCATGAACAGCTCGGCGGGCGGAATTGGCGGCTTTCTTGGCAATCTGGCCCGCGCAGATGTTGGCGGCGGCTTTGGCAGCCTGCTCGCGCTGGGCGGACCCAGTCATGGCAGCCACGCTAACCGCGGTATCGAAGCCGAAGTCGAGGGAGCGATGGCCATCACCGACGAGGAATCGAGTTGGCTCCATGCCCAGCTTGAGGCAGACGATCAGCTCGATCCCTACGAAAAAGCGCTGCTCGCCTTTATTGCCGAAGAGACCGGCGAAGACTTCAGACCGTGAAGCTTTCGCCGCAGCCGCAGCTGCCCTTGGCATTGGGGTTGGCGAAGGTGAAGCCAGCGGCGAAATCGTCCTCGACCCAGTCCATGGTCGATCCGACCAGATAGAGCACCGAGCCGCCGTCGATAAAGAACGTCCCGCCCGGCGTTTCGATCCGTTCGTCGAAAGCCACGGCTTCGCTGACATAATCGACCGAATAGGCGAGGCCTGAGCAGCCTCGGCGCGGGGTCGAGAGCTTGACCCCGATCGTCCCTGCGGGTGCCTCGGCCATCAGCTTGGCGATCCGCGCTTCGGCCGCTGGCGTCAGGATTATCGCAGCGGGCAGCGGGCGGCGGCTCCCTGGCACTGATGTCGTGGTGGAGGCAGTCGTACTCATCACAGCATCCCCAGTTCGAGGCGGGCTTCATCGCTCATCTTGGCAGGATCCCATGGCGGATCCCAGACCAGATTGACCTCGGCATCGCGGACCCCGGGGACCGCGCTGACCCGAAGTTCAACCTCGCCGGGCATCGATTCGGCCACCGGGCAATGCGGCGTGGTCAGGGTCATCGAGACGACCACCGCGCCGTCATCGCCGACGTCGACCCCGTAAATAAGCCCGAGATCATAGATGTTTACCGGAATTTCCGGATCGAAAATATCCTTGAGCGCAGCGATCACGCCCTCGTACAGATCACCGCCGGGTTCTCCGGGGGCGACATCCTGCGGCTTTTCGGCGAGGAACCCTTCGAGGTAATCGCGTTTGCGGTCCAGTTTTTCTCCGGCAGATTCAACCCGGGCCCTGGGCGGCGCGGCAACGCCATCGACTTCCTCGATCACGAAATTGGGGCTCTCGTCGTTCATCACCCGAAAATCCTTTTGGTCCGCTCTATCCCGCGCAGCAATGCTGCTATATCACTCTGATCACTGTATATTCCAAAGCTGGCCCGCGCGGTGGCGGAGACGCCAAGGTGGTCCATCAGCGGCTGGGCACAGTGGTGCCCGGCGCGGATCGCAACGTTTTCTTCGTCCAAGATGGTGCCAAGGTCGTGGGGATGCACCCCCTCCAGCGCAAAACTGACGATCCCGGCAGAATCTTCTGGGCCAAACAAAGTTACGTCGTTCAAGTGCCGCATTTCATCGCGCAACTGGCTGACCAGCGCCGTTTCATGGGCATGAATCGCTGCAATTCCAATGCTTTCAACATAGTCTATCGCTGCGCCCAGTCCGATCGCCTCGACGATCGCCGGGGTCCCTGCCTCGAACCGTTGGGGCGGCCCGGCAAAGGTTGTGCCGGCAAAGCTGACCCGGTCGATCATCGCCCCGCCGCCCTGCCATGGCGGCATCGCTTCGAGGATCTCTACCCGCGCCCACAGCACCCCGATCCCGGTTGGGCCATACAGCTTATGGCCTGAAAACACATAGAAATCACAGTCCAGTGCAGCAACATCAAGCGGAACTCGCGGCGGCGCCTGGCAGCCATCGAGCAGCAATTTCGCGCCGACGGAATGCGCCAGATCAGCCGCGCGGCGCGCGTCAAGCACCGAGCCGAGCACGTTGGAAACATGCGCCAGCGCCACCAATTTGTGAGCGGGGGTGAGCATTTGCTCCGCCGCATCCAGATCGATCCGGCCATCGAAAGTCAGCGGGCAGACGTCGATTGCAACGCCCTTGCAAGCGGCATGCAACTGCCATGGAACGATATTGGAATGATGCTCCAACGTCGACAGCAGGATCCGGTCGCCGGCCTTGAGGTTGGCTGCTCCCCAACTCTGCGCAACCAGGTTGATCGCCTCGGTCGCACCCTTGGTGAAGACGACCTCATCTTCGCGGCCGCCGATGAAACTGGCGACCTTTGTCCGGGCCGCTTCATAGGCCAGCGTCATGTTGGCCGAGCGGGCATAGACCCCGCGATGAACCGTGGCGTAATCCACCCCCATCGCGCGGACGGTGGCATCGATCACGCTTTGCGGTTTTTGCGCGGTGGCGGCGCTATCGAGATAGTGCCAGGTTGCCCCATCCTTGTTGAAAAGGCCGGGAAAATCGCTGCGCAGATCGGGCCTGAGGAGTGTTGCGATGTTCACAGCAGCGCCCCCAGTGCGGCCAAAGCCGCGGCAGTCAATTCGTCTTCACCCGGCGCATCGGCAAAAGCCTCGGCGATAAACGCCTGCAACATCAACCGCTTGGCCTCGGCCGGTGGAAGCCCGCGCGACTGGAGGTAGAACAAGCCGTTCGCATCGAGCTCACCCACCGCGCAGCCGTGGGCGCATTTGACGTCGTCGGCGTAGATTTCGAGTTCGGGCTTGGCGTTGGCAGTCGCGGTCCGGTCAAGCAGCATGGCGCGAACCGATTGTTCGCTGTCGGTGCCGATGCTCCCGCGCGCGACCGCAACTTTGCCGAGATAGCTGCCGGTGGCATGGCCTGCCAGCACCGAGCGGACCAGCTGGCGGCTGACCGCGTTAGGCGCGGCGTGAGTCACTTCGGTGACGATTTCCAGCGTCTGATCGCCGCTGCCCAATTGCGCGGCGCCGAGCGTAAAGTCCGCGCCCTCACCCAGTTCGACCTCCACCGCGATCCGGCCGAAAAGCGGCGCGGCGTTCAAAATCCGCAGGTCAAATTTCGCGCCCGCCGCCAGCTTGATCGAAAGCGACCGCGCGACTGCGCCGCCTGCCGGGGTGACAATCGCCAGCGCGGCTTCCTCACCCGCCGCAACGCGAATGTCCTCGCGCGCTACCGGCCAGACGCCAGCCAGCGCCGCCACATCGCTATAGCGAAACGCTTCGTCCTTGCGGGTGGGAAGGGCGACGAGCGCGGTGATCATGCCGCCACCGCCTCGTAACCTTCTTCTTCCAGCTGATGCGCCAGTTCGGGCCCGCCGGTCTTGACGATCCGGCCGCCGGCCAGCACATGGACGAAATCGGGCTGCACATAATCGAGCAGGCGCTGGTAATGGGTGATCAGCAGCACGCCCTTGTTGGGCCGCCGCATGATCGCATTGATGCCTTCGCCGACGATCCGCAGTGCATCGATATCGAGGCCCGAGTCCGTCTCGTCGAGCACCGCAAAGCTGGGATCGAGGATGCCCATCTGGACCATCTCGGCGCGCTTCTTCTCGCCGCCCGAGAAGCCGACATTGACCGGCCGCTTGAGCATTTCCATGTCCACCTTGAGCAGCGCGGCTTGTGTCCGCGCCAGCTTCAGAAACTCGCCCCCCGAAAGCGGCGCTTCCCCGCGTGCGCGGCGCTGGGAATTGAGGCTTTCGCGCAGGAACTGGACGAACGACACGCCCGGAATCTCGACCGGATACTGGAATCCCAGGAACAGGCCCGCAGCGGCGCGTTCATGCGGTTCGAGGGCGAGTAGATCGATCCCGCCCAAGGTGGTCGTTCCGCCGGTTACCGCATACCCGGGCCGCCCGCCCAGCACATAGGCCAGCGTCGATTTGCCCGCACCGTTCGGCCCCATGATCGCATGTTCTCGCCCGCGCCCACGGTGAGCGAGAGGCCCTTGAGGATCGGCTTGTCGGCGACCGTAGCGGAGAGGTTATTGATTTGGAGCATTACTTCTTCTTTTTTAGAGCTAAGGCAACGGTCTGCACCTGCAGGCCACGCTCGTTTAACTTCACATAATTGTACCAAAACCAGCGACCCATTTTCGACTGCTTGAGCTCAGCCAAATTCATTGACACGAGCTGTTCGGCTTGACGTTTTGCATCAGCAAGATCGCAGCCCAACTCCTCCGCTACAGTTTTAATAAGGATCGGTACTTTTCCGTTTGCACGTTCAACAAGCATGCGCTGAACGGGTGTGAAATCTTTCACGTAATATTTGGCGTCTTCAGGGCTCACCCCACCGACCCCTCAAGCGAAATCCCCAGCAGCTTCTGCGCTTCCACTTCCTCAAGCCCCTCACCTTCAGGGGAGGGGTTGGGGTGGGGCGCTCGTCGATCGGGCATGGGTTCGAGGATATCCAGCAGGTGCCGCTGGACGCCTTCGAGATTGCCCATCACGTCAAGATTGGTGACCCGAACAACCCGATAGCCCAGCGCCGCAAGCCGCGCGGTGCGGTGGGCATCGGCGGCAGGATCGGTGTGGGTGTCGCCATCGACTTCGACGACCAGGCCTTTTTGCGGGCAGAGGAAATCGGCGATGGCGGTGCCAATGGCGGCTTGGCGGCGGAATTTGTAGCCGCCCAGTTGCGAGCGGGATAGGATCGACCACAGCCGCGCTTCGGGCGCGGTGGGCTGGTTGCGCATGGTGCGGGCGTGGTTCGCGAACTCGTCGTTTCGCCCGGCGGATAGGCCCCACCCCCTGCCCCTCCCCTGAAGGGGAGGGGAGTCTAGGGTAACTGCCCAGTCGAGCAGCGTTGTCTGCTTCTTGCGCCCTGAAAGCCCCTCACCTTCAGGGGAGGGGTTGGGGTGGGGCCTCACGTCTGGGCGGAGTTCCCGATCCATCACCCCACGCTCCCCTCAAGCGAAATCCCCAGCAGCTTCTGCGCTTCGACCGCAAACTCCATCGGCAGCTGTTGCAGCACTTCCTTGGCAAAGCCGTTGACGATCAGCGTCACCGCTTCTTCCGTCCCCAATCCGCGTTGCTGCGCATAAAACAGCTGGTCGTCCGAAATCTTGGACGTCGTGGCCTCGTGTTCGATCTGCGCCGAGGGGTTCTTCACTTCGATATAAGGCACGGTATGCGCGCCGCATTCGCTGCCCAGCAGCAGCGAATCGCACTGGGTGAAATTGCGCGCGCCTTCTGCGCCCGGCGCGATGCGCACCAGCCCGCGATAGGTGTTGTTCGATTTGCCCGCGCTGATCCCCTTGGAGATGATGGTCGAGCGGGTGCCGCGCGCGTTGTGGATCATCTTGGTGCCGGTATCGGCCTGCTGGTAATTGTTGGTGACCGCGACTGAATAGAACTCGCCGACCGAGTCCTCGCCATTCAGAACGCAGGACGGATATTTCCACGTCACCGCGCTGCCGGTTTCAACCTGGGTCCAGCTCACCTTGCTGCGCTTGCCCTGGCACAATGCGCGCTTGGTGACGAAATTGTAGATCCCGCCCTTGCCGTTGGCGTCGCCCGGATACCAGTTCTGCACGGTCGAATACTTGATCTCGGCGTCATCCATTGCGACCAGCTCGACCACCGCGGCGTGGAGCTGGTTCTCGTCGCGCATCGGCGCGGTGCAGCCCTGCAGGTAGCTGACATAGCTGCCTTTTTCGGCGATGATCAGCGTGCGTTCGAACTGCCCGGTGTTCTCCGCGTTGATGCGGAAATAGGTGCTGAGCTCCATCGGGCAGCGCACGCCTTCGGGAATGTAGACGAAGGTCCCGTCCGAAAAGACCGCGCTGTTGAGCGTCGCGAAGTAGTTGTCGCGCTGCGGCACCACCTTGCCGAGCCACTTCTTCACCTGGTCGGG
>JBKJTN010000072.1:0-10724 GCA_046590275.1 Novosphingobium sp.
GCCCTTGGCGACTGTTGCCGCCACTGAGCTGGCCCGCTGGCTGGGATCATAGACAAACCGGTCGATCCGGACCCGCGCCTTCGCGCCAACCGAGAAGCTGGTCTGATCGAGCAGCAACAACTGCGTCATGCTGGCAGCGCCGGTGACAATATCATTGCCCAGCGAAACGCGATCGCGAACAACTGCAGGGTGCAGGACCGGCTTTGCAGCGGTGGTCAGCTTGACATCGTTACGCACCACAGCCGCAATACCGACCGTCTGCGCCATCGCCGAACCGGCTCCGACGAAGTGCGCCCCCACTGAGTAAAGTGCGATCGCGCCAAACAAGGCGAACGGACGGCTAATTGGCTTCATCACGATCACCTCCTATTCCCGAATTTCCAGATGAGACCAAGTGAGCCTCCGAAGCTGCTGTAATCCGCCAGGAAGCTGCTCTGGCTGGAATCCCGATAAGTATGACTGACGGCCGCCTCGATATTGAGCCCGGATCGACCCATCGGCAGCCCGATTGCAGCGCGCGAATAGACGCGCAGTTCGCGCCGCGAGGGAAAGAAATCCTCTTCGCCAAAAACCAAATAGCGCAAGGTCGAGGATAGGCCCGCGTAGGTGCCCCGGCTATCAAGCACATATTCGAGCCCGGCCAACGCGCGTCCGGCAACGTATTTGTCGATACCGAAATCGGCATCTTTGAGCTCCGCAGCGGCGCCGATGTACCACGCGAGCCGTTCAGACGCGCGGACATCACGGTAAGCGGCCAGATCATAGTGCATACCGTTGATGAAACCGAACGGGTCCTCTTGCCAGACGGCCTCTGCTCGCACCGTCGTGCGCGCGCCTCCGCTTGAAACACTCGCCAGTTCGACTTCACCGCCATATTCGGTAAAATTCTCATTGCCGAAAATCCGTCCATGGCGGATCACTCCGCCAAGCTTCAGTTCCTTGTTGGACCAGCTGGTCCCATAGCCAAGCGATAGGGAGCCGATCTGATAGTCCAGACGTGGACCCGACAGCTCTTCTTTGGCCTGCCCCCAGGCATCCATATAGAAAAAGTCCGAGCCCTCGCCCCAGCGGCCGTTAAGACGGGCGTTGGCGACTACACCAAACCCATCATCAGACGGCGAGAAGAACGTACTGAAGACCCGCAATGCCCCCAGCGTATCGCTGTCATAGGTTAGCCCCACCCCGATTTCACCGGACAGGCCTGACTTGCGCAAGGCCTTTGGTGTGGCAATCCCGCAGGCTTTCTCGGCCTCGTCCCGGGCTGCCTGACTACCGCCCCGCCCGCTTAGCAAAGCCAGTTCCAGCTCGGCAGATGTACGATCATCAAGGCGGCAAAGGATCGCAGCATAGGCCAGGCGAACATCATCAGCGTTTTCATCAGCGATCAGAAGCCGCTCATATGTGGCAGCCGCAGCCAGCAAATCACCGGCGGCGGCCTGCTCGCGGGCCAGCTCTATCGCCGAACTGGCACTTAATGATCGCTCGACCAGCTGATCAAGCGTGGCCACATCGCTGTCTTGCGCAAACGCCGGAACCGACCATCCCAGACTGGCCGCTGCACACGCAGATGCAAACAAGCCGACCTGCAAATAGGGCCGATTGGCGGCGTTGCACATGGTATTTCCCCATTCTGGACCTGTGGCCCGTTCACTCTGATACCAAAACTATTACTGCACTGGTGACTTCATTTATAGAACTCTTGGCTTCGATGTGCGAGTTTAATTCAGCAGGCATGGATTCTGCAAGAAAAAACAGGGCTTTACTTGATGGCACGAAAGCGCGCGAGCAGCGTTGACTGGAAGAGCACAGTTCTACCTGGTGCTCTGGCGCTATTGGCGGTGCTGGCCCTGCAGCTCGCCGACGTGACTGCCCTGACGCGGGTTGGTCAACTGGTGTTCGATTCCTATGTTCGGGCCGAGCCACGCCAGTATCGGCCGGTGCCGGTCAAAGTGGTTGATATCGATGAGGCCTCGATCCGCCAGTTTGGCCAATGGCCTTGGCCGCGCACCGAGATTGCCCGTCTGATCCAGCAACTTGGCAGTGCGGGAGCTTCGGTGGTCGCGCTCGACATCGTCTTTTCCGAGCCTGACCGGACCTCACCGGCGCAGATCGCTGAACGGCTGAAGCGAATGAACGGCGATCCACAAATCGAGGCGGCGTTACGGCGCCTGCCCGACAATGACGCCCAATTGGCTCAAACGCTGCGCCAAGTTCCCGTGGTGACCGGCTTTTTTCTCAGCAACGATCCCAAAACGGCTGAGGCCGCACCCAAAGCCGGTTTTGCCATTTCCGGCGATTCCCCACTCCGCGTCGTACCGGAATATCGCAATGCGATCCTGCCAATCCCCGAGCTCGAACGCGCTGCGACCGGCAATGGCTCGTTAACCCTTTCAGGGGACAGCGACGGGATCATCCGCGCCGCGCCCCTGGTGGTCAGACAGGGAGAGCAGATCCTCCCATCGCTCTCACTGGAAGCCTTGCGAGTGGCGCAGGGCGCCGGTTCGATAACGATCAAGACCAGCACCGGCAGCGGCAATATGGGCAGCGCGGCTGACAGCGAAATCACCTCGATCAAGGTCGGTCAATTCGAAGTTCCAACAACCCGAAATGGCGGGCTTTGGATGTATTATGCCGCACCGCAGCCGGATCGTGTCATCCCCGCCTGGAAGATCCTCTCGGGCGCGATCTCCGATGAAGAGATGGCAGCACAGTTTGGCGGGCACATAGTGTTTATCGGGGCTGGCGCGATCGGCCTGCGCGATCTGGTGTCAACTCCGGTCCGCGAGCGGGAACTTGGCGTGATGGTCCACGCAGAAGCGGCCGAACAAATGATCCTGGGGCAGTTTCTGACCCGTCCCGACTGGGCACCAGGGCTCGAGCGCGCGCTGGTGATTCTGTTCGGCGTCTCGCTTCTTTGGTTCTTGCCTACGCTGGGTGCCATCAGAGGCGCGGTGCAGGGAATCTTGCTGGCGAGTGCCACGCTGGCGGGAAGCTGGTATGCCTTTCACAGTTTCCATTTCCTGCTCGATCCGACTTATCCGATGCTGGCGATTATCGTGATCTACGTCACAGAGACTGGTCTGACCTACTACCGCGAAGAACGACGGCGGACGTATATTCACCGCGCCTTTGACCGGTATCTCTCGCCCGAACTGGTCAGCCGCATCGCTGCCGATCCCAGCCAACTCGAACTCGGTGGCGAAGAGCGGCAGATGACCGTCCTGTTCTGCGATATTCGCGGTTTCACCAGGATTTCTGAGCAGTTTGCACCAAAGGATATCGTTCGTTTCCTGATCAACTTTCTAACCCCGATGAGCGATATTTTGCTGGCCCGGAAGGCGACCATCGACAAATACATCGGTGATGCGATTGTGGCATTCTGGAATGCGCCGCTCGATGATTCCCAGCAATATGAGAATGCCGCTCGATCAGCGTTGGCGATGATCGACCAACTCGAGCAGCTCAATGCCGAGATGCCATTGAAACCAGCGGAGCCGTGGCCGGATCAGGTGAAAATCGGGATAGGACTGAATGCCGGGCCGTGCTGCGTCGGCAATATGGGTTCGGCACAGCGCCTGTCCTATTCGCTGATCGGCGACACCGTGAACCTGGCTTCGCGGATCGAGGGGCTGACCAAGTATTACGGGATCCAGATTGCCATCGGCAGCGCGATGCGAGCGGAAATCCCGGATTTCGCAACCGTAGTGGTCGATCTGGTTCGAGTCGTCGGTCGCGATCGGCCCGAGGAAGTGTCAGCACTCCTTGGTGACCAGAATCTGGCCCGCGAGCCGGCGTTCGGACACTTTGCCGAGGCGCATGGCTCCATGATCACCGCTTTCCGCAATAAGGATTGGGAAACGGCTACCAGGCGACTTGACGAAACTACCGAAAACGCGCGAAACTTCGGCCTCGACAAGGTTCACGAGCTCTATCGGGAGCGGATTGCGGCGCTGATTGCCGCGCCTCCACCGGCTGACTGGGACGGCGTGTTCGTCGCAACCGATAAATAGCGCCCCGAAATGAGGGGGGTACCAAGGGATCTGATGCTGAAGTTGGCCCCGCTGATGACGAAAGTTGGAACTTGGCAAAGGCCTTGCCTGCGCATCGCAAGCCTGTTTGCGTTAGTGCTGCTGGTCGATGGGTTCTATTCGCCAGCGGCCGTCAAGGCTGGTTCGGGCGGCCGCTACGAGGGCGTTGCGAGCTGCGCTGGAGCGACTTGCCACGGCCGCGCCGAGGGCAATGGCAAAGTGGTTCGGCAAGACGAGCTACTCCACTGGCAGGAACCATCGAGCCCCGGCGGCGCGCATAGCCGGGCCTATGCTATTCTCAATGGACGTCGCTCGGCACAGATTGCCGCCTCGCTCGGCCTCGGCAGCGCCGCCAGCGCGCCAGCATGCCTTGGTTGTCATGCAGCCAATGTTTCGACCGGACAGCGCGGCGGACGATTCCAGCTGACGGACGGAGTTGGCTGCGAATCCTGTCACGGCGCCTCGGGTGGCTGGCTGGCCAGCCACTATGCGGTGGGTGCAAGCCACGCCTCGAATGTCGCGCAAGGGATGATCCCGCTGGATAATCCGCAAGCGCGCGCATCCGTTTGCCTTGATTGTCATTTCGGCAGCAGCGCACCGGGACAGTTCGTTTCGCACCGAATGATGGCTGCGGGCCATCCGCGCATAGCGTTCGAGCTCGATCTGTTTTCCGCGCTCCAGCAGCACCACGACGAGGATAGCGATTACATTTCCCGCAAGGGCCGGACAGACAGCGTGCGGCTTTGGGCAGTGGGTCAGGCCGAGGCAGTCCAACGCTCGCTCAGCCTGTTCGCAAAACCGGATCTTGGAAGCCAAGGACTGTTTCCCGAGTTTTATTTCTATGACTGCCACAGTTGCCACCGGGCCATCGATGACAAGGCGACGCGGGTGCTGAGTTTTGAAACCAACCCCGGCCGCCCGATCCCGTTTGCCACCCCGCCCTATAATGACGAGAATATCATTATGCTCTCCGCCGTGGCCCGGGCGCTGGCGCCGCTGCAGGCGGCAGGGTTTGAAAGCGCCAGCCGGAATTTTCATGGGGCGATGGGCATTGGCCGCGCCGAAACTATCAAGGCAGCGGGCAGGCTCAACACCGCAGCCGGCGCATTGTCGAACGCGATGGCGCAGCGAAGCTATGGCGGCGACACCGCCTTCACTGTGATCGCGACGATAGCCGGCAAGGCGATTTCGCCGCGCTTCACCGACTATGCCGGGTCGGCGCAGGCAGTCATGGCGGTCGACACACTGCTCAACGCACTGGTTCGCGAAGGCCGGATCACTATGGGTGCGGCAGCAGGGATCAGAACCAATATCAACCGTGCCTATGCCGCCGTCCGCGCTCCCAGCAGTTACAATCCGGCAGCCTTCCGCAGCGCACTGGGCGAAGCTGCCCGTAGCATCGAGGTGCTGCGCTGATGCGGCTGGCAGGAAACCTACTCTCCATGCTCGCGCTGCTCATGCTGACGGCTTGCGGCGGAGGCGGCGGTGGTGGCGGCGGCGGTGGCAGCAGCAGCTCATCCAGCGGAGGCAGTACATCGGGGGGGGGCGGCGGCTCTCCTCCGTTTTATACCGCCCCGGCGCTTTCCAGCCTTAGCGTTGCTGATGTCCAGAAGATCGTGGCGCAGGCCGCATTGCAAGCCTCTACAGACAGTTCGCCGGCGACAATCGCGGTCGTCGATCGGGTCGGCAATGTGCTGGCGCTATTCAGGATGAACGGCGCTCCGTCTCTCGCCCGGATACCCGCCGCACCGAATGGTGCGAATATCGACATACAGGGGCTAGACGTCCCGGCAGAGGCCGCTGCGGTGGCCAAGGCGATCACCGGGGCTTACCTCTCCAGCGGAGGCAACGCCTTTTCCTCGCGCACTGCCAGCATGATCGTGCAGCAACATTTTCCGCCTGCGCCATCCACCCCAGGCCTCGAAAGCGGGCCGCTGTTTGGCGTGCAGTTCAGCCAACTACCCTGCTCCGATCTAGCTGCCCGGTTTGGACCGGACGCGCTGATCGGCCCCAAGCGGTCGCCCCTTGGTCTTGCGGCTGACCCAGGCGGATTCCCGCTTTACAAGAATGGAGTGTTAGTCGGGGGCGTCGGGGTTCTGGCGGATGGGAGCTATGGCCTCGATCCCAATGTGCTGGACATTGACAGCGATGCCGATGAGCGGATCGCGCTGGCCGGAACGGTCGGCTTCGAAGCTCCTCCGGCGATCCGCGCCAACATGATTTATGTCGATGGAACACAGCTGCGCTACTCGGATACCGATTACATCAGCCTGACCCAGCTGTCCGGTGCCAGCTATGCCACCACCGACCCCGCGCTGGGAACGCTCGTGCCGCTGATCGGCTATTATGCCCCGGCTATTATCGCTGGAACCGCATATGGCAGCGAGGCATCGGGTGTCCGCGATGCAACCTCAGCCGAGTTTGCCAATCCTGATGCCTACGTGCTGAGCGATGGCGCGGGCAGCGGCCGCTATCCAATCCGAGCCGGGACCGACAGCGGCGATATTGCTACGCCGCTCACCGCGGCAGAAGCGCGGACGATCCTGAGCGAAGCTTTCGCGGTGATGAGCCAGGCCCGCGCGCAAATCCGCCAGCCGCTGGATAGTAGGGCACAGGTCTCGATCTCGCTGGTCGATACCCGCGGGCAAGTTCTGGGTCTGGTTCGATCTCCGGATGCGCCGCTGTTCGGGGTGGATGTCAGCCTGCAAAAAGCCCGCTCGGCGGCGTTCTTTTCGCATCCGCAGGCCGGGGCAAACCTGCTGGCCGATCCCAGCGCCGATGTGCGCAGTTTCGTTGGGGCTACGCGTTCGTTCCTCAATGATCCGAACGCCCTCAATGGCAATTTCGCGATTACCAGCCGGGCGGTCGGCAATCTCGCCCGGCCATACTTCCCCGATGGACAGGTGAACCAGCCTAGCGGTCCGCTGTCTCGCCCGATTGCCCAGTTCAACCCGTTCTCGACCGGGCTTCAATCGGCGCTGGTGCTCACCAATCTGGTGCAGCACCTCAATTTCGCAAGTGGTGCATCTGGCACCGACACCCAGCGGCGATGCACCTTCCAGCCCGCTGTCGCGGCAGGACAAAACCGGCTGCAGAACGGCATCCAGATCTTTCCCGGCTCAGTTCCGATTTATCGCGGCAATGTGCTGGTGGGCGCGATTGGCGTATCGGGAGACGGGATCGATCAAGATGACATGATAAGCTTCCTTGGCCTTAACAACGCTGGCAAATTGCTGTCGGGACCGGTCAACGCGCCGCTCGGCATCCGGTCAGACACGATCCAGGTGCCGGTCGGAGGTTCGTCGGTCCGTCTGCGCTACATCAGCTGCCCGTTCGCGCCGTTTATCGGCACGTCCGATCAGAACGTCTGTCAGGGTCTGTAGCACCCATGACGCCGCTGTTGCTCCCCGTCTTTCTAATGCAGTCTGCGGTCGCCGCAGAAGCTCCGCCGCCAGCGCCACCTGATGAAGAAACCGCGCCGCCCGATGTCGACAGCGGCATCCTCGATGGTCGCCGCAAGCCGGGCTATAATCCCAACCTTCCCGATCCGGTGAGCCAGGATAACCCCGGCGCAGTGCGGGCGCCCCCGCCCGAGGCGTTTCCCACCGATCAGTTCCCGATCCCCGATCGCTGGCGGCTGATCGAAACGCTGGGCGTGGTCAAGGAGCGCTGGTGGGATCCCTATCACCAGAACACCTATAAGGGCGACCGGCCGATCAATCGCGCCAAGGTGGCCTGGTTGCCGATCAAGGGGGATGACTGGTTCATCAACGCCAGCCTGACCAGCGACACGCTGCTGGAGCCGCGCACCTTCCCGATCCCGGTTGGGGTGCAAACCACCGCCCGGCCTCAAAGCCTCGACGTGTTCGGCAAAAACGCCAGCTATGTTTTTTCGCAAACCTTTCTGGCCAGCGCGGCTCTGATCAAGGGCAGCACTGCTTTCAAGCCGCCCGATATCGAATACCGGCTGACCCTGGCGCTCAATATCAACCACGTCCGCGTGCCGGAAAAGCGCGTGCTGTTCGTCGAGCCGAGCAAGGGCACCAAGCGCACCGACAACTTCCTTGGGGTGCAAGAAGCTTTCGTCGATTACCATCTGCGTAATGTCTCGGAGCGCTATGACTTCGATTCGATCCGCGTCGGGATCCAGCCGTTCCAGAACGACTTCCGGGGCTTTCTGTTCAACGACGATCAACTCGGCGTCCGCCTGTTCGGTGATCGCGACAACAACCGCCTGCAATACAATCTGGCGGCGTTCTGGCGGCTCGAGAAGGATACCAACAGCGGCCTCAACAATCTGACTGAACGGCCACGCGATGACTTCGTAGTGATTGCCAACCTCTATCGTCAGGATTTCCTGATCCCCGGTCTCACCAGCCAGATCAGCGCGGTCTATAATCGCAACCGCGAGGGCGACGAAATCAAGGTCGATGACAACGGTTTCCCGGTTCGACCGGCGCTGCTCGGCACACTACGCGGGCGCGACTATGATGTGGTCTATCTGGGCTACAGCGCTGACGGGCGGATCGGGCGGGTCAACCTAACCGCCTCGACTTATGCCGCGCTGGGCAAGGACCGGAACAGCTTCTTTACCGGCCGGCCTGCGAATATCCGCGCTTACTTCGGCGCGGCAGAACTCAGTTACGACAAGGACTGGATGCGCTTTCGCCTGTCCGGCCTTTATGCCAGTGGCGACAAAGACCCCTATGACGATACCGAAGGCGGATTTGACGCAATCAACGAAAATCCGATCTTTGCTGGCGCCGACACCAGTTACTGGATCCGCCAGACCATCCCCCTTGCCGGCGGTGGCAGGGCGGTTTCGGTCAATGGCCGAAATGGCATCTTGAATTCGCTGCGCTCTTCCAAGGAACAGGGGCAATCCAACTTCAACAATCCCGGGACGATCCTGCTTGGGGTGGGCGGGGATTTCGATTTACTGCCCCAGCTTCGGGTCTCGGCCAATGCCAATCATCTGTGGTTCCAGAACACCACCGTGCTGCAGACGCTGCGCAATGAAGGCAGCATCGATCGCAGCATCGGCTGGGACCTGTCAGCCGCAGCGACTTTCAGGCCCAAGGCAACCCAGAACATCGTGCTGCGGCTTACCGCGGCGACGCTGGTCAGCGGTAGCGGCTTTCGCGATCTGTTCGATAATGTGAACGGCCACCGCAATTACTACTCGATCCTCGCCAACGCGATTGTGAGTTATTGATGCGCCTCGCTCGTTTCCTCCCGGTGATGCTCGGCCTGCTGGTGATGTTGCCCGCCAGCCAGATCCGCGCCAGCGAAGAAGAAAAGCCGGTCGAACGCAGCTATGTTACCGCGCCTGCTGCGCCTGCCAAACAGAGCGTGGCTGAGGTCGACGCCAAGTCCTCGGGCTGCTTCAGCTGCCATCTGAAGTCCGATGCGCCGTCGATGCATGTCACCCCGGCGGTGCGGCTTGGCTGCACCGATTGCCACGGCGGCGACGCGACCGTGATGGGCAATCCCTCGATCGGCCGCGACGCGCCAGCGTATGTCGCCGCGCGCGAAAAGGCGCATGTGTTGCCGCGCTATCCCAAGGCTTGGAACTATCCATCCTCCGCCAATCCCAAGCGCGGCTACACACTGCTCAATCGTGAGGCCCCAGAGTTTGTCCGCTTCGTCAATCCCGGCGATTACCGCGTCGCGCGCGAGGCTTGCGGGGCGTGCCATTTGCCGGTGATCGAAGCCGCGGAGCGCTCGCTGATGGCCTCAGGCGCAATGCTGTGGGGCGGCGCAGCCTATAACAACGGCATCGTGCCCTACAAAAATTACATATTTGGCGAGGCTTACACCCGTGATGGCTTGCCAGCCAAAGTCGTCTCGCCGGGCGCCACTCCGGGGAAACTGACGGAACGCCAGAAAGCGCGCGGCGCGCTGGCCGAACTCTATCCCCTGCCGCGCTGGCAGGTCATCCCGCCGGGCGACATTTTCCGGGTGTTTGAGCGGGGCGGGCGCACGATCGGTACCCAGTTTCCCGAGATCGGCCTGCCCAACCCCAGCGGCAACAGCCAGCGCATGGACGAACCCGGACGGCCCGACCTCAAGCAATCCAATCGCGGCCCCGGCACTGGCCTGAGGGTGGCAATCCCGGTGCTCAATATCCACAAGACGCGGCTCAACGACCCCTACATGTGGTTCATGGGCACCAACGATCAGCCGGGCGACTATCGCCATTCGGGCTGCACCGGCTGCCACGTGATCTATGCCAACGACCGCGAGCCGCGCCATTCGCTGGGCTATGGCAAGTGCGGGCGCGACGGGCAGACGGTGACGGTCGATCCAACGATCAACAGCTTGCGTGAGGGCGGCCATCGCTCGGGTGCCTACGGCACTTATGTCGCGGGTGAGGAAGAGCATCACTCGCTCGTCCCGGGGACCGTGCTGACCGGCAAGAAGCACGACGCGAAGAGTAAAGGCGAACACCACGACGGGCGTTATCTCGGCGGCGACACCACCGATCCGGCCAACTCGGCGACGATGGATGCTGATTGCCGCAAGGCGATCGGTTCGGCCAATCAGCTCGAAGTCTTCGCTCCGGCGGGAGGCGCTGCACCGCACGGAACGATGGCCGACCACAAGATGAGCGCGGGCGAGGCGCACGCAACGGCCGGGCTCGACGAGCATGGCAAGCCGGCCGCTAAGGGCGGAGACGATGCCACTGCGGGCGGG
>JBKJTN010000122.1:0-19975 GCA_046590275.1 Novosphingobium sp.
TAGGGTCCTTGCGACAGGGCGCGTTTCCGCTCTTCGCGGCCTTTGAAGGTTCGCCCGAAGATATAGCGGCCATCGCCCACCAATCTTTGCGGCGGCCAGAGGGAGTTTTGAGCTATCTTCTATCAATCGAGCGGGCATCACTAGCGATCGAAGTGCTGCAAGCCTATTTGGACGAGCGACCTAAGGTTCGGCGCGACTTCCAGAGGCATTACAGTCAGTTTCTGGAACTTGGAATTCCGACCTATCGCGGCGGCGACGACGCCGAAGTCCTTGCCGCCTTTGCGGTAGCCACAGGATTGACCTTGGACGGCAGCTAACCACAACATTCCAGAACACCACTGCTATCAGGTGAAACTCAACCCTCGGCCAGCTCTGCCAGTGCAAGCCAGCGTTCCTCGGCGGCGTCCTTGTCGGCGCGGGCCTTGGCGATGGCAGCGGTCAGCGCGGCGAATTTGGCCGGTTCGCGGGCGTAGAGCGCGGGATCGTGCAAGGCCGCTTCATCGCGGATGATGGCTGCCTCCAGCTCTTCGATCCGGACCGGCAGCAGCTCGTAGTCGCGTTGGTCCTTGTAGCTCAGCTTGGCCTTCTTCGGCGGAGGCGGCGGGGACGGTGCCGGTTCTGCCTTGGCACTGGCCGGTTTTGCCGAAGTCCGGCGTTCCTTGCGCTGCTTTTCCCAATCGGCATAACCGCCCGCAACGATATCGACCCGGCCGCTGCCATCCAGACCCAGCGTGACGGTAACCGTGCGATCGAGGAAATCGCGATCATGGCTGACGATCAGCACCGTGCCATCATAGTCCGCGATCACTTCCTGCAACAGGTCGAGCGTTTCCAGATCAAGGTCATTGGTCGGCTCATCCAGAACCAGCAGGTTAGATTTGCGGGCAAATTCGCGGGCCAGCAGCAACCGCGACCGTTCGCCGCCTGACAGCGTGCCGATCTTGGCATCGACCATCCCCGGCTCGAACAGGAAGTCCTTGAGATAGCCTTGCACATGCTTGCGGATGCCGCGCACATCGACCCAGTCACCGCCCTCGGCCAGAATTTCGCGGATGCTCTTGTCCGGGCTCATCAGGCTGCGCTGCTGGTCGATCATCACCCCGTGAAGCGTCTTGGCCAGCGTGACCGTGCCTTCATCGGGCTGCAATTCGCCAGTCAGCAGCTTCAGCAGCGTGGTCTTGCCCGAGCCATTGGCCCCGACCACGCCGATCCGGTCGCCGCGGGTGATCCGCAAGCTGAAATCACGGATAATCGTGCGGTCACCAAACCGTTTCGTCACCTTGTCAGCGACGATCACCGCTTTGGTCTTCACATCATCGGTCGCCAGCTTGAGCTTTGCGGTGCCGCCAGGCGTCAGCATCGCCGCCCGCTGGGCGCGCATTTCCCACAGTTTTTCGAGCCGTCCCTGGTTGCGCTTGCGCCGTGCGGTGACCCCGCGTTCCAGCCAATGTGCTTCAAGCTTCAGCTTGGCGTCCAGCTTGTCGGCAGCGCGGGCTTCTTCGGCATAGATCGCCTCCATCCACAGCTCATATCCGCCAAAGCCGATGTCCTTGCGGCGCAGCGACCCGCGATCGAGCCATAGCGTCGCCTTGGTCAGTCGCTCGAGGAATGTGCGGTCATGGCTGATCGCAACGAAAGCGCCCTTGTATCGCGCCAGCCAGCTTTCCAGCCAGTCGATCGCGGCCAGATCAAGGTGATTGGTCGGCTCGTCCAGCAGCAGCAAATCTGGCTCCGAGGCAAGCGCCCGGGCCAGCGCAGCGCGGCGGCGCTCCCCGCCGCTGGCGCTGTCTGCTGGCCGGGCAAGGTCAATGCCGAGCTGGCTGGCAATCGCCTCTACCTCGTGGCGAGGCGGAGCATCCGGTTCGTGCAGCGCAAAATCCATCAGCGTGGCATGGCCTGTGAAGAACGGATCCTGCTCCAGCATCACAACCTTGGTTCCAGGCTGGACCGAACGCTTGCCCCGGTCTGCCTCGATCTGATCTGCGATCAGGCGCAACAGCGTGGTTTTGCCGACGCCGTTGCGGCCTATCAGTGCCAGCCGGTCGCGCGGACCGATGTGTAGGTCGAGCCCTTGAAACAGCCAGCCCGATCCCTGGATCAGGCTAAGCTGCTCCCAGCTGAGGATTGGTGCGAGCGCCATGGTGCGCGGCCCCTAGCTGCTCTGCTGCCGCGTTGACAAGCTGCGAAGGGAGCGGGATGGAGGCTTATGCGCACAGTATGGCTTAATGGTGAGTGGCTTCCCGAAAATGCGGCCCATGTTTCGATCTTCGATCGCGGCCTGCTGTTCGGACAGGGGGTCTATGAAGTATCCCCGGTTCTGGATGGCCATTTCTGCAACTGGGCGCACCATGCCGCCCGTCTGGAACGCTCAAAGGCGGCCGCGCGGGTCAGCGATGATACCGATTGGCCGGCTGTGCTCGCAGAACTGATCGAGCGGAACGGGTTGATCGAGGGCCGGGTCTACCTGCAGATTACCGGCGGCGCCCCGCCAGATCGCGATTTCCTCTCCCCCATCCCGCTGCCCGCGTCCACCCGCTTTGCCTTCACGCAGGCAGCGCCGCTGGTGGACAATCCCAAGGCCGAAACCGGCTTTAAGGTCATCCTGCGCCCCGATCTGCGCTGGCAAATGCGCTCGGCCAAGACGGTGCAGCTGCTTTACGCGGTGCTGGTCAAGGAGGAAGCGCGCGAGGCCGGGGTGGACGACGTCTGGATGATCGAGGACGGAGTCATAACCGAGGCGAGCAGTTCCAACGCCCATATCATCGACGCGCGCGGAGTCCTGGTGTCCCACCCGGTCGATCACGGCGTTCTGCCCGGCGTGACCCGGATCTGCCTGCTGGAAATTGCCCGCGAGCTCGGGATTGCGGTGGAGGAGCGGCCGTTTACACTGGCCGAGCTGTTTGCGGCACGCGAGGCGTTCAGTTCGGCTGCTGGATCGTTGGTGATGCCGGTGGTCGAGGTTGACGGCAGGCCGATCGGCTCCGGCCAGCCCGGCGCGGTCACTCGCGAGATCCGCGAATGCTATATCAAGCAACTTCGCGCCGGCTGACGCGAACTTTCCGTTCACCCGAGCGTAATAGCTGGACCGTCAATCATTGCGGTAAATGTTCAAGGAGTTTCCCCCGATGGCTTCGCTACACCGCCCCTTGTTTGCCATGGCTGCCTTGATCGCCACACCTGTTGCTGCCGCGGAAATTCAGATCCCGGTGCAGGGCCCGGTCGTTGAACTGACGGTTAGCCAGAGCGTCAATACCAAGCCCGATATCGCCACCGTTGGCGCCGGTGTCACGACCCGTGCGAGTACGGCGAATGAATCAGCGCGGCTTAATGCGGCTGCGATGCAGGCGATAATTGCGCGGCTGCGCCAGCTTGGTATCACCACTGAAGATATCCAGACCGCGAATTTCAGCCTCAACCCGCAATTCAGCTATTCGAACGATGGACAGCCGCCACGTTTCCTGGGGCATGATACAAATAATCAGGTCACGGTGAAAATCCGCAAGCTCGATCGTATCGGACCTGTTCTTGATGCGCTGGTCGCAGCCGGGGCCAACAACTTCTTTGGACCCAATTTCTCGTTGGAGAAGGACCAGGAAGCGAAGTCGGCAGCCCGGCGCGCGGCCTATGCCGATGCCCAGTCGCGCTCGCGGGAACTTGCAGGCCTGGCCGGTTATGCCAATGTACGCTTGCTCGAAATCTCGGAAGTCTACGCGAACTCGGGCGGTTTCATGGCCGGTGGGATGCCAAATGCGATCACCGTTACGGCTTCCAGCTCGGAGAAGATCACGCCGATCGAGCCGGGGCAGGTCGGTACTTCGGCAACACTGACGCTCAAGTACGAGATGATCCGCTGAACATCAGCCGAGCGGTGCATTCACTTCTTGTTCAATCCGCGTAGCTTAGGCACAGCGCCATCATGCTTAAGCCAACCCTCATTGTTCTGATTTCCCTCGCTCTGGCGCCTTTGCTGGTCGCGGCACCAGCTCTGGCCGGGCCCGGGAACGAACAGGGCCAGGTTCGCAAGGAAATGCGCGCTGGCAACGTCCGTCCGCTCCGCGAGATTGAGCGCAAGGTGGTGCCGATGATGACCGGGATGCAGTATCTTGGCCCTGAATATGATCCCACCGCGCTGGCCTATCGTCTCAAGTTCATTCGCAACGGGCGGGTGATCTTCGTCGATGTCGATGCGCGCTCCGGCGACATTATCCGCCAATCGCGTTAAGCTGCCCAGCTTGACGCGCATGGGCTTTGGCCGCATGACTTTTCGCAACTCATGTTTCGTGTTTTACGGGGGAATTTGGCGATGCGCATCCTGATCGTCGAGGACGAACCGACCCTCGGCAAGCAGCTCAAGTCGACTCTCGAGCAGACCGGCTATGCCGTCGATCTCTCAACCGATGGCGAAGACGGGCATTTCCTTGGCTCGACCGAGAATTATGATGCCGTGATCCTTGATCTTGGCCTGCCCGAGATTGATGGTCTGACCGTGCTCGGTATGTGGCGCAAGGAGGGACGCACTTTCCCAGTTCTCGTTCTGACCGCGCGCGATAGCTGGTCGGACAAGGTGGCCGGGCTTGATGCCGGGGCCGACGATTATCTGGCCAAGCCGTTCCAAACCGAAGAACTGATCGCGCGCCTGCGTGCCTTGATCCGCCGGGCCTCCGGCAACAGCTCCTCCGAGTTGATCGCGGGCGATGTCCGGCTGGATACCCGTTCGGGCCGAGTCACGCTGGATGGCGAACCAGTCAAGCTCACCGCGCAAGAATACAAGCTGCTGTCCTATCTGCTCCACCACAAGGGCAAGGTCGTCAGCCGGACCGAACTGATCGAACATATCTATGATCAGGATTTTGACCGCGACTCGAACACGATCGAGGTATTTGTCACGCGCATCCGGAAGAAGCTGGGCGCGGACGTTATCACCACCATCCGTGGCCTCGGCTACAGCCTCGACGACCCGGCCGGGCCTGGCCGGGGCTGATCCCGCGCCGCTGGCCGGCGCTGGCGCGGATCCTGCTGCCGCGCTGACGGAAAGCCGCGCGCCCGAAGCGCGCGAAGCACGCAAGAATACCGGTTCGCTCTCTCGCCGGATGATGCTCATCGCTGCTGGCTGGATTATCGTGCTGCTTTTTGGTGGCGGGCTGGCGCTGGACCGGACACTGACCGGGCTGGTCACGCGCAATTTCGATGATCAACTCGGCTACATGCTGACCGCAATGGTCGGTTCGGCTGAAATTGGCCCCGATGGCGAAGTGTTCTTCAACCGCCCGCTGGGCGATCAGCGCTTCCTCGAACCCAATAGCGGGCTTTACTGGCAAGTAGTGGGCGAGGGGCATGACGAGTTTCTTTCGCGCTCGCTGTGGGATCGCACGCTGAAAGTTCAGGCGAACCACTTCGACAAGCTTCCGCACGCCTACGACAGCCCCCAGTTCCCCAATGAGCCGCTGCGGGTGGTGGAACGGTCGATCATCCTGCCGGGCAGCGAAACCAAATGGGGATTCACCGTTGCCGCCAGCAGGGACGATCTGGACGGCCAGATCACCCGGATTCGCACGATCCTGATCCGCAGCTTCGTGGTCCTCGGGCTTGGCCTGTTCCTGATGGCGGTGTTGCAAACCTGGTACGGGCTAGGACCGCTGCGCCGGGTGCGCCTCGCGATTCAGCGGATGCGCAACACCGGGACGAACCGGGTGACAGAGCCGCTCCCGCTCGAAGTGCAGCCGCTGGTGGAAGAACTGAACGGACTTCTGGCCCACTCGGAACGGCAGGCCGAAGAAGCGCGTACGCATGCGGGAAATTTGGCCCATGCGCTCAAGACGCCGCTGACGGTGGTGATGAATGCCGCCACCGCCAAGGCGCCGGATCTGGCGGATACGGTGATCCGCGAGGCGGCCGTGATGCGCCGCCAGGTCGATCACCATCTCGCCCGTGCCCGCGCGGTTGGCCGCCGAGCAGTCGGGCTTTCGCGCGCCAGCGTTGGCGAAAGCGTCGAGGCGGTGCTGCGCGCGGTTACCCGCCTTTATAGCGGCACGCGCTTTGATCTGGATGGCAAGCGCGACACGATCGTCGCGATCGAGCGACAGGATCTTGATGAAATCCTCGGCAATCTGATCGAAAACGCGGCAAAATACGGCGGCGGTAGCGTGTTCGTCACGATCGATGCCACCGCTGAGCCCCAGTGGTGCGAAATCTGGGTTGAGGATGACGGCATGGGCATCCCTGAAGAGGAGCGTACCCGCATCTTTGACCGCGGCGCACGGCTCGATACCGGCAAGCCGGGAACCGGACTTGGGCTGGCAATCGTTCGCGATGTGGCCGAGATCTATGGCGGATCAGTCGAACTTGGCGAGAGCGAGGATCTGGGCGGACTGCTGGTGCGGCTCAGGTTGCCGAGGGTTGGTGGGTAGGCGCAGTCAATAAAGTCGTTGTTTCTCGTCGGCCTCGATGAGCTCGGCGACGGCGTTGACCGGCAAAGGAATCGCAGCGGCATCCTTCATTGCCTGGGCGAAGGAAGCCAGGCCATCGAGTGACGGCCAAGCCTCGGGCACCCAGAGATTGGACCGGATCATGCATTTTGCGCAATGCATGAAGGCCTCCTCAACCCGCACCGCGAAAGCCAGGGCGGGGATCTTGCCTTGGGCTGCCAAGTTTTCAAGGACTGCAGGATCACGAACAATCTGGGCCGTGCCGCTGACTCTCAACGTCTCCCGCTTCCCTGGTATCAGGAAGATAAGCCCGATCTGCGGGTTCTGCAGGATGTTGCGATGCGTATCGAACCGCTGGTTTCCGGGGCGATCCGGGATAATCAGGGTCTCGCCGTCGATAATCTTTACGAATCCCGGAGCATCGCCTTTGGGCGAAATATCCATCCGTCCCGCCCCATCAGCACTGGAAATAAGGACGAACGGCGAGCGCTCGATAAAATCCACGCAATGCCGGTCGAGTTGACTGAGCGTCTTTTCGACCACAGCCGAGTGCACCGCCTCCCCCATAATGGCCCGCAGTTCAGTTTCGCTTCGAATGACATCGTTGAACTGCACGGGTTTTCTCCCATTTGAACCGGCGGTTTTGCTACTTCCCCTGAGCCTGCACATGATGATGGATCACCTCATCGATGATAAACCGCAGGAACTTTTCCGAAAACTCCGGATCGAGCTGCGCTTCCACCGCCAGTTTGCGCAGCCGCGCAATCTGCGCTTCCTCGCGGGTCGGATCGGAGGGGGGCAGAGCGTTTGCTGCCTTGTAGGCACCAACTGACTTGGTGATCCGAAAACGTTCGGCCAGAATATGGATCAGCGCTGCATCGATATTATCGATGCTTGAGCGAAAGCCAGCCAAAGTCTGATCGGGAACATTATCTGCCATGAGATTGTTTGCTAGCATGACATTTTGCACATGACCATTGCCAGCTTTGCACTTGCCTTCGCCTGTGCTGCGTCCCAAAGGCGCGGATTATGAGCGCTGATATCATCCCCTTGCGCCTGCGGGTGCCAGAGTCGATGGACTCGCCTTCGCTGACCCCGATGATGGCATTGACCGCATCGGGGATGAACAACGTCAATTCGGTTATCCTCGAACGGATGCAAAGCCAGATCCCGCTGATCCCGGCGCTGGCGGGGCATCTCATCGCAGGCGGCGGCAAGCGGATGCGCCCGATGCTGACGCTCGCCAGTGCGGTGCTGTGCGATTATCAGGGAACGCGGCACCATAAACTCGCCGCCTCGGTGGAGTTCATCCACACGGCGACGCTGCTGCATGACGATGTCGTCGATGGCTCCGACCTGCGCCGCGGCAAGGCGACCGCCAATATCGTGTTCGGCAACCCTGCAACCGTGCTGGTCGGCGATTTCCTGTTTACCCGCGCATTTGAGCTGATGGTTGAAGATGGCAGCCTGAAAGTGCTGAAGATCCTCTCGGGCGCCTCCTCGGTGATTTCCGAAGGCGAGGTTGATCAGCTCACCGCCCAGCGTCAGATCGAAACCAGCGAAGAACGCTATCTCTCGATCATCAGTTCCAAAACCGCAGCGCTGTTTGCGGCCGCCTGCCGGATCTCTGCAGTTGTGGCCGAACGCAGTGAAGCTGATGAGCGGGCGCTCGATGATTACGGCCGCAATCTGGGCATCGCCTTCCAGCTGGTCGACGATGCGATTGATTATGATTCCTCCAGCGCCGAAATGGGCAAAGGCAAGGGCGATGACTTCCGCGAGGGCAAGATGACCCTCCCGGTGATCCTGGCCTATGCGCGCGGCAGCGATGAAGAACGCCGCTTCTGGCGCGAGGCGATTTCCGGTCACCGCATCGCGGACGCAGATTTGGCCCACGCCATCGCGCTGATCGATCGCCACGATTGTGTGGGCGCCACGCGCGAGCGTGCGCGGCATTTTGCAAGCCGCGCGATTGATGCGATTGCTGGCTTCCCGGCTGGAGAAGCCCGCTCCGCGATGGCTGAAGCCGCTGAGTTTGCAGTAGCGCGGCGGTATTGAGGCGGGGTTTGGGCCTGCCTGACCTCCCGATTCATGCCGTCCTTCCAGACCTTCTCTCTGCGCTGCGGGATTTCCCTTCTGCCGTCCTGATCGCCCCGCCGGGCGCAGGCAAGACCACGGCTGTCGCCCCGGCCCTGATCGGCGAGGATTGGTGCAGCGGCACCGTGATTATCCTCAGTCCGCGCCGCGTCGCCGCGCGCGCTGCGGCAGAGCGAATGGCCGAACAGCTTGGCGAGGCTCCGGGTCAGACGGTTGGCTATGTCACCCGGCTCGATAGCAAGCGCTCGGCCAAAACGCGCATCCTCGTGATGACCGAGGCGATTTTCGTGGCGACGATCCTCAGTGATCCCGATTTGGCCGGGGTCAGTGCCGTGCTGTTCGATGAAGCGCACGAACGGCATCTGGATAGCGACCTTGGCTTGGCGCTAGCGATCGAGAGCAGCCAGGTGTTGCGGCCCGACCTGCGATTGCTGGTGATGTCCGCCACGATCGACGGCGCACGATTTGCTGCGCTTCTGAACAACGCGCCGGTGATCGAGAGCGAAGGAAAGGCTTTTCCGCTGGCGATTCGCTGGTTGGGCGCGCGTCCGGAACTCAGGTTCGATGACGCGGCAGCCTCGGCGATCATGACGGCCTGGCGTGATGAGACCGGCGATATCCTCGCCTTCCTGCCCGGGGTGCGCGAGATTGAGCGGACAGCGGAGCGGCTGGCCGATAAGCTGCCGCAGGCGCTCGTCCTACCGCTCCACGGCCAGTGTGAACCTGCTGCCCAGCGCGCCGCGATCCGGCGTGATCAGGATGGTCGGCGCCGGATCGTGCTGGCGACTGCAATCGCCGAAACCTCGCTGACGCTAGATGGTGTATCCATTGTGGTCGATGCCGGAATGTCGCGCCGGGCAGAGTTCGACAAGGCGGCGGGGGTTAGCCGGCTGGTGACGCACCGCGCCAGTCAGGCCGCTGCAGCCCAGCGCGCGGGCCGCGCCGCGCGGCAGGGGCCAGGGGTCGCTTATCGTCTGTGGGAAGAGGCTGCGCATCCGGGCCGCCCGGCGTTCGACCCGCCAGAAATGCTTGCCGCCGACCTTGCGCCATTGGCGCTGACCTTGGCGCAGTGGGGCAATTCGGACCCCGGGAAAATGGCCTGGATCGATCCACCGCCAGCTGCAGCAATGGGTGCAGCAAAGCGGATGCTGCACTCGCTTGGCGCGCTCGATTATGCGGGCCAGATCACGCCACATGGCCGAAGCATGGCCGCGCTGCCGATGGAACCAGCGCTGGCCCATATGCTGCTCTATGCTGCGCAGCATAGCGCCGCACATGATGCCGCGCGGCTGGCGCTGCTGTTGCAGGAACGAGGACTGGGCGGGCGCGGCGAAGATCTCGCGCAGCGGTTTGAGCGGTGGAATGCGGATCGATCCGCACGGGCAGAGGCATCACGCAAGCTTGCGTCGTCCTGGGCCCGGCGCGCCGAACAGCTGACCCATAAAGTCGAAGCCGCGCCGCCCCTCGGTATCCTTCTCGCAGAAGCCTATCCCGATAATATCGCGCGTCGCCGCAGTCCCTCGGGAGAGGAATGGCTTACTGCGGGCGGTCGCGGATTGCGGCTCGATCCAACTTCGGCCTTGGCCCGGTCGGAATGGCTCAGCGTTGGCGATGCGCAAGGGGAGGCGAAGGGCGCGCGCATTACTGGTGCAATTGCCCTGGATGAAGCCGAAGTGCAGCGCTGGCTTGCCCCCCGGATTGAACGCCGCAGCAAATTGCGCTGGCTGGCCGACGAGCGGCGGGTCGAGGCGTTGCTGGAACAGCGATTGGGCGCGATCACCCTGGCGCGCGGCTCCGATCCTGCTCCCGATCCGGCGGCGATTGCAGCGCTGGTGATCGATCGGGTGCGCGATGCCGGCCTGAGCCTGCTGCCGTTGTCCTCGGCCAGCCGAAATCTGCTGACCCGAGCCCGCTATGCCGGAATCGCGGCGCTGGACAAGGAAGCATTGCTCGCCTCACTCGAGGATTGGCTCGCGCCGCTGTTATCGCGCCGCCTCGATGCAACCGATCCCCAAGCCCTCCATGAAGCGCTCAAGAACCGGATCGACTATCCGGCACGCAAGCAGCTTGATCGGCTCGCTCCGCCGCAGTTCACCAGTCCGGCAGGCACGCACCATGCGATCGATTATGCTGATGAGGCCGGGCCGAGTGTCGAGGTGCGGGTTCAGGCGTTGTTTGGGCTCGATTCCCATCCAGGATTTGGTCAGCCCGAACAACCCTTGCTGCTCAAGCTGACTTCGCCCGCTGGAAGTCCGATCCAGCAGACCCGCGACTTGCCGGGTTTCTGGCGGGGCAGCTGGCGCGATGTGCAGCGCGATATGAAGGGCCGCTATCCTCGGCACCGTTGGCCCGATGAGCCATGGGCGGAGGATCCCAGCCTGAAAACCCGCAATGCCTTCGAGAAATCACGGCGCACTTGATTTTGGCTCTGCTTTGCGGAATGGCAATCGCCATGACAGCACGTATCTATCAGCGCCCGAAGAATGCCATGCAATCGGGCAAGGCCCTGACCGACCAGTGGATCCTGGAATTTGCGCCCGCAGAGGCACGGCAGGCTGATCCATTGATGGGCTGGTCCGGATCGGGTGATACCCAGGTGCAGGTCGTGCTGAATTTCGCGACCCAGGCAGAAGCGCAGGCCTATGCGGACAAGCACGGTATCGCCGCCACCGTCCATGCGACGCCGCCGCGCCGCCTTAAGCTGCAAACCTACGCCGATAATTTTCGCTGATACCGAGCGCGCGCGATAATCGCCGCGAGTCAGAACGTGGGCCTGCAGCTTCTACCGGGGTCGCATTTTCAGTAGTGCTTGCAGGCCCACCTCTATTCCCGTCATGACGACGGGACCTCGATTCGCAGGTTTTTAAACTAATTGATGCAGAGATACTTGCTGAAACGCGACACGCCCGCCATATGGCGCATCGGGAGTCGGGTGGACGTTTGCGTTCGCCAATCTGGTCAGGTCCGGAAGGAAGCAGCCACAACGGATTGCGACGGGTCGCCCGGCTCCTTTTCAAATGACCAGCCTGCCTTTTCAACTGACAACTCCCCGTTTCCTCCTGACAAGCGGCACGTCAGCCCCTACCAAGAACCGTATGGTCGATTCCCCAGACATTTTTGGCGATGAGCCGGTTACAACTCGCGATCCGGATATGCCGGAAGATGCGTTGGGGCTGGGGCTGCCGCCTCAGGTCGCGCCTACCGCTCAGGTCGCCCCCGCCGCTCAGGTCGCTTCTCAACCCTATCGCGTACTTGCGCGCAAATACCGGCCGCAGACTTTTGCCCAGCTGATCGGGCAGGACGCGATGGTCCAGACGCTGGCCAACGCGATCCGGCGTGAGCGACTGGCCCACGCATTTCTGATGACCGGAGTGCGCGGGGTCGGAAAAACCTCGACCGCGCGGCTCATTGCAAAGGCGCTCAATTGCGTCGGGCCGGACGGGCAGGGCGGGCCAACGATCGATCCGTGTGGCAGTTGCGAGCCTTGCGTGGCGATTGCCGAGGGTCGCCATATCGATGTGATCGAGATGGATGCCGCGAGTCACACCGGTGTGGACGACGTGCGCGAGATTATCGAGGCCGTGCGCTATTCGGCCGTTTCGGCGCGCTACAAGATTTATATCATCGACGAAGTCCACATGCTGTCGCGCAACGCGTTCAATGCGCTCCTCAAGACGCTGGAAGAGCCGCCGCCGCACGTAAAATTCCTGTTCGCCACGACCGAAGTGGACAAGCTGCCGGTTACGGTGCTCTCACGCTGCCAGCGGTTTGATCTGCGCCGGATCTCTGCTCCATTACTGGCCGAGCACTTCGCAGCGATTTGCCGGGCAGAGAATGTCGCCGCTGACAACGAGGCACTGGCAATGATCGCCAATGCCGCTGAAGGATCGGTTCGCGATGGCTTGTCGATCCTCGATCAGGCGATTGCCCATGCGGATCTAGGCGGCGACGGTCTGGTCACCGCAGAGCAGGTCCGCGACATGCTCGGTCTGGCCGACAAGACCGCGCAGCGCCGCTTGATGGCGGCCTTGCTGGGCGGAGATTCAGCAGGCTTGCTGGAATTGGTCGCCGCGCAATTTGCTTTGGGGGTGGAGCCAGCCGCGCTGCTCCGCTCGGCGATGGAACTCACCCACCGGATCACCGTGACGCAGGTGAGCAAAAGCGCCGCCGATGCGATATCAGCCGAGGAACGCGCGGCGATCGAAGCCTGGGCGCAGCAGCTTTCGGCCGGCCAGCTTCACCGGTTGTGGCAATTGCTGCTCAAGGGCCATGACGAGGTCAAGTCTGCGCCCGATCCGTTGATTGCGGCGCAAATGGCGCTGCTCAGGGTGATGCATGCGTCCGACTTACCCGATCCCGGGACGCTGGCGAAGAAGCTGAACGAAATGATTGCCAGCGGGGCGGTCGCGGCACCGGCAAGCCCGGCCACCGCAGCATCTGCGCCTGCCACCTCGGCACCGGGGGCAATGGACTGGGCGGCGCTGATCAGGCAGGTCGATCAATCGGGCCAGCTTCGGGTCGCACAAGTGATGCATGACTGGATCCGGGTGATCGAGCTTGCTCCCATGCATCTGCGCTTTGATCTGGCGCCGGGCTTTTCTGGCGATCCTGCGCCTGATCTGCGCGATGCGTTGCTGCGCGCAACCGGAGAACGTTGGTTGATCGAACGAGGTGACGCCGAGGGGATGTTGTCGCTGCGCGAAATGGCCGAGGCTTTGCGTGAGGCGGAGCTGGCAGAGATGCGCCGCTCGCCGCTCGTAGCAGCCGCCTTGGCCGCTTTTCCGGGAGCCGAATTTGTCGAAGAAGCCGCTGCTCGCGGCGACTTGCACTGGAGCAAAAGCGCATGAAGTCGATGGAAGAAATGCTCAAGGCGGCTCAGGCTGCTGCCGAAACTATCCAGAAGCAAATGGTCGAAGCGCAGTCCAAACTTGATGGGATGGAAGTGGAAGGCGTCGCCGGCGGCGGACTGGTAAAGATCCGTTGCACAGCCAAGGGCCGCATCATCGGTGTGTCGATTGATGATGGCATGATGGCGCTGTCCGAAAAGCCGATCCTCGAGGATCTGATCGCTGCGGCCTTCAATGATGCCCGGACCAAAGCGGATGAGGTTTCGGGCGCGGAAATGGCACGGATCCAGCAGGGCATGGGATTGCCGCCGGGGTTCAAGATGCCCGATCTGGGCTAACAAGCCTCCTGTCGGGAGGTCATTCGGCCATCCACAATCCTTCGCTGTCCAGCCCTTGCCTGTGCAGCATGAGATACCCATATTCCGCGGCAAGCCCTGGTTAACCCGGGAAGCGCCATTCGGTGCTATAATGAACGGACTATGCAGATGAACCTTTTCCCCCTCCTGCCGCTTCGCGACATTGTCGTTTTCCCCGGCATGGTCGTCCCCCTGTTCGTTGGCCGCGAGAAATCGGTGGCCGCGCTGGAATCGGCGATGGCCGGCGACAAGGATATTTTCCTGCTCGCCCAGCTCGATCCGGGCTGTGATGATCCGGATCGTGACGATCTCTATGATATCGGCGTGATTGCGACCGTTCTGCAGCTGCTTAAGCTGCCCGACGGCACCGTCCGCGTGCTGGTCGAAGGTCAGCAGCGTGCGCGACTGGAAAGTTTGCGTGAAGAAACCGCCGGCTCGGGCGAAATGCTGGTTGCGCAGGTCGAGAAGATCGAGCCCGAAATCGTTTCGGGAGACGAAGTTTCGGGCATGATGCGCAGTGTGGTTGAGCAGTTTGGTGAATATGCCAAGCTCAACAAGAAATTGTCGCAGGAATCGGGCGACCAGCTCGAAGACATCGACGATGCTTCTAAGCTGGCCGATACCGTGGCCGGGAACATCAGCGCGAAAGTTGCCGACAAGCAGGCCCTGCTGACCGAGATCGATCCGCTCAAGCGGCTTGAGATGGTCTATAGCTTCATGGAAGGCGAATTGGGCGTGCTGCAGGTGGAGCGGCGCATTCGCGGGCGGGTCAAGCGCCAGATGGAGAAGACTCAGCGCGAATATTACCTCAACGAACAGATGAAGGCGATCCAGTCGGAACTCGGCGGCGGGGACGGCGAGGAAGCCAACGAACTCGTTGAACTGCAAGACAAGATCGACAAGCTAAAACTGTCGAAGGAAGCGCGCACCAAGGCGACGGCGGAGCTCAAGAAGCTCAAGTCGATGCAGCCGATGAGCGCCGAGGCGACTGTCATCCGCAACTATCTCGATGTGTTGCTTGGTCTGCCCTGGGGCAAGAAAACCAAGGTGAAGAAGGACATCCACGCCGCGCAAGCTGTGCTGGATGCGGATCATTACGCGCTCGACAAGGTCAAGGACCGGATCATCGAATACCTCGGTGTCCAGGCGCGCACCAACAAGCTCAAGGGTCCGATCCTTTGCCTCGTCGGTCCTCCCGGCGTTGGCAAGACTTCGCTGGGCAAGTCGATCGCCCGGGCTACGGGCCGCGAATTCATCCGCCAGTCGCTGGGCGGCGTGCGCGATGAGGCCGAAATCCGGGGTCACCGCCGCACCTATATTGGCTCGCTGCCAGGCAAGATCATCACCAATCTGCGCAAGGCTGGGGCATCAAACCCGTTGTTCCTGCTCGATGAGATCGACAAGCTGGGACAGGATTTCCGCGGCGATCCGGCTTCGGCTCTGCTCGAGGTGCTTGATCCGGAGCAGAACTCCAAATTTCAGGACCACTACCTAGAGGTCGATTATGACCTTTCGGATGTGATGTTCGTCTGCACCGCCAACAGTCTCAACCTGCCGCAGGCGCTGCTCGACCGGATGGAGATCATCCGGCTGGAAGGTTATACCGAAGATGAGAAGGTCGCGATCGCCGAGCGCCATCTGGTTGAAAAGCAGATTGAGGCGCATGGCCTGAAGAAGGGTGAATTCACCCTGACGAGCGAAGCGCTGCTCGATCTGGTGCGCTACTATACCCGCGAAGCCGGGGTGCGTACGCTCGAGCGCGAGATCGCCCGTCTGGCGCGCAAAAGCCTGCGCAAGATCCTTGAGGGCAAGGAAACCTCGATCACCATCACGCCTGAAAACCTGGGCGAGTTCGCCGGCGTGCGCAAATATCGCCACGGCATTTCCGAAGACGAGCACCAGGTTGGCGCGGTCACCGGTCTCGCCTGGACTGAGGTTGGCGGGGAATTGCTGACCATCGAAAGCGTAACCGTGCCGGGCAAGGGCGGGGTCAAGACCACCGGCAAGCTCGGCGAGGTGATGAACGAGAGCATCCAGGCGGCCTATAGTTTTGTCCGGGCACGCAGTCCGGCCTATGGGATCAAGCCCAGCCTGATCCAGCGTAAGGATATTCACATCCACCTTCCCGAAGGCGCTGTGCCAAAGGACGGGCCGAGCGCCGGTGTTGGCATGGTCACCTCGATCGTTTCGACGCTGACCGGCATTGCAGTGCGCAAGGATGTCGCGATGACCGGCGAGGTTACGCTGCGCGGGCGGGTATTGCCGATCGGTGGCTTGAAGGAAAAACTGCTCGCAGCGCTACGCGGCGGCATCAAGATCGTGTTAATCCCGGAAGAGAACGCCAAGGATCTGGTCGAGATACCTGCCAATATCACTCAAGGATTGGAGATCATTCCGGTCAGTCACGTTGACGAAGTGCTGGCCATCGCCTTGGTCAAGCCGCTCGAAGCGATTGAATGGACCGAAGCAGACGATCTGGCTAGCCAACCCGGGCATTCGGGGATTGCCGGTACAGTACCGAACCATACCGCTCATTGATTCGTTCAGCCTGAATTTGGTGCTGCAACGCAGCGACTCGACTCTGATTTGGGGTTGCTGCGCTGCGGCATTTCGGTGCAATCACCGCTCATCGCGCTCGCTTCGCCGAAAGCGGCGGAAAAACGTGGATAATTGAACAAAAAACCCGGTTTTTGGCTTTGACAGCCCGCACAAAAGCGGCTCAATTCCAGCCAAGCTTTGAGTCCATTAAAGCGATAGAAGTTTCACATGAGGTAGGGGTTTCCGAAATGAACAAGAATGATCTGATTAGCGCTGTTGCCGATTCTAGCGGACTGACCAAGAGCGACGCCAGCAAGGCTGTCGAAGGCGTGTTTGATGCTGTCACCGCTGCACTCAAGAAGGGCGATGAAGTTCGCCTCGTCGGCTTCGGCACCTTCTCGGTTGCCAAGCGCAAGGCTTCGACCGGCCGTAACCCGCGCACCGGCGAACCGATGACGATCAAGGCTTCAACCCAGCCGAAGTTCAAGGCCGGCAAGGGCCTCAAGGATGCAGTCAACTAAAACTGCCCGCCTGCTGACCGCGATGGCCGTTAACGGCTGCACGGTCTGAGGAAAAAACGCCGCGCTAGCCTCAGGGTTGGTGCGGCGTTTCTCATTCGGAGCGGCATCTGGGGGCACCGTTTGGGGGTGATGCTGTCATATTGTCCGGCAAGGCTGGACGGTGCGGGGCGTGCTGCCTATATATGGGGCCGGATGAACCGTATTCTTCTTGCTCTGCTCGCCATACTGGCCGGCCTTGTTACGCAGGTATCGCCTGCGCAGGCGCGGTTGTGCGTGGCCAGTGAAACGGAAATCGGCGCCACTGAGGCGGGCCGGGGCGGCGCGCGCTCTTCGCCTTGCAAGTCGGCCGTAATCGTCGCCCCGGCAACAAGGCAAGAGCGCGGTGAACGTGGATCGTCGCGGGCTCGTCCGCCTCGTTCGCAGGTTTACATCCCCTCAGTTTTGTTCGGTGCTGACCGCGCGTTCGAATAGCGCCGACTCATATCTAATTCAGCCAAACGGCGCCGCCTTGAACGGGTCTGGCGCGGGGCAATGCCCATTTTCGAAATCACAACATCCTGGAATTAAGCATGATCGGCGCAATCGCCAAGGCCGTGTTCGGCTCGTCCAATGACCGTTACGTCAAATCACTCGACAAGATCGTCCGCCAGATCAGCGCTTTCGAAGGCCAGATCGAAGCGCTGACCGACGCTGAACTGGCTGCGCAAACCGACAAGTTCCGCGCTTTCCTTGAAGCAGGTAAGACGCTGGAAGATATCCTTCCAGAAGCTTTCGCAACCGTGCGCGAGGCGGGCAAGCGCGTGCTCGGGATGCGGCATTTCGATGTCCAGATGATTGGCGGCATTGTGCTTCATCGCGGCGAAATCGCCGAAATGCGAACCGGTGAAGGCAAGACGCTGGTGGCGACACTGGCAGTCTATCTCAACGCGATCGAGGGCAAGGGCGTCCACGTCGTCACCGTCAATGATTACCTGGCCAGGCGCGATGCGGAATGGATGGGCCAGATCTATAAATTTCTTGGCCTGTCGGTTGGGGTCGTTGTGCCTAATATGCCCGAGTATGAACGGCGCGAGGCTTACGACGCCGACATTACCTATGCCACCAACAACGAACTGGGTTTCGATTATCTGCGCGACAACATGAAGCATGAGCGCGGCCAGATGGTGCAGCGCCCCTTCAATTACGCGATCGTTGACGAAGTTGACTCAATCCTGATCGACGAGGCACGGACCCCTTTGATCATTTCCGGCCCGACCGACGACAAGTCCGATCTCTACGTTCAGGTCGATGCGATCGTGAAGTTGATTCCGCCCTCGGACTATGAGGCTGACGAGAAAACCAAGAGCATCATATTGACCGAAGACGGCGTTGAAAATGTCGAACGGGTGCTCGAGAATGCTGGGCTGCTGGTGGGCTCCAACCTTTACGATGTGGAGAACACCCAGGTCGTCCACCACCTTGACCAGGCCCTCAAGGCCAATGTGATGTTCAAGCGCGACATCGATTACATCGTCAAGGAAGACAAGATCATCATCATCGATGAGTTCACCGGACGGATGATGGAGGGGCGGCGTTGGTCGAACGGGCTGCATCAGGCGGTCGAAGCCAAGGAAGGCGTGAAGATCGAGCCCGAGAACCAGACAATGGCCTCGATTACGTTCCAGAACTATTTCCGGATGTATCCTAAGCTGTCAGGGATGACCGGCACCGCCGCAACCGAAGCAGCGGAATTCTTTGACATCTACAAGGTGAACGTCGTCACCATCCCGACCAATGTTCCAGTTCTGCGGATCGACGAAGAGGACGAGTTCTACAAGAATACCCAGGACAAATTCCAGGCGATCGCCAAGACCATCGCCGAAAAGCACGCAATCGGTCAGCCGGTGCTGGTAGGCACTGTTTCGATCGAAAAGTCCGAAATGCTGTCAGAATTCCTCAACCAGGAGGGGGTCAAGCACGCTGTGCTGAATGCCCGGTTCCACGAGATGGAAGCCCATATCGTGGCGCAGGCTGGACGACTTGGGGCAGTCACGATTGCCACCAACATGGCCGGGCGCGGAACCGACATCAAACTGGGCGGTAACCTCGAATTCCGGATCGAGGATGAGCTCAAGGACACGCCCGAGGGGGCGGCCCGCGATGCAGAAATTGCGCGCTTCACCGCCGAAATCGAGGCGGAACGCCAGTTGGTGCTCGCGGCGGGCGGGCTGTTCGTGCTTGGCACCGAACGCCATGAAAGCCGCCGAATCGATAACCAGTTGCGGGGCCGCTCCGGCCGCCAGGGCGACCCTGGCCTGTCGCGCTTTTACCTCTGCCTGGAAGACGATCTGTTGCGGATCTTCGGGCCCGACACGCTGTTCTCGCGGATGATGAATTCCAACTTGGCGGACGGTGAGGCAATCGGATCCAAGTGGCTCTCGAAGGCAATCGAGACAGCCCAGAAGAAGGTCGAGGCACGCAACTACGATACCCGCAAGCAAGTCGTCGAATACGACAATGTCATGAACGATCAGCGCAAGGTGATCTACGAACAGCGCGCCGATATCATGGATGCCGGTGCGGTCGACGACGTGGTGCTCGATATGCGCCATGATACGGTCAACGCACTGGTGGGCGAGGCGTGTCCGCCGGGATCGTATCCCGAACAGTGGGATATCGAGGCGCTCAAGACGCGCATCGCCGACGTCGTTGGGCTCGAGCTCCCGCTTGATCAGTGGATGAACGAAGAGGCGGTCGAGCCGCAAATCATCGAAGAACGGATCGCCGCTGCGGCCGACGCCAAAATGGACGCCAAGATCGCCGAACTCGACGAGCGGTCGTGGAAGAACCTGGAAAAATCGATCCTGCTCGAACGCCTCGACCACCACTGGAAGGAACACCTCGCCACGCTCGACGCGCTGCGGCAGGTAGTCTTCCTGCGCGCCTATGCCCAGAAACAGCCGATCAACGAATATAAGCAGGAAGCCTTCGGCCTGTTCGAACACATGCTGGAAACGCTGCGTGAAGATATCACCAGCATCCTGCTGAAAAGCGAATTGCGCATGGCGCCAACCCCGCAGCAGTCCTTGCCTGACCTGCCAGATTTCCTGACCGGCCATGTCGACCCGTTGAGCGGCCTGGACAATTCCGATGATAATGACGGTTCAGCCGGGCAGGAAGCCATGTTCGGATCGTTGGCCGGATCACCGCGT
>JBKJTN010000040.1:0-6501 GCA_046590275.1 Novosphingobium sp.
CCGCGCTGCTTCAAATGGGCCGCGCGGGCTGCCGCTGGAGCCGTGAGGACGATCCGGGCGAAGCCGCTCTCAACCAAGTGATGCGAAACGGCTGGCTTGCCTCGCGCGTTACCGCGCCGGCTTCAGATCGACCTGTTCCAGCCAAACACTCCCGGCATTGGCGCTGACCCCGAATTTGAGCCAGTGGCCCGCGCAGTCAGAACCTATCATGACGGGGGCACGCCAGCGGCGGCTGCGCTCATCGAATTTGGCAGCCAGCCACTCCTTGGACTGCTGCGCGCAGCCGATCCCGGCGCGAACCCGGTCGGTCGGAGTTCCGCTGCCAGTCTCGGCATTCCAGCTGAGCACATAGCTGCCCGGCGGAACCACCAGCAACTGTGAAAGCAGCACGCGTTCGAATGGTGCCGCACCCACAACCATCAGTCGCTGGCCGCCTGCGGCAGGCACAAACGCCAGGCTGGTGTCGCTGTCGCCAGCTGTTGCCCAGGCAAACGGACTGGTGATAGCTGCCAAGCTTGCATTGACAAAATGCCCATCGAAAACAAGGCCAGTTCCGGCCACTGGACAGTGTAGCCGCCATAATTCGGCCGCCTGAGCAGCCTCACTAATATCGACCAGGCGGCTTGTCGCGGAGCCAATCTGCGCACAACCGACACGCAGCCCTCGCCGCCCAAGCTCCTCAAGAACCATAGCCCGGTAACGCATTGCCTGCGGGGCAACATCGTAGACGCTGCTGGCGTATGGCTTCAGCCAGTTCGGCTGCAGCAGCATCCGCCCAACCATCGCAGCGCGGCCGCGCGGATCGCTCTCCATTGGATCCAGCAAACGCCGATCCTTCAGCTGCGCTGGCTTCTGGCGCAGCAAGGCATCGAGCCGAAGTGCGGCTACGCCATAGTCGCCGCCATCGAGCGCCTTACCCATCCAGTAGAGTTGAGTAAGCGGAACCCGCCAGCCCAGCTTCCCGGCTACGGTGAATGCCCGCTCGGCGCCAATTTGCTCACCCTCGGCAAAGCGGGCTGCCCCCAGAAGTGCCGTGCTGCTCGGGTCAACCGGTTCTTGCCGAACCACCGCTTCGCCCAGCGCCATCGCTGCTTTTGAATTGCCTGCCTCAAGCAAGCGAATACCCTTGCTGCGCAGGGCTTCGGACGCAAAAAGCGCCGGGACTTGGGTAGCGAGATCCGGATGTTTTGGGACCAGGCGATCGGCAGCACTGCCGATGGCCAGAAATGCGTAAGCCAAACATGCCGCCACGGTGGCAACGCGCCCCAGCCTGGCGGCTGATCTGGAAGATGTGTGGCTGGGCATGATCAGTTGTTGGTCTTTGATTCCTGGTACTGATAATATTCGTAGCCATAATATTCGGAATAGCGGTTGCCGGCTTTGAGCGGATCGAATTTGGTCAACACCGCCCCGAGCAGGATCGGGCGCATAGCGCGCAAGCGACGCAGAGCCGATTTGAGCGAACCGCGGCGGCTACGATCAGCTTCGACCACAAAGATCACGCCATCGACCAACGCCGCCATAAGCGGTGAGTCGGCCAGGCCCAGGATCGGCGGACTATCGATAATCACGATGTCATAGCTGCGCGCGGCTTCCTGGAGGAGCTCTTCGACCCGTGCGGTTGAAAGGAGTTCAGTCGGGCTTGGTGGAACTGGCCCAGCTAGCACCAAGTTCAGATTTTCGCGGCCTGAGGGCAACTGAATTTCCGCCAACTGCTCGTGCGAGGTCAACAGGTCGGACAGCCCACGCTCGTTCTCCATTCCTGCCCGCTTGTGCAGCGAAGGGCGGCGCATATCGGCATCGATCAGCAGTGTTCGCTTGCCCATGCGGGCAAAGCCCGAGGCAATCGCAAAACTGGTAGTGGTCTTGCCCTCGGATGCCTGAGCGCTGGTAACCAGCATGATTTGCGGCAAGCCTTCGGGGGTAGAATACAGCAGGGATCCGCGCAAAGAGTTGTAGGATTCAGAGACTGGCGATTTGGGATCGGCCAGGTTCTCGTCAGGTGTGCCCTTTTGTGAGAGGGGCACGACCCCGAGCAGCGGCAGATCGAGCTTGGATTCGACATCCTCCGGCACCCTGATCGAATCGTCGAACTGGTCTTTCAGGAAGACCGTCAGCGAAGCCACACCAATCCCAAAAATCAGCCCAACGAGCAGATTCTTGAGAAGATTGGGCGAGGATGGCCCGCCGGGGGCTTCAGCCGGATCGATAATCGCGACGTTGCTGAGGCTGACCCCTGCGACCGCGTTGAGCTGCTTGAAACGCTCCAGCAGTCCGTCATAGACTTGTCGGTTGGTTTCCGCCTCGCGCGCAAGCAGTCCGTATTGTACGGTACGATCCTGCTCCGCCAGTGTATCGTTCTTGAGCTCGGTGACCTTGGAGTGCAGCTCGCGCTCGGCATTCTGCGCACTCAGGAAGTCGGTGCGGATCGCGTTGCGGACATCAGCAGCAGCCTGTTGCAACAGCTTGTTGACCGTGGCCAACTCGCGCACCTTGGATTTTACCGTGGGATATTCATCGAGGTGACGAGAGCGTTCTTCGCTCAGCGCCGCCTCGACAATTGCCCGCTGCGAGAGAAGGCTGGTTACGGTTGGGTTCGAAATTACAGCCTGGGAGCTCAGCATTGGGCCACCCGACACCGAGCGCCACAGGCCTTCCGCTTCGATCCGGCGAGCGGTTGCCCCATTGGCAGCCGTGTTCAGCTGGAGCAAGCTGGAGGCAGTTACGGAGCTGCCGACCTGGCCGGATGACTTGCCTTCTGCTGCGGTCCGCGCTTCGCCCATATTGATAAGACCCGCCTCACGGGCATAGGCGTTGACCCCTCGTTCGGATTCAGCAAGTCGCTGCTTGGCTTCGTCGAGCTGTTCGGACAGGAAGCTGCGCGCGTAAGAAGAACTGTCAAACTTGCGCTGCAGATTGGCCTGAATGAACTCACCTGCGTAAGCGTTGGCAATCTGCGCCGAAAGCTCGGGATCGGTGCTTTCATAATTGATGGTCACAATACGCGAATCGCGCGGCAGATTGACCTTGAGGTAAGTACGCAGCAGCCCGACCACCTCGTTACGCGCCACCTCAACCGACGTGCCGGCCTCTGGCGCGGGCACTTCTTGCGAGGCGTAGAAATGTGGATTACCAATTAGTTTGAGCTTCTGCGCGACCCGTAAGGCCAGACCACGGCTTTGAAGAACATCGACCTGGGTCTTGAGAAAGCGGTCGGTATCATAGTTCCCGGCCCCGAGCACATCGCTGTCGTCGCCCTGATCGGCCAATATACGCCCGCTTGAGTCGTTGATCTGGATCGTCGAACTGGCGGTGTAACGCGGAGTTTGAAGCAAGGTGGCGATAAGGGCTACCGCCAATGTGCCGGCAATGATCGCCGCGATCAGCCACATATTGCTGCGGATGGCCGCAGCAATGTAACGGAAATCAAACGTCGTTTTTGCCGCCCCGAGGACGCCTTGATCATCGTCATCAAGCAGCAGATGCGGCTGACGGCTGGCCTTGGTAATGGTTTGAACGTTGGACAATGGAGATTTCCTTCCCGCCGATCTTGATTCGCGACCTAGCGGAAGATGTAAAACAGATTGAAGGCAGGTGCTGCCTCGAGGAATTCGAGCCAAGCCCCCTTGAGCGATGAGCGGCCCACCACAATGGTGTCGCCCGCCAGAATTTGCGGATCGGCGGCGTTTCCGTTGCGGATCTCTCTCAGGTCGAACCGCGCGCCCATTCTTTCCCCATTGAGGAGGCGAAATACCATCACTTCATTGAGCCGGGCTACATTGGTCGGGCTCTTGGCCTGCGCAATTGCAGCCAGCAAGGTGGTTTGCGCCGAAGCTTCGAACACGCCCGGCTCGCGCACCTCACCCTCGACCGAAAAGGTTGTCTTGCGCCGTTCGACGACGATCACCGCAACCTGAGGATCGCGGAGATAGCGCGCGGCCAGCCGCCTGGTCAGTTCCTCGCGCAGCTCCACCGGTCGAAGTCCGGCGGCGATCATCTCACCAGCCAGCGGGACCTGAAGATAGCCTGTGCCCTCAACCCGGTAGAGATCAGAGGTCAGCTCCGGCTCGCCCAGCACACGTATTGCCAACCGGTCGCCAATCCGGATGACCTCTTCCGCCTCGGGATCGCTCGATTTGATCGGAATTGTTGCATAAGCGGCCGCGCCCGACGGCAGGAGATTGGCGCGGCCATGCTCGCAGCCACCGCATAGCAAAAGCGTTGCCGCCGCCACAACCAAGGCGATCCTATTTGTCATGCCTGCTCTTCCGTATCTCCGGACTGGCCGGTGCGAACCCGACGCCCCGCTGCCAGGATCAATCCTGCGCATGCCGCGGCAACGCTCGCCAATGCCATGGATCGAAAGGGATAATCAACCAGTGAATGAAGGGCGAGCACAACAAGACTCGCAATGGCGAAAATACGCAGCCCTCGACCCTCTACTTCATGCGGCCGCAGCGAGTGGAAGGCCGCCTTGGCCAGCATCGCAACTATCGCGCCAAGCAGCGCCAAACCGAAGATACCGCCTTCTACCGCAAGTTCGAGAAATTCGTCATGCGCCCGATTGGGCATAGTTTCGCGGACCACTTCCAGCCGCTCGGCGGGGAGAAGCGACGGGACGAAATTGCCCATACCCGAACCGAACGGGAAATACTGGCGAATTGCGTAAATACTGTCGCGCCACAATTCCGGTCGCAATTCGCCAGCGAAATCAAACCGCCCCATAATCCCTGCCAGCACTGTGTTTTGCTGAATTGCCAGTCCGCCAATAACGAACAACCCTGCCAACCCCGTTCCGATTGCCAGGGCGACGCGGGGCTTCAGCACAAGTTTGAACTTCAGCAGCGGCCACAACAGGATCACTTCCGCAAGCAATGCAACCGGGAGCAGCGCAATGCCATAGCGGGACGCGGTAAGCACCACCCCCAATCCCAACAGCAGCGTTGCACCCGCAACTGAAACCAGCGCCAGACGAGGTTTGGCGGGTAGCCCGTCGCGCTCTATCCGGTCGCGAACCAACGCGGCGACGGCGATCATGCCGATCAGCAGCAGATCGGCAGTACTGTTATGATTGGCCTGGAAACCTTCAAGAAAGGTAGAAAACGGCTGATAAAAACGGAACGCACCGCCACGGCCGTCCGAAAGCTGCCCCGCGCCGATAATCATGGAAAGCACTGCTACCGCCAAGACCGCCAGAACCACCCGGCGCCGTGCCGGCAGCGACGCTGCCGCAATCATCGGGATAATGGCGGCAACAGGGAGGATCGCGAGCAGCGAAGCCAACGTGCGTGGCGGCGCTTGTGACCAACTCTGCCAGCTGTTTTCAGCGCCAATCAAGGCAAGCGCCTCCTGCTGCAGATCGCGGCCTGGCAAATTATGCCACAGCGCAGGTGGCAGGGGGATCAGCTGGATAGCCGGCAAGATCACCGCCAACAGCATAATCAGCCAGGCGGCGCGCGGAACGGATGCTCTTGATGCTCCGGCGAGCGACCAGAGCCAGGTCGCAAACAAACCGGCCAGGATCAATTGCAGCACCATTTCCGGCAGCGGCGCTGGAGACCCGCCGCCGCCAAGCACGAGTGCAAAACCCAAAGCCAGCGCCGGGAGTATTGCCACGCGCCGGTCACGGTCCATAACGCTGGTTACCATCGCAGATTCGACCCTATATTCGCTGCAATTCGTGCCTGTGAATCGCGCGGAACTCAACCGAAAGCGGAATACAATGCCGGAAAAGCGACCCTCGAAATAATCCGGGATCGTGCAGCAGGCGCGCAGCGGTCAGAAAAAAAGGACAACGCTGCGACGTCTCGGACGTCGCAGCGTTGGAATTTCGATCCGCTTAGTTGGAGGGCTGCCTCATGCTCTGAGGCAAGCAAGGTCCAGCGTCGGGTTAGCCCTTACTGTCTTTACCCAATGCGACGATCAGGCCAGCCGCACCACCCGCAGCGACGAGCGCCGTTAAAACGGCGCCAGAGGTTCCGCCGCCGCCGCCAGCCGCAGCGGACGCCTGACTACCGAGGTTGCTAGCCGCAGGCGCGCCGTCGCAGGTGCGATCGCGCAAGAGTGCTCCAACGATGGCTTCGGCTGAACCATTGGCGTTGCCCGATGGGCCCGTGGTTATGGTGCATACGCAGCTGCCGTTGTTGAAAATCTGACGCGTCACATCGGCAGAGCCCGGAGCCCCTGAGCGAACCACGTCAACCCGGCATTCGCCGCCTGCGCCTTGCCCTGCGCCCGAGCCAATGCCATCAACGGCCATCAGCGACTGGCTGGGGAGCGCGGAAACCGAACGCGTTTCGTTGGCCGATGCGACACCCGCTCCGACCAAGCCAGCAGCAACGATTCCTGCAACAATCTGTGAACTCATCAAAAAAATCCTTTTAGAGACCTTCTACGATCCCCCTCTCATTTATTATCTATATAGGGCATCTACCTAAGTCCACTTAAAACAGTGTTAATCGGCTGTTTTTGAACGCTAAGCCCGGAAATCAGGGGTTTTCA
>JBKJTN010000143.1:0-4438 GCA_046590275.1 Novosphingobium sp.
CATGTGGTGGCCGCGCGGGCCGCGTTCGGCTCGTGCCGCTGGCTGACCGACAGCCTGTTTCCGCGCTTCGGGATCGAGACAACGATAATCGATTCGCGCGACAATGCGGCGTGGGAAGCGGCGATCCGCCCCAATACCAAGGTGTTCTTCTTCGAGACCCCGGCCAATCCGACGATGGATATTGTCGATCTGGCCTTCGTGTGCGGGCTCGCCCGGTCACGCGGGATCACCAGCGTGGTCGACAACGCGTTCTGCACCGCTGCGCTGCAGCGCCCGCTGGAATTCGGCGCCGATGTCGTCGCCTATTCGGCGACCAAGCTGATGGACGGGCAGGGCCGGGTGCTGGCCGGAGCAGTCTGCGGCAGCGCGGAGTTTATCAACGACAAGCTGCTGCCGTTTCAGCGCAACACCGGGCCAAACTGTTCTCCGTTCAATGCCTGGGTGGTGCTGAAGGGCCTGGAGACGCTCGACCTGCGGGTGAAGAAGCAGAGCGAAAATGCTCTGAAGGTTGGACAATTTCTCGAAGGACGGGTGTCGCGAATGCTTCATCCCGGGCTGCCCAGCCACCCGCAGCACAATCTGGCGTTGAAGCAGATGGACGCTTGCGGTTCGATCTTTGCGTTTGAAATGGCGGACCGGGCGCAGGCCCATGCGCTGCTCGACGGGCTGGAACTGATCGATATTTCGAACAACATCGGCGATTCCCGCTCGCTGATGTGCCACCCGGCTTCGACCACGCATTACTCCGTCAGCGCCGAAGCCCGCGCCGAAATGGGCGTGAGCGAGGGGCTGCTGCGGCTGAATGTGGGCCTTGAGGATCCCGATGATCTGATCGAGGATCTTGATCGATCACTGTTGAAAATGGGCTTGTAAGCCGCGCTGGTTTAGCGGATGTCTTGGCCGGGTCGCTCCGAAGCATCGCCATGAGCGGTGCAGCAAGGAGTGTTAGCAATGGCAGATGAAGCAACGGACCGGCGCGAAGCCGAACGCCGCGAAAAGGATCGGCGCCGCAAGGATCGCGGCGGGGAAGACCAGCGCGAGAAAGATCGTCGCAAGAACGACAAGAGCTAACCCGCCTTACGGACCAGCTTTCCCAACCGTTTCAGCGCAGGTGTTACCACCGGGATGGTCAGCATGGTGCTGCCCACTGCGGCCAGCAGCAGCGCCGTGAAAGTGCCCGAAGTGATCACGCCCTTGTCGAACAGGATGTTGACAAAAATGATCATGATCAGCGCCTTGGTTTGCAGTAACCAACCGATCACCCATGCCTCACCCTTGCCCCAGCCGAGTATCTTGCCAGCCAGACCGACGCCCGCAAGCTTGCCGATGATCGAGGCCACCAGCAGCAACGCAGCCGCGCCGAACACGGCGTAGCCGCCCACTTCCCAGCTGGTGCGAAGGCCGGTGGAGAGGAAGAACACCGGCATGAACGCCAGCAGCACGATAGCGCGAAAGCGGTCCATCCGCTCGATCTCGAACCATTCGGCATCGAGGACCGCGCCGGCCAGAAATGCGCCGACCATGTAATGCAGCCCGGCCCAGTCAGCCGCAAAACCTGCTGCGGCCAGCCAGACCAGCCCGACATACCAGCGGTCCATCACCGTCACCCGCTGGATCAGCGCGCGGATTGCGAATGCGGCAGGGACGAACAGGACGATGAAACCGGCTTGCCGGCCGACTCGCTCCCAATCGAGGAGGATCAGCGCCAGCACTGCCCAGATCGCCAGATCATCGAGGCTGGCATAACGCAGGATGCGCTGGCCCATCGGTTGCCGCAGCAGTTCGAGCTTCTCAAGGAACAGCACCAGGATCGGCAGGGCAGTAACCGCACAGGCCATCCCCACCCCCAGCACGAACTGCCAGTCTGCCCCCGCAGCTCCGATCCAGCCCGAGCCGCCATAGATCAGGATCAACAGCGCCGCGCCGCTGCCCAGCAGCAGCGGGGCACCAAGCGCGAGGCCGGCAGTAATCCCGGTTTCGCCCTTCCAGCGCCAGGCTTCCTTGATATCGAGCTCCATGCCCGCAACGAACACGAACAGCATCACCGACCACCACGCGATCCCGTTCAGAGCACCAATTACAGGTGGTGTGAAGATCGTCTGATAATAGTCTGGAAACATTGCTCCAAGCACGCCGGGGCCCAGCAGTATCCCAGCCACGATCTGCACCACCACCAGCGGCGCAAAATAATCGGTCCGACCCAGCCGCCATAGCAGATAGGGGAAGGCGAAGATGATGATCAGCGCCAGCAGGAACAGTTCGGTGGTGGTTGTTGATGCGGGCATTTTGTGAAAGCTTCCCCCGGTGTTTATTGTGCAGGCGAACTAGCAGCGCTGGGCCATTCGACCAAGGGCGAGCGCATCAATGAATATTTTTAAGCCGCACCAGCGCTTCGTCGAGCGCGGAGAGGAACCGCGAGCGATCAGCCCTACTGAAAGCCGCCGGCCCGCCGATCACATCGCCGCCCGCGCGGAGGTCTGCCATGATCGCACGGGTGGCAATGGCGCTGCCGATCGAAGCGAGGGTGAACGGCTTGCCATTGTGGCCCAGCACCGGCGCGCCCGCCTTGAGGCAGCGATCGGCCAATAATATATCGCCGGTAATGACGATCGAGGCAGCATCGCAGGCCTCGGCTATCCAGTCGTCGGCGGCATCGAAGCTGTCGCTCACCACCACCCGGCTCACCAATTCGTGCAGCGGGACCCGGAACGGGCTGTTGCTGACGATCGTGACGGCAATCGCGTGCCGGAAGGCGACCTTGTAGATCTCTTCCTTGACCGGGCAGGCATCGGCATCGACCAGGATACGGATGCTTCCATCCACCTTGGCGTTCACCTAGGCTTGGGGCCCTTGGGGAACGGCTTGGCCCGATAGGGCGCGCCGCCCGGCTGGCCGGGGCCACCGTCATTGCCGCGCGGGCGGTAGGGCGGCTTCTTGCCACCGGGGCCGCCAGCGCTGGGGCGCTTGCTCCGATCATATTCGCGCGGCTTTTCGCTGGGAGTAAGCTGCGCGCGGCGCGGGGCTTCGCGCGGGCCATCGCTGCGGGGGGCGTCATTACGCGGGCCGTCGCTGCGTGGGCCATCACTGCGTGGGCCATCGCTGCGGGGGCTGGCATAGCGCGGGCCGTCGCTGCGTGGGCCGGCATTGCGTGGGCCGGCATTGCGCGGTCCATCAGGGCGCGGTCCATCATGGCGCGGTCCATCATGGCGCGGTCCATCATGGCGGGCCGGGCGCGGGCCATCGCGGCGGGGTTCGCGAGGGCCATCACGCCCACCGCCGCTGGGGGCACCGCCGGATTCGGGCGAGAGCTCGATCGTGATCCCGCTCTCGTCCTCGCCGCCCGGCACCGCCGTGCGGGCCAGAGCTGCCTGGAACTTGCCGACCACAGTGCGGGGAACCTGGAAGAAGGTCTCGGTCGCGGCAATGCGGATCGCGCCGATCTCGTTCTTGGTGATATGGCCGCGGCGGCACAGCAGCGGCAGAATCCAGCGCGGATCGGCATTTTGCTTGCGTCCGATATCCATTTTGAACCAGACGACATCTTCAAACCCGGCGCGGTGATGCGGCTCTGACTGCCCCCCATCGCGGCCTCCATCACGGCCGCCATCGCGTCCGCCCTGGCCGAGCTGGAGCAGCTCCTCCGGATCGGGCAAGCGGGCGCTGTGGGCGCGCACCAGGGCCAGCGCGATTTCGTCGGCGGTCATCCGGCCCATGATCTGGGTGGCGATTTCACGCTCGATATCGCTCGCTTCAACCGGGGCCACCAGGGCTTCGAGCATCCGTTCCGCATCGCGGGCGCGGATCGCTTCGGGGGTTGGCACGGCGATCCATTCGGCGGCAATCCGTGCGGTCTTGAGCATTCCTTCAACCCGGCGGCGGCGCGGGTAGGGAACGATCAGTACGGCGGTGCCTTTTTTGCCGGCGCGCCCGGTCCGGCCGGAACGGTGCTGGAGGATCTCGGCATCGCGCGGGGTTTCAACGTGGATTACCAGGCTCAGGCTGGGCAGATCGATTCCGCGCGCGGCGACGTCAGTGGCGACGCAAACCCGGGCGCGCTGATCGCGCAGGGCCTGAAGCGCGTGGTTGCGCTCGTTCTGGCTATGCTCACCCGACAGGGCGACCGCAGCAAAGCCGCGTTCAACCAGGCCCGCATGCAGGTGGCGGACATTGTCGCGCGTGGCGCAGAACAGCATCGCCGTTTCCGCCTCGTGGAAGCGCAGCAGATTGATCACCGAGTTTTCGATATCGGAGGGCGCAACGGCCATCGCCTGATAGATGATGTCGCCGTGGCCGCGATCGTCGCCGACGGTCGAAATGCGCAGGGCATCGCGCTGGTAGCGCTTGGCCAGCGCGACGATCGGCCTGGGCATTGTCGCTGAAAACAGCAAGGTACGGCGCGTATCGGGCGTGGAATCTAGGATCTGCTCCAGGTCCTCGC
>JBKJTN010000196.1:0-3073 GCA_046590275.1 Novosphingobium sp.
GCAACCTGCGTGCGCGTGCCGGTGTTTGTGGGCCATTCCGAGGCCATCAACATCGAGTTCGAGAATGAAATCTCGGCCAAGGAAGCCCAGGACATATTGCGCAAGGCTCCCGGGGTCGTGTTGATCGACAAGCGCGAGAACGGCGGATACACCACCCCGGTCGAAGCCGCTGGCAGCGATGCAACTTACATCAGCCGCGTCCGCGAAGATCCGACCGTCGACAACGGCCTGGTGCTGTGGTGCGTTTCGGACAACTTGCGCAAAGGCGCGGCATTGAACGCGGTCCAGATCGCGGAATTGCTCGGGCGGCGGCACCTCAAGAAGGGGTGATGACCAGGGTTAGTGCGATAAATCCGCCTTGGGCACCGGTTGGATTTGGGCGGGTTTTCGCATTAGCACTACCAGCGGAATCGCCGCTAGACTGAGCCAAGCCATCAGGTAGAAATTATCGATATAGGCGATCATCGCCGCTTGCCTGTTCACTTCGCCGTCGATCATCCGCAGCACGGCCTCACCTGCCGCCTGGAACCGGTCCATGGTCGACACGTCGATCGCCTCGGTCACCGAGGTCGTGACATGACCCGCAATGTCGGCATGGCTGACCTGCAGGTTTCGGCCAAGCAATGCAGTGACAATCGATATACCAACCGACGCCCCCATCGAACGCAGCAGGTTCATCAGGCTGGAGCCTTCGGTTCGGAGCATTGGTGCAAGAGTGGCAAAGGCGGTGGTATTGAGCGGAATGAACACCAGTCCCATGCCCAGGCCCTGCAAGAAGCCTGAGGTGATCACATGCGAACTATCGGCCGCGAGCGACCAGCCCGACATGTCGAATAGAGAATAACCCGCCAGCGCGAAGCCGATGCCGACCAGATAGCGGCCGTCCACTCCTCGCCGCAGCAATGCACTGCTGAGCTGCATGCTGATCAGTGTGCCAACGCCTCGCGGCATCAGGACCATGCCGGTATCGAGCACCGAATAGCCGAACAGGTGCTGCAGCATAGGCGGTAGCAGCGCCATTGTGGCGAACATGACCATGCCCACCACCACCATGAAGAACAGGCTGACGCTGAAATTGCGATCGGCAAACAGTCTGCGGTTGAACAGGGGCTGCGAAGCAGTCGCAAGATGGATCAGCCCGATCCAGCCGGCAGAAATGGCGATCCCGGCGTAAATCCAACTTTCCGCCGCATCGAACCAGCCGATGTGGTTTCCCCGGTCGAGCAGTAGCTGGATCGAGGTCAGTGTAATTGCGACCATGGAAAAGCCGAAGATGTCAAACCGCCGTCGCGCAATCGCTCGGGAAGGCAGGCTGCCGATCAGGATTGCCAAGGCAAGCGCCCCAAGCGGGGCGTTGACATAGAACACCCAGCGCCAATTCCAGTTTTCGGTCAACCAGCCGCCCAGGATTGGCCCCATGATCGGCCCGATCATGATCCCCATGCCCCACAAGGCCATCATCTGCGACTGGCGTGACGGCCTGTTGGTATCGATCATCGCGGTTTGGCTGAGGGGAGCTATGAATGCCCCGGTGGCGCCCTGGAGCGCCCGGAAAATCACCATCTGCGTCAGGTTCTGCGCCATTCCGCACAGCATCGACGAAGCAACAAAACCCGCAACTGAGAGGATGAACAGTCGCCGCGAGCCGATCCGGTCCGCCAGCCAGCCGGTAATCGGCATAGCGATTGCGGTGGCGACGATATAGCTGGTCAGTACCCAGTTGATCGTTTCGGGCGTGGCCCCAAGCGAGGATTGCATATGCGGGATGGCGACATTGGCGATGGTCGAATCGAGGATCTGCAGCAAGGAAGCAGTCATGATTCCGATGGTCAGCAGAACCGGGTTCGTCACCGGGAGCAGCGCGACATCATCTGCGCGCGATAATTCAGCGGAGCTAGCCATGCCAGCCTTCGCTAGTGCTTCCGGCCGTCGGTAAAGACCTTCACTTTGGTCGAAAGTCCAGCAATCAGCTGGCGTGGGCTGGGCTCATCAATCGCAATCCGAACCGGGACACGCTGGGTAACCTTGACCCAGTTGCCGGTGGCATTCTGCGCCGGGAGGATCGAAAATTCGCTGCCAGTGCCCGCACCGATCGAGGCGACATGGCCTTTGAGCATTATCCCGGGATAGGCATCGAAGCGCAGTTCGGCCGGTTGGCCGACTGCCATATCGGCGAGATCGGTTTCCTTGAAATTGGCTTCGACATAGCTGCTTTGCGCGGCAACGATGGTCACCACCGGCAGGCCGCTGATAACTTCCTGGCCCACCAGCAGGCGGTCGGCCTGGGTGATCCGGCCAGCCATCGGCGCGCGGACTTCGCTGCGCCGCAAATTGAGTTCAGCGGCAGCGCGTTGGGCGCGGCCAGCGGCGACCTGCGGATTGACCCCCGGAACCTGCGATCCGGTCGAGAGTTTGGCCGCCGCCTCCCGGCTTTTCGCTTCGGAAATTTGCAGTTCAGCCTGCGCTTGGGCAACTTGGTGCTGGGCTGCCTCATAGTCAGCCTTGGTGGTGAAGCCGCGATTCCAAAGCGCTTGTTGGCGAGTCAGCCGGGCCTGGGCAAAACCGATATCCTCGCGCGCAGCGGCAACGTCTGCGCCCGAAAGCGCGCTAGAACTGCTCAGCGCGGCGACATTAGCTTGTGCGCCCGCGATCGATGCATCAGCCTGGGCGATCTGAAGCTGGAACGGTTCGGGATCGATCCGGAATAACAGGTCCCCGGTTTTGACTGACGAATTCTCGCGCGCCAGGACTTCGATTATGCGGCCGCCAACCTGGGCGCTGACCGTCACCTTGTCTTGCTGGACATAGGCATTATCGGTCGCAACATGCCCTTGCAGGCTTTGCCAATAAAGCGCGCCACCAATGATGACTAGCAGTGGGACTACCAGCATCAGGGCCAATCGACCTCGGCCCCGCTTTGGCGCTGGCGCGATGGCGGTGTCGGCTCCAGCAGCTTCGGGGAAGGTCGGATCAGCCTCAGCCATTGACGGGGACCCTGTTTTCACGTCGATCACCCAGATTGGTGCCGATAGCTGTCAGAATATTGGCGAAAGTCTCGCGTTCGGTGGTGCTA
>JBKJTN010000150.1:0-9116 GCA_046590275.1 Novosphingobium sp.
GAAACGCTGGTTGCGGTCGCTCCGATCAATCTGCGTGAGCGCAAGGGCGAGGCCGAGGTGCCGGGCAACAATATCTCGGCCATGTCGGTGGAACTTGCCACGAATCTGGCTGATCCGGCCGCGCGACTGGCTGCAATCCGGCGTTATACGGTGGATGCAAAGGCCGCCAAAACCGGGATTTCCGCGCGGGTCATGACTGACCTTACCAAACATATTCCCGGTGCGACCATGGCCGGGGTGGCACGGATCATCACCAGTCCGCGCTTTGCCCCCAAGGCCGCCAACGTGTTCATTTCCAACGTTCCGGGTCCGCAGCAACCGCTCTACATCAATGGTGCAACGATCACGCACCAATATGGCCTGGCGCCGCTTGCCCATAACATGGGTCTGTTCATCGCGACCCCCAGCTACAATGGCCGGATCAGTTTCTGCATCACCTCCGAACGGAGCATCATGCCAGACGTCGCCTTCTTCCGTGAATGTATCGAGGCTTCGTTCCGTGAGCTGCTGGCCGCCGAACCGATTCCCGCCGCAAAGGTCCGCCCGGTGGCAAAAGCCCCGCCGGTTGACGCTACGGCTTCCGTGCCTCGCAAAAAAGCGGCGATAAAACCGCGCAAAGCTGTCGCAAAATTGTCAAAAACCAGACAAACTCCGCCGCCGACGGACAGGAAGCCCTGAATTTCCTGCCGCGGACCAGTTTGGAATGAGCGCATCGCATGATGGAAAGCCCGAGTTTGAAATCAGAGACCACCCTCGCCAAGGCATCCACCTATCGCCAGTGGGCCGACGCGGCGCGCGATCTGGATCGCCGGTCCGGCAAGGCGCGCTGGCGCGAAACCGATGTCAGCGAGCATTTCGATTACCGCTCGGTCCGCCGCCGGTTGGAGCGGCTGATCGAACTGCGCGCCGCAGGGGACAGCAAGGGACTGCTCTATACGCTCAACGAAGGCATCCACGGCAATATGGATGGGATGGCCAACGACCATCTGTGGCGCGAAACACGGTTCGGCACCAAACAGCTGATCCATGATTATGTGGGTGCCGTGGCCGAGGCGCTGGACCATCTGGCGAGCGCAGAAGTGGACGACATCCCGTTCGAGGAAAAGCGCGATTTCTTCCGCCGTGCCCAGCATTGCTATGGCTGTTCCGCCCTGCTGATGAGCGGTTCGGGCGCGTTCCTATTCTTCCATGCGGGCGTGGTAAAGGCGCTGTGGTCCGAGGGGCTGCTGCCATCGATCATTTCCGGTTCGAGCGGCGGCTCGGTAATCGGTGCGCTGGTCTGCACCCGCCCTGATGACGAGCTGGCGCCGTTCTTCGATCCGGCTGTGCTGGTCCGGGAATATGAGAATGAGGAAGGCCAGACGATCTTCAACCCGCTTGGGCCAGCCAAACGGATGAGCCAGCTTCAGATCAAGGAGCGGCTGGAGGAAATCATCCCCGACCTGACCTTCCAGGAGGCTTTTGAAGTAACCGGCCGGCACCTCAACATCTCGATTGCCCCGGCCGAGAAGCACCAGAACGGCCGCCTGCTCAACGCGATCACTTCGCCCAATGTGTTCGTTCGCGAAGCGGTGCTGGCCTCTTGCGCGGTTCCGGGGATCTATGATCCGGTGGCATTGATGGCGCGCGATCACGAAGGGCGGAGGGTGCCCTATCTGCCGGGGCGCAAATGGGTCGATGGTTCGGTTACCCATGATCTCCCCTCGAAGCGGCTGTCGCGGCTCTACGGGGTCAACCATCACATCGTCAGCCAGGCCAATCCGCTGATCACGCCGTTTGCCAGCGACGTAACCCAGTTGGCGACACCATTTGCGGCGATCCGCCGCGCTTCGGTTTCGACCGTCAAGGCTTGGCTAAACGCCAATATGCAGCTGTGGGACAAGCCACTGTCGCTGTTCCCCCAGCTGCACAGCCTGGCGCGGATGTCGATGTCGGTCATCAATCAGGATTATTCGGGCGATATCAATATTATCCGCCCGGTCGTGTTGTGGTCACCGGCCAAGATGCTGAGCAATCTGTCGCTTGAGGATGTTACCGAACTGGTCGAGATGGGCGAACGCGCAACCTGGCCCAAGGTCGAAATGGTCCGCGTCCAGACACGTATCAGCCAGACGCTGGAGCGGATCCTGGCCGAATACGAGCATGTCGATGCGGAGTCCTCAAGCCGTGCGATGAAGAAGAAGCTGGCATGACAGAGCATCGTCTGAACCTGCCTGCTGGCTCTGCCGGGGCTGGCGCGACCCTGCATTGGCACTGCTGGCTTCCGGCACAAGCGTCCGGGGCTGAACCGCGCGGCATCGTGCTGCTGGTTCATGGCTATGCCGAGCACCTTGGCCGCTATGGCCACGTTGCCGCCGCGCTGACCACCATTGGCTATGGCGTTTATGCGCTGGATCACTGGGGGCATGGCAGGTCGGACGGGTCGCCGGGCTTCGTTCCGGCCTTTTCTGCCTATACCGACGGTGTCGAAGTTCTGTTGAAGGCAGTGGAGAAGGCTCATCCGGGTGTTCCGTTGTTTTTGATCGGCCATTCGATGGGCGGGCTGATCGCCGCGCTCCACCTGATCACCCATCAGGCACATTATGCCGGCGCGATCCTGTCAGGCCCTGCGATCGTGGCCGCGCAGGAACCATCGCGGTTCATGATCTGGATCAGCAAGTTGCTTTCAAGATTGGCCCCGCGGATGGGTGTGCTTGCGCTCGACCCTACCGGGGTCAGCCGTGATCCTGCGGTAGTGGCCGCCTATCTGGCCGATCCGCTGGTCTATAACGGCAAGATGGGCGCGCGGCTGGCCAAGGAAATGTTCGAGGCGATGGCTGCGGCGCGCGCGGGGGCAGGTGCCATCACCTTGCCGATGCTGCTGCTCCACGGCGAGGAAGACAGGCTCACCGCGCCGCAGGGATCGGAATATCTCCACGCCCATCTGGGCAGTCTGGACAACACATTGCGGCTCTATCCCGGCCTCTATCACGAGATATTCAACGAGCCGGAACAGCGCGAAGTGCTGGGCGATGTTACGGGCTGGCTCGACGCACATTTGCCCCGAGGGTCTGATTGATGAAAATTCTGCTGTGGATCGTGCTGACGCTGCTGGCGGCCGGGATCGGAACCTATCTGCTGTTCCCGCGGATTCTGTTCAATCAGGCGCGCGGTGCCCTGCGGCGCAAAGGCGGAATGGCGCTGAAGTCAATCACGGTCGGCGGCCTTGTCTGGCCATACCTTGAGGGCGGCAATCCGGCCGGCAAAGCGGTGGTGCTGGTCCACGGGTTCGGCGGCGACAAAGACAACTGGTCGTTCTACGCGCCTTACATGACTGGCGAATATCGGCTGATCTGCCCCGATCTGCCAGGCTTTGGCGAGAATGCGCGGCGCCTCGATATCGATCATGCCGTGGCAACCCAGGCGGTTCGGCTGCGCGATTTCCTCGACGCGCTGGGGATCGACAAATGCCACCTCGGCGGCAATTCGATGGGGGGCTATATTGCGCTGCACTTCGCGCTGGAGTTCCCTGATCGGCTTCGCTCGCTCACCTTGTTCAACAATGCCGGCGTGCTGGGGCCGGATGAAAGCGAGTTGCAAAAGATCGTCGAAGCAGAAGGGGATGCCAGCCCGCTGGTGCCGCGCACTCTGGCCGAAATGGACCGGCTGATGGGCTTTGTCGTCCACAAGCCACGCTATATTCCCGGTCAATTCAAAAAGATGATGCTCGAAGAGAACAAACCGCACCAGGCCTTGCTCGACAGCATTTTCGAGCAAATGATCGATGATATCCAGAACCGTCCGCTCAATGACCGTCTGGCCGAAATCGCAACGCCCACCCAGATTATCTGGGGCCGCCACGATCAGTTGGTCGATGTCAGTTGCGCGACTACCCAGCATGCCGGGATCAGCGACAGCGAACTGGTGATCCTGGAGGACGTCGGTCATGTACCGATGATCGAAGCTCCGGCCAAAACCGCGCAGCACCATCTGGCCTTTCTTGCCAAGCACTGAAATTCGGGCCAGTTTCGTGTCCGACAGGACCAGCTGGAAAGTTGGCCATTGGGGGAACGACGGATGAAGCTGCAGGTGGCCTTGCTGGGCGGGGGAAGCTGGGGAACCACGGTTGCCGCGATGGTCTCGCGCAATGCGCCGATCACTCTATGGGCGCGCGACGCGGCTACGGTGGACGATATCAACCACAACCGCTGCAACAGCCGCTACCTGCCCGATATCGCCTTGCCAGCGGGGCTTCGCGCGACGCAGGATCTGGGCGCCGCGGTCGGCTCGGCCGATGTCGTGGTGATGGGCGTACCCAGCCACAGCTTTCGCCCCGTGCTGGAAGAGGTGGCGAAGCATATTCGCCCCTGGGTGCCGGTCATCAGTCTGACCAAGGGGCTGGAGCTGGCAACGGGCAAGCGGATGTCCGAATTGATCGTCGACTGCCTCCCCGGCCATCCGGTCGGGGTGTTGACCGGGCCCAATCTCGCGCGTGAGATCATGCAGGGCCAGGCCGCCGCAACCGTGATCTCGATGGAGGATGAAATCATCGTCCGGCGGCTGCAGCTGCTGTTCCACTCGGGCTTGTTCCGGGTTTACACCAATACCGATCTGATCGGTTGCGAACTGGGCGGTGTGCTCAAGAACATCATCGCGATTGCGGTGGGGATGGGCGATGGCCAGGGCGCGGGCGACAACACACGCTCGGCGCTGATTACCCGCGGTCTGGCAGAGATTACCCGATTGGGCGTGGCGATGGGGGGCCGGGCCGAGACTTTTTCAGGTCTCACCGGGATGGGCGATCTGATTGCCACCTGCACCAGCCCGCTCAGCCGCAACCGTCATGTCGGCGTTGAGCTTGGCCGGGGCCGCACCCTTGATGACATCATCGGCTCTATGCACATGGTCGCTGAAGGCGTGAAAAGCGCGCCCACGGTGGTCGCGCTGGCCGAAAAATACGGCGTCGACATGCCGATCAGCCGCGACGTTCTGGACGTGATCCAGGGCAACCGCACCCCCACCGAAATCTTCCGCGGACTGCTAAGATCGGCCGTGGGCTCGGAGGCCGAGGCGCGCTGAAGCGTCTGGAACCATTGCCGAGGAGACCAAGTACCAGCTTCTTGTTCTCTTCCACTTGGTGATGGCGCGAACAGATTGCATCACCGCCCCACCTTGGCCGCGAAGGCGAAGGCAGCGGCGGTAAGGCTGCATATTGCCATCGCGGTGAACATGGCGGGGATCCCGCCCAGGCTGTCGAGCCAGCCGAGCGAGGCAGAGGCGATGGTCCGCCCCAGGTTGAGGATCGCCATGAACACCGCGAACTGCGTGGCGGCGATCGCCGGGGTACACAGCCGCATGGCAAGCGAGCCAGACGCGACGCCTCTGAGAAAAGTGAGTGCCGTGAAGATGAAGATTGCGGCAGTGAAGAAGACGGGGTTGGTCCATTGGTCCTGCAGTCCGAGCATCGCCAGTGCAGTTGCAGCAGCCAGCAATGCGGCCACGATAAACATGCGTCGGGCCCCCCAACGGCTGGCGGCAAGGCCGAACATCAGCGCGCTCGCCAGTCCGGCAACGAGCATGGCCTGACTGCTCCATGCGCTGTAGATATTCTTTTCCCAGCCGAGAATATTGGCCGCGAACAGCGGAGCCAGACCAAGAAATATCCCCCACCCCGCCACAATCGCGATCAGGGCCGGGACGAGGATCAGCGTCTGCCGGGTGAACATTGCGGCCAGCAGATTGCGGATGATCGGGCCGAAAGCTCCGAGGTGGAGATCAAGGTTGCGCTGCGATGCTGAGCCGCCTGTCCACGGCAGCAGGCGTTCGCCGGGCCGTTCGCGCACGATGAGCACCAGCAAGAGGATGGCAGCGACAATCGCCGCCAGCACCAGCGCGGCTGCGGGAAGGCCTTGGTAGGCGATTAGATAGCCGCTGGCAGCCGCGCCTGTTGCCACACCGATGGCCTGGCCGCCGAACATGAAGCCGTTGACCCGCTCGATCTCGTCCGGCGGGAGAATATCGACCGCCAGCCCATCGACCGCAACATCCTGGATAGCCGACGACAGGCCGAGCGCGAAGGCGAAGGCCGCGATCAGGCTGATCTGGTGCGCTCCGGGATTGATCAATGCCATCGTCACCAGGGCAGTGACCAGACCAAGCTGGCCGATGATGATCCACGGCCGGCGGCGTCCCATGGCGAGGAAGGCGTAGCGATCCATCACCAGGCCATAGGCCAGCTTGAACGTCCAGGGCAGGATAACCATCGCCAGCACACTGCCAATGTCTGCCGCCGATGCGCCTTGCTGCGCGAGCCAGGCGAGCAACGAGAAATCGATCAGACCAAATGGCAGGCCTTGCGCGAAATAGAGCAGGAACAGCACCACGAACCGCAGCGACGGGTGTTCGCTCAGCGCCAGCGGGCGCGGCGCGATGAGGGTGAGTGAGGCCTCAGTCATGAAAATATCGCTCCTCGGTGATCTGGCCATTGCGCACGGTGTAGAGCGCGATTTCGGTGAAGGGATGCGCGGTGCCGCTGGCGCGGTCGACGATCGCCATGTCCAGAAACAGCGCGAACTGATCGCCGGTAACGAAAGGGCCGTCGATGCTCAGATCTTCGATCCGGCTGACCGCAAACCAGGCCCTTGATTTGGCGCGCGCGGCATCAATGCCACTGACCAACGCCTGAATGCCGCCGGGTAGATCGGCAGGCTCAAGACTTGTGATGTCGTCGGCCCAGAACCGCTCGCCTGCTGCCTCGAACTGCCCCAACCGCAACATCGCGGTGAAATCGCGCGCAACATCGTCGATAGTAGCCATGGCTGCCTCCCGGAATGCGGGGGTCGGGATGAGGCAGGCGACAGCCACGTGACCGCCGCCTGCCATGATTCTGAAACGGGTCGCTTATTTCAGAATCAATTCCTGGTATTCGGTCGAGCCCATCAGCTCGCGCATCTTGGTACGTTCGCCACCGGCAGCGGCGGCCTTGCGATTATCCTGCGCCAGCGCGGCATTGACCTTTTTCTGCATGGCTTCCTGCTGCGCGGTCGTCTGATAATCCTTGTATTCGATGATCAGGATCAGGTCGGGCTCGCCTGCGCGCGCGTTGTTGGTCTGAAGCACATGGTATTCCACGACCACGCCTTCGGCTTTGCCCAGTTCCTGGATTTTCTTCCAGGTGGTCGCCAGGTAATCCATGTAGTTTTCGAACTGGCCGGGCAGCACATCGATCCGGCTGGCATCCCACACGGTTCCGGGCCGATAGCTCGATTCCTGCGCCATCGCGGGCGTTGCCATCGCGGCGGTGACCAACATCGCTGCACCGGCGAACAAGGACTTCATGATTTTCATCGTCTCTCTCCACTCAACTGCCTTCTCACCGTGACAAGGCATTCCCAAAAACTCTGGCCTGCTAGGCGACCGCCGCCTCGGCCCCAATCGACTTGCCGCGCACCTGCCCGCGCAGCAGCCGGATGAGCGCCGCCATCACCAGCGTGATCAGCGAAAAAGCGATCAATGCGGGCTGAAAACTGCCGGTCGCGTCCTTGGCCGCGCCCCAGCCATAAGGGGCGAGAAACGCACCGATCTGAGAGATGGTGTTGATCGCGGCCGCACCGATGGCGAGCTCACGCACGTGCAAAACCTCTGCCCAGCCAGACGAGGTCAGCATCGGGATGGCGAAACAGACCGTGGCAAAGGCGATATAGGCGATGATGATCGGCAGTGGCGAGGGTGACAGGCCCATGACCAGCACGGCGCCCGCCAGCACGATGCTGCACCAAAAGGCATTGCCCCAGCGGTCGCCGTGCCGGTCCGCATGATTGCCCGTGATCAGGATTGCCGCCGCTCCCATGATACCGCCGAGCGCAACCAGATAGCCGATCATCTTGGCATCAAGCGTAGTCGCATCTTTGAGGATCAGCGGGGCATTGAGGATGACCGTGGTGATCACACCGATCAAAAGAAAGCCGATCGCGCCCAGCAACAGCACACGCGGATTGCGGAAAGCGGCCAGCACATTGTACCCTGCAGGCTCGCCGATGCGCGCCTGTTCGCGCGCGAGTTCGGCGTGTATCCAGTCCTTTTCCGGCTGGCTCAGCCAAGTGACCGAGGCGGGGGAGTCTGGCAGATAGCGAAGCACCACCAGCCCGAACAAAACCGTCGGCAAACCCTGTACCAGAAACAGCCACTGCCAACCATGCAGCCCGGCATTGCCATCAAGGCCAAGCAGCCAGCCCGACATGGCCCCCATCGCCACCGACGCAAGTGGCGCAGCAATGTAAAAACGGCTGACCGCGCGGCCCCGGTGGCAGGGCGGAAACCAGCCCGCGAAAAAGAAAATGACGCCAGGGTAAAAGCCCGCTTCCGCCACTCCGAGCAGGAAGCGCACCACATAGAATTGCAGCGGCGTCTGCACGAACATCATTGCAGCGGACAGCAGCCCCCAGGTGATCATGATCCGCGCGATCCATTTGCGCGCGCCAAAGCGCACCAGCATCAGGTTCGACGGGATTTCAAACAGCGCATAGCCAAGGAAAAACAATCCGCCGCCAAGGCCATAGACGGTTGCGCTGAATGCCAGATCCTCGTTCATCGCCGCTGCTGCGAAGCTGACGTTGACCCGGTCCATAAAGGCGAAAAGATAGGCGATGAGGATCAGCGGCAGGATGCGCCAGAACGCCTTGTGCATGGCGGATGCACCAACGCCATCCGAATTTTCCGTCTGTGCCATCTGAGCTCCGTTCTTAAGCAGACATAGCTCTGCCGGCTGCGGAACCGGGGTGACCCTGCCCGCCCAAAAGCTTGAAACTGTCTGCAATTTCTTGAGGCGGATAGTGCGGTTACGTTACGTCAATCGTCAATCCGCACTACCGTCAATAAAGCGTCAATAAGGCGTCAGTTTCTGCGAAAGGCGATTGCTGGGCGGCGGCAACAGGTCTGGCCAGCCATATTTGTCCCACGCCGCGGCCATGCCGATGGCTTGCGCAAACGGGATGAACTCGGGATGTTGCCAGATCTGGCGAATGGGGTCGATATCGGCCCAGATCGACATCAGGCAACCCATATTGGCGGGCGAAATCCGCTGCCCCAGCGTCTTGAACAGCATGTCGGCATAGCCCATGAACACCGTGGGCAGGGCA
>JBKJTN010000099.1:0-3920 GCA_046590275.1 Novosphingobium sp.
CTGCGATTCCGACGGATGAAATCGCTACAGAAATTCGCCTCAGTTCACGCCTCGCTTCACAACCATTTCAACTCCGAACGCCATCTCGTCGACCGCGAAACCTACAAGGCCCGTCGCTCAGTCGCCCTGGCCGAGTGGCAATCGCTCGCCGTCTAAAGTCGATGTTTTTGGCCCTCGTGCGCCAGTCGGAGACGAGTTGCGATTAGACTGACAGCACTCAAAGGAACCGAGCGCGCCCGAACCGGCTCCGTGGAGGCGGTGTCGCCTAGGCCGACTCGCGTTGCAGGGCGATCGACGGGATCAAGGCGCCCTCCTGGGTCGGGCGGAACGGCGCGGCGAGCAGGCCCAGCGTCGATTGCTGTTTGGCGGTGTCATGCCCATCGAGGCCATAGACAATGTCCCGACCGTGCTTGGACGACGTAAAGGTTCCGCCCAGCCGATCCCAGATCGAGAAGATGTTGGTGTAGTTGCGGTCGGTGAACCGCTGATCCCGCGAGTGGTGGATCTTGTGCATGTTCGGGCTGGAGAACACGAAGGTGATTGCCGTATCCAGCCATTGGGGCAGCTTGATATTGGCGTGCTCCAGCTGGCCGTGGGACGCGGACCAGATGCGGTAGATCGTGAAGGCCAGGGGCGAGGCGCCGAAGGCCAAGGCGAAGGCCGCCAGATAGGCGCAGCGGATCACGCTTTCTCCTGGGTGCTGGCGCACCGTGGTCGTGACGTCGACCTGCGGATCGGAGTGGTGCACGGCGTGGAACCGCCACATGGCCGGGACCTTGTGCATGGAAACGTGGGTCACGTACCAGGCCAGATCGAGCGCCATGATTACGCCACCGATGGCGACGATCATCGGAACCTGGATGGCGTTGAACAGGCCCCAACCCCTGGCCTGCAGCCAGACTAGGCCGAGCAGCAGCGCGGCGTTGAAGACCACATTGGTGGCGAAGGTGACGAAGGTGAGGGCCAGGTTGGGAACAAGATGGCGGCGTCCCCACTGGCCGCGGGCCCGCATGGGGATCACGGCCTCAAGGAGCGAGAAGACCGTCATCAGGCCGAGGAGCGTGCCCATGGTCGATAGGCTCGCGGCGGCGGACGTGAAGTTCATAGTCAGAGCTCCGGACTAGCCCGGGGCAGCCTGACGCGCATGCGCCAACCCGCCCTCGGTTGAGGACAGGGCAGCGCTTGGACGAGGATCGTCTAAGGAAAGCCGGGCGTCTGCCGAGAGCCCGAGATAATTCGATTATGTCAAACCCAGTACCGAGTCAAGCGTCCCTGAGGGACGCGAACAAGCGCGCCACTGTTGACCTGGCATCGGCCATGGCGGCGGCGTTGTCGTCAGCCCGGGCCACCGCCCGCGCCGCCTCGATCAGCGCGCCCAGCAGGATCGAGGCCAGCACATCCGCCGAGCCCGCCCGGATCACGCCGCCGTCGATCAGCCCCTGCAACGCCGCTCGCATCCCGCCGAACGCATATTTCAACTCGATCTCGCGCCAGGCGGCGGGTCCAATCACCGTGGGTGCGTCGAGGAAGACGATGCGCTGCACTTCCGGCTCCGCGCAGATCTCCAGGGTGGCATCGACCGCGGCCAGCAATTGCTCCCAGGGATCGGACTTGATGGCCGCCGCCAGACCGACGCACCGCAGGATGTCGGTCTCCACCGCCTCCGCCACAGCCAGAAAGAGGCCCTTCTTGTCGCCGAAATGATGATAGACGGCGCCGGTGGTGACCTTGGCCGCCGTGACGATTTCGGCCAGCCAGGCGTCGGCGAACCCCTTCTCGGCGAAGACCTTGCGCGCCTCGGCGATGATGAGTGCGCGGGTCGTCTCGGCATTGGCGTCGCGGCGGCTCGGAGACTTCATTGACATAATCCAATTCACTCACATAATTTGATTATGTCCAACGTCAACGACGACGGTGCTGTCAGAGGGTCTTGTCAGACCAATGTGGCAGGTGCGGCGTGTCGCAGCTAGCACCGACTGATGACGCGCAAATCTCGAGCTAAGCCATCGTCTCCGTTCCGGTATTTCAACTCCTCGCCTGAGGTGATCCGGCTGGTGGTGATGATGTATGTCCGGTTTCCGTTGTCGCTGCGCAATGTCGAGGACCTGCTGTTTGAACGCGGGATCGACATTTGCCACGAGACGGTGCGGTTCTGGTGGAACTGGTTCGGGCCGCTGTTCGCCGCGAATATTCGAAGGCAGCGCGCAAGCCGGATGCGCGGGTTTCATCACTGGCGCTGGCACCTCGACGAGGTGTTCGTCAAGGTGGGCAGCGAGCGCCATTACCTGTGGCGGGCAGTTGATCACTAGGGTGAGATCCTCGAGGGCTACGTTACGAAGAAGTGGGACAAAGCTGCGGCGTTGGCCTTCCTCAAGAAGTCGCTGAAGCGCCACGGCTGTGCCGAAACGATCGTCACTGACGGCCTGCGTTACTATCCCGCCGCCATGCGTAAACTGGGCAATCTGGACCGACGCGAGATGGGCCGCTGGCTCAATAATCGTATCGAAAATTCACACTTGCCATTCAGGCGACGAGAACGGGCGATGCAGCGGTTTCGGCGGATGAAGACGCTGCAGAAGTTCGCCTCCGTCCACGCCCCACTTCACAACCATTTCAATACCGAACGCCATCTCGTCGACCGTCAGACCTTCAAACTTCGCCGCTCGGCCGCACTGGTCGAGTGGCAGTCCCTCATGGGCTAACGGTCTGCTGATCGGGCGACAGCTGCGCCAATTGGAGACGAGTTGCGATCGGACTGACAGCACCCTCGCGAGCTAACCCTCGACCTCAAAGACCGAACTCCATCGTGGGGAGACGAGTTCGCATCCGACTGACAGCACCCTTTTCGGCTAACGTCAGCTTGCGTCGTGGTCCGCGCCCACAGCCTTTGACAACGGCCCGCGCACCGCGACGAGTAGGACAGCACCGGCCAGCGCAATGCCCGCATCCATCATCCAGAATGCGGTGGGGGTCATCTGATCGTAATAACTGCCGATCCAGCCCATCAGGGTATGGCCGATGAACGGCGAAAGGAAGGCTCCGCCCATCAAGGTGGACGTGACAGCTGGCGGGGCAGCCCGACTGATCAAGGCAAGGGTGGTGGGCCAATAATACATCCAGCCGAGCCCCATGAGGAGGTAGCCCGTCAGCGCCCAGCCCACAGAAACTGATCCCGGCCCTACGGCGGTCAGGTTGCTGGCCGCTAACACAAGAGCCGAAACGCCAACCAGGCCAGTACCAATGGCGATCTTGGTTACGCTGTTGGGTTCGCGCCGCCTTTTGGCTTGCGAAGCCCACAGCGCAATTAATGCCGGCGCGGCTATGATTGAGCCGATTGAATCGACGGAACCGAACCAACTCGGCGGGATCGTCCCGAGCGACGTGCCGAGGCTGACCTGTTGGTCGACCCAGACGATACCGATGCTCCAAACCATTGGGTAAGCAATTTCTGCAGGAATAGTCAGCGCAACTAAGGCCAGCAATGCCCAGACCCGGCGGCGCTCCTCGGCGGTCAGCTTGGGGGCCGCCGCGCGCTGTTTTTTCAGGGGGCGGGTATCGGGAAGGTGCCTCTGACCTGCAAGGTAGATCACCAAGGCCAGTAGCATCAAGGCCGCAGCGAGCGCGAACCCTGCGTGCCAGCCGTAAGCTGCGGCCACGCTTCCGGCGATCAGTGGCCCGGCGGCTGCGCCGATGTTGATTCCGATCGAAAAGATTGCGAAGCCACGGTCGCGTAAAGAGCTGGCCTCGCGCGGATAAAGCGTCCCGACCTGTGCCGAGATATTGCCCTTGAGGCAACCCGAGCCGAGGATCAGCAGTGCCAGTGCAATGAGGAAGCTGGCGTCGAACGACATCGCCAAATGGCCGGCGCTCATCAACACCGCGCCCAACATCACCGTTCGTTTGGCACCGAGCAGCCGGTC
>JBKJTN010000021.1:0-18570 GCA_046590275.1 Novosphingobium sp.
AAAGCCGCAATCTGTGGCAGCTTGCCCGCGAGATTACCCGCCTTGCCGGACAGTTCCTCGCTCTTGGCTGTGCCGTTGCGAGCTGCCTCGGCAAGGCGGGTAATCTCGCGGGCAAGCTGCCACAGATTGCGGCTTTCCGCATCGCGGATCACCGGCACCATCAGGCCGCCACTGGTCTGAGTCGCCATGCCAAGCTGCACAGAACCGTACCGTGTGACGATCCCGGCCTCATCATCATAGCGGGCGTTGATCATCGGGAAATCTGGCAGCGCCTTGCAGATCGCGGTGATCAGCAGCGGCAGCATCGTCAGTTTGGGATTCTGGCCCCGCGCCGAATTGAGCTGGCCGCGCATTTCCTCCAGCGCGGTGACGTCGCATTCCTCGACATAGGTGAAGTGCGGTATATTGCGCTTGGCCGCCGCCATGTTTTCGGCAATCCGGCGGCGCAGGCCGATGACCTTGATCGCCTCGTCCGGGCGTTTGCCACCTGCCGGGCGGAAGCCGCCACCAGCGTTGTAGGCCAGATATGCGTCGAGGTCCGAATGGCGAATGCGGCCATCCTCGGCCGGTTTGACCTGGGCGAGATCGATCCCGAGTTCGCTGGCGCGCTGGCGAACTGCGGGGGAAGCCAAAACTTTGGCGTGAAGGGTAGGCATCTGTGCGCGTGTTAGGCCTCCGGCCGCCTTCGGCTCGACAGGCTCATGCTGAGCGGGAGGGAGTTCGGGTGCGGGGGAAGTATCAGTGGCGACCGGTTCAGGCTTTTCACCCTCAACCACAACCTCTGATCGTGCTGAGCCTGTCGAAGGACCCGCGCTAGCCTCGCTCTCGCCCCCAGCCTCCCCCTCTATTTCGATCACTACCAGCGCCGAGCCGATCGCGATAACATCGCCAACATCGCCAGCTACTTCGATCACGGTGCCCGAAACCGGGCTCTCCATCTCGACCGTGGCCTTGTCGGTCATCATATCGGCGACGCGGTCGTCTTCCTCGATCCGGTCGCCAATCTTGACGTGCCAGGCAACGATTTCCGCTTCGGCGATGCCTTCACCGATGTCGGGCAATTTGAAGGTGTAACGTGCCATGGATTTCAAGCCTTCATCAGCCGGTCCACCGCCTCGCCAATGCGGACGGGTCCCGGGAAATACGCCCATTCAAGGCTGTGCGGATAGGGGGTGTCAAAACCGGTCACACGCTCGATCGGGGCTTCGAGGTGATAGAAGCAGCGCTCCTGGACCAGCGCGGAAAGTTCTGCGCCGAAGCCCGACGTCCGCGTCGCCTCATGGACGATCAGGCATTTGCCCGTCTTGGCGACCGAGGCCTCGATCGCTTTGATATCGAGCGGAACCAGTGTGCGCAGATCGATGATTTCGGCATCGATCCCCTTTTCGCGCAGCACCGCTTCGGCGACATGGATCATCGTGCCATACGCCAGTACCGTCAGCGCCTCGCCTTCGCGCACGATCCGCGCCTTGCCCAGCGGGATCCTGTAGTAGCCTTCGGGCACCTCGCTGCCTTCATGCTTGGCCCAGGGTTCGACCGGCTTGTCATAATAGCCGTTGAATGGGCCGTTGTAGATCCGCTTGGGTTCGAAAAACATCACCGGATCGTTGTCTTCGATCGCGGCAATCAGCAGCCCCTTGGCATCATAGGGCGTCGCCGGGATGACCGTTTTCAGACCAGCAACATGGGTGAACATCGCCTCCGGGCTCTGGCTGTGGGTCTGCCCACCGAAAATTCCGCCACCGAACGGCGAGCGCACCGTCATCGGCGCGATGAATTCGCCGGCCGAGCGGTATCGGAGCCGCGCTGCTTCGGAGACCAGCTGATCGAGCCCTGGATAGATGTAATCGGCGAACTGGATTTCCGGTACCGGGCGCAGGCCGTAAGCCCCCATCCCGACAGCTGCGCCGATAATCCCGCATTCGTTGATCGGCGTATCGAGCACGCGGGTCTTGCCATGCTTTTTCTGCAGGCCATGCGTGGCACGGAACACCCCGCCAAAATAGCCGACATCTTCGCCGAACACGATCACATCGGGATCGCGCGCCAGCATGATGTCGAGCGCATCGTTGATTGCCTCGATCATGTTTAGGCGGCGGATGGGAGCATCTACCACGCTCATGACTCCCTCCACCCGGGCCATTTGGTCTCTCGCTCGCGGATCGCCTGGTCGGCCTGTTCCTCAAGGTGCCAGGGTAATTCTTCGAACACATCCTCGAACATGGTGTGAAACGGATGGTGCAGGCCGTGGCCGAGGATGCCGTTCTTTTCGGCCTCCTTGGTTGCCAGCTTCACCTCCTCAACCAGCTCAAGATCCATTGCCGCGTGCTGCTCGAGCGACCATTCTCCGAGCGCAATCAGGTGACGTTTGAGCCGCATTACCGGATCGCCCAGCGGCCATTCCTCACGCTCCTGCGCTGAGCGGTACTGGGTCGGGTCGTCCGAAGTTGAATGCCCTTCGGCGCGGTAGGTAAAATGCTCGATCAGGGTTGGACCCATGTTGGCCCGCGCGCGGTTCGCGGCCCAGCGCGCCGCAGCATAAACCGCCAGCGCATCATTCCCGTCCACCCTGAGGCCCGCCATGCCATAACCGATCGCGCGCGCTGCAAACGTCGTCCGCTCAGCCCCGGCAAAGCCCGAAAAGCTCGAGATTGCCCATTGGTTGTTGACCAGGTTGATGATCACCGGAGCGTTATATACCGTGGCGAACATCATCGCGGCGTGGAAATCGCCCTCGGCTGACGAGCCTTCTCCCACCCATGCGGTGGCGATCCTTGTGTCGCCCTTGGAGGCAGAAGCCATCGCCCAACCTACCGCTTGCGGCAGCTGGGTCGCCAGATTGCCGCTGATTGTGAAGAAATTGTGCTCGCGGCTGGAGTACATGATCGGCAGCTGGCGGCCCTTGAGCTTGTCTGCACGGTTCGAATAGATCTGGTTGACCATCTCGGTCAGCGCATAGCCGCGCGCGATCAAGATGCCTTGCTGGCGATAGCTGGGGAACACCATGTCATCGCTTGCCAGCGCATAGGCCGAGGCGACCGAGGTGGCCTCTTCGCCGGTGCACTTCATGTAGAAGCTGGTCTTGCCCTGCCGCTGGCCGCGATACATCCGATCATCGAACGCGCGGGTAAGCGCCATGGTCCGCAGCATCCGCCGCAGCGTATCGGGATCGAGCCGCGGATCCCACGGGCCGACCGCGCGGTGATCCTCGTCCAAAACGCGGATCATATCAATACAGAGCGGATTGGTCTCGGACGCGGCACAAGCTTCGTCCGGGCGTGCTTGCGCCCCGGCTCGCGGGATCGGCAAATGCGAATAATCAACAATGTCGCCCGGGCGAAACCTGGGCTCGGGCACATGGAGCGACAGCGGCGGCAGATTGCCGCGGGCTGGCTGGGTAGGGTCAGGCCGATCGGCCATGCTGCGCTCTCCCGCTTCCACTGGTAAGAAGCAATGTTATACGTAGACGATATATTATTTCAAAGTCGTTACTCCGTCAACTAGACAGCGACCGGTGCCGCGATATGCGCTTGGGGGGCATAATCACTCACTTCGAAATCCTCGATCCGGTAATCGAAAATGCTATCCGGCTGACGAACTATTGCCATCCGCGCCTGTCCCGACGGCACCCGGCTGAGCTGTTCCTCCACTAGTGCTGCATGGTTGAGATATAGGTGCACATCACCCCCCATCCAGATCAGCTCGCCCGGCTCCAGCCCGGTCTGCTGCGCGAGCATCCGGATCAGCAGCGCCGCGCTCCAAACATTGAAGGCAAAGCCCAGCCCCAGATCGCAACTGCGCTGATAGAGCAGGCCATTGAGCCGACGGTCCGCCCCCTGGCCACTGACATGGAACTGATAGGTCTTGTGACACGGCGGCAGCGCCATTGCGTCCAGCTCGGCAACGTTCCAGCCCTCGATGATATGGCGGCGGCTGCCGGGATTTTCTTGCAGGCTGCGGACCACTTCTGAGACCTGGTTCACGCCCTGTTCGCGGCGGCGGTAAAGGCCGTTGAGCCCTGGCCCGTTGGCAGGCTCGTAAACCGGCCAGTCGGTCCATTGCTTGCCATAGACCGGGCCAAGATCGCCCCACCGGGCGGCAAACGCCCGATCCGCGACGATCCGGGCGGAAAACTCCTCACGGGTGATCGTCTTGCCGGTTTCGCGGCGGTAGCGCTCGAGCGGCCAGTCAGTCCAGATCTGCACGCCCTGCGCGCATAGCTCGCGAATATTGGTGTCACCGGTCAGGAACCACAGCATCTCGCGGGTCGCAGTTTTCCAGAAGACCCGCTTGGTCGAAAGCAGCGGCATCTGGCTACCCGATAGATCGAACCGCATTTCTGCACCGAACAGCGAACGGGTGCCAATCCCGGTTCGGTCCACCCGCTCGTCGCCCTGCTCCCAGATCCGCCGCATCAGATCTAGGTACTGCCACTCCCAATGCGGTTGGCTGAGAGAATCGGGAGAGCTAGCATTGGTGGCCATATGCACACCCTAAACATGCGAATGCCCGCTTGCCACCCCGCACGTCGCTGACTATACGCCCGCTCCTGCCTTGGCTACCTTCGGGTGGTCAGCATCGGTCGGGGAATAGCTCAGCCTGGTAGAGCACTGTCTTCGGGAGGCAGGGGCCGGAGGTTCGAATCCTCTTTCCCCGACCAATTTTCGCTCATGTTTAAAGATGGCTCCAGGGCTTTTCCCCGGATCTGGCTCGACGTCCGTGCGCCCGGAAAGCTCAACTATCGCCAGCCTGAAAGTGTCGTCCGATTAGCCGATCGGATCGGTGGAACATCTCTGCGCGATGCGAGTTTGCCATTCACCTTGAACGCCAAACCCAGCATCACAGGAGAATGCGATGTCCGCAACCCAATACACTGACGCAATCGCGCTACTTAAAGCCGATCACCGCAAAGTGGCCAAGCTGTTCGAGGAGTTTGAATCGGCCAAGGGCGGAAAAAAAGGCGCCATTGCGGATAAGATCTGCACCGAGCTCAAGATTCACACAGCCATTGAAGAAGAGCTGTTTTATCCGGCGCTGGCCGGAAAAATCGAACAGGCCGATCTTAGTGAAGCCTACGTCGAACACGATGCCGCCAAGATCATGATCAACGATATTCTGGCGGCCGGCCCAAAGGACCAGTTTTTCGAAGCCAAGGTCAAAGTGCTCTCCGAAGAAATCACGCATCACGTGAAGGAAGAAGAAGAGCCTGCCAAGGGCTTGTTCGCGCTCGCCCGCGCGACCGATGTGGATCTTGAAGCCCTCGGCGACGTGATGGCTGCGCGCAAGGATCAGCTGATGGAACAGGCCAAAGCTTCCGGCCTGCCTGAAGCAGAGTTGACTGCACTGCACCAGCCTGCAGCTTAAGGTGCAAGAGCGGAGTGGAACCTGCGGTCAGGTCCCTCCGCTCAGCCCGGCTTCGTAGCCCTACCCACCGCGCAGCAGCTGCACGCCCCAGTCGCGTTCGAACAGATAGAGCAGCAAGCGCGCCGCTTCACCTCGCCGAGACTCCAAGCCGCCATCTCGGCCGATCAATAACCGTGCATCGTCATGGGCGAGCGGCAGCAGCCGGCTGATCTGCTCCAAACTGGCAACCCGGAATGGCGTGTCGCCCGATTGCCTCGTGCCGAGCAGCTCACCCCCGCCGCGCAGTCGCAAATCTTCCTCTGCCAGCACAAAGCCGTCCTGCGTTTCGCGCATCAAGGCCAGCCGCTCGCGCGCGGTTTCCGACATGACCAGCCCGCGTAGCAGCAGGCAGACCGATTTGCCCTCGCCCCGGCCCACGCGCCCGCGCAGCTGGTGGAGTTGGGCCAGGCCAAACCGCTCCGCCTGTTCGATCACCATCAGCGTGGCATTCGGCACATCTACACCAACCTCGATCACGGTGGTCGCCACCAGCAATTGGGCTGCGCCGCTTGCAAACCGTTCCATTGCGGCGTCCTTGATCTCGGGCCGGAGCTGGCCGTGGACCAGCGCCACGGTATCACCAAATCGCTCTTTCAGCGCCACAAACCGCGCTTCGGCGGCGGCAATATCATCCGTCTCGCTCTCACGGACCATCGGGCAAACCCAATAGGCCTGCCCGCCGCCGGCAAGATGCCGTTCCAGCCCGCCAACTACATCGTCGATCCGTTCCAGTGCCACCACCCGCGTATCGATTGCCTGCCGCCCGGGCGGCATTTCGTCCAGCCGGCTGACGTCCATCTCGCCATATTGGGCCAGTGTCAGCGTGCGCGGAATCGGGGTCGCGGTCATTGCGAGACAATGCGGGGTGCGCTTGCCCTTTTGGGTCAACATCAGGCGCTGGCCGACACCAAAACGGTGCTGCTCGTCGATCACCACCAGCGCGAGCTGCTTGTAGGCCACCGCTTCCTGAAAAATCGCATGGGTGCCGATGCAGATGTCGATGCTGCCATCGAGCAGCCCCATCAAGATCGATTCGCGCGCACGACCCTTGTCGCGCCCCGTCAACAGCGTGATCGTCACTCCTGTCCCGGCCAGCATCCGGGTAAGGGTAGCATGGTGCTGCCGGGCAAGGATTTCGGTCGGCGCGAGCAGCGCGGCCTGTGTCCCGGCCTCCACCGCGATCAGCATCGCCTCCAGCGCTACCACCGTCTTGCCCGAGCCGACATCGCCCTGCAGCAGCCGCAGCATCGGCGCGCCCTGGGCCATGTCGCCTTCGATCTCGGCAATAGAGCGCTGCTGTGCCCCAGTCAGAGCGAAGGGCAGCGTCAGCCTCGCCCGCAAACTGCCGTCGCCCGCCAATGGCGTACCTACCCGCGCGCGATTGGCATCGCGGACCAGCATCAGCGCCAGACTGTTGGCGAGCAACTCATCATAGGCAAGCCGGTCGCGGGCGCCGGGATGCTCACCTTTGTGCGCCAGCTTCAACGCGTCTTGCCAGGTCGGCCATTGCATCTTGGCCATCAGTGACGGCTCGACCCATTCGGGCAGTTCAGCCACCGATCCCAGAGCCTGCTGGACCAGCGCGGCGGTGCGCCCTTGGGTCAGCCCGTCGGACAGCGGATAGACCGGCTCACACAGCGTTCCCAGTGCAGCCCCGCCTTCTTCGGCGATATGATCGGGATGGACGATCTGCAAGGTCTGCCCGAACTGGTCGAGCCTTCCTGCGATCCAACGCGTCTCGCCCAGCGGCAGCGATTTCTTGGCCCAGCCCGAATTTCGACCGAAGTAAGTGAGCGCACAGATATTGCCGATGGCATCGCTCGCCAGCACCCGGAACGGTCCACGCCCCGGCGAGCTGCGGTATTCGATCGGGGTCAGTTGGACGACGACATTCTCCCCCACGCTCGCCTCGTCCAGATTGCCCACCGCGCGGCGCTGCACAAATCGGTCGGGCAAGTGATAGATGAAGTCGCGCACCCGGGTAAGCCCCAGTTTCTCCAGCGGGCGCGCGAGGCCCGGGCCGACGCCCTTCAGGCTGTCAGCAGAAACGAACAGGGAATTGAGCCGATCAGGACGCATTGGCAGTGCTCTTAACCCGGTCGCGCGGCAAATTCGCCAAAATTGATACAGCGCATGGACGAGTGTGGCCCCGAAGTGCTCCGCTGGCAGTTGTAGCCTTCAGTATCCGAAGGTGTTTGCAGGAGAAAGAAATGTTGTTGCCCCATGGAACCGTTGTCGCGCTGGTTGATGGCGACAAATTCGAATTGCTCCGAAACGCGGGCAATGAAGGTGAGCCAGAACTGGTCGCTGAAACCAGCCCCAAGCTTAACGTCAGCAACCACAGCGGGGCCTCGCACCATTCGGTCCCGGGCAACCACGGCGACCGGCAAGTAGCTGAGGATGTGCACGCAATCGCCGCAACGCAGTGGCTTAACCAGCAGGTTTTGAGCCACAAGCTGGACAATCTGGTAGTGATTGCATCGCCCCGGACGCTCGGCGAAATGCGCCGCCATTATCACGGCCAGTTGAAGCAGAAGCTGCTGGGCGAACTGGACAAGGACCTGACCGGCAAGCAAGGCGCGGAGATTATCGCCGCGTTGCGTAGCAAATAGGTTGCAGCTGACAGCCCTCGCCACGATGCGGCGAGGGCTGTCGTGCAGGGCTTGTCTCGGTCGGCGCCCTCCCCTACCGCGCGCGGCATGACTGCACCCGAACGCCCCGCCGCCGATAGACTGCGCCGCATCCAGTTCCGCGCATGGCATCGCGGCACGCGCGAGGCCGATTACATGATCGGCGGCTACTTCGATCGCTATCACGCCGGTTGGGACGAGGCTGCAATCGTCTGGTTCGAGGCGCTGATCGAAGAAGACGACGTGGACATCATGGCCTGGGCGCTGGGCACTCAGGAGGTTCCGCCTGAATTTGCCGGCGCGCCAATGGCGTTGATGCAAAAGCTCGATTACGTTGAAATCCGGCGTTGACGGCTTAGAGCCGCACCCACCAGCTATGGCCGATCTGTCTCGCATCCTTGCCGCCAAGACGCCGCTCACCCTAGCTTCGCTGGCTCGCGGCGCGCAGCCGCTGGTGCTGGCCGATCTGGCGCGCGCGACAAAGTCGCGCGCGGTGTTCATCGCTGCCGACGAAGCGGCGATGCGCAGCATCAGCGAAACCGCCTTCTACTTCGCGCCCGAACTGGAAGTAATCGAGCTGCCCGCGTGGGACTGTCTGCCCTATGACCGCGCCAGCCCGGCCTTGTCAGTCAGCGCGCGGCGGCTCTCGGCGCTGCACCGGCTGCAAGCCGCGCCTGCCGGGCCGCAGCTGCTGGTCACCACGATCAATGCCCTGCTCCAGCGGGTCCAGACCCCGTTTCGGGTCCGCGAATCGGTCCGGCTGCTCAAGCCGGGCATGGAGATCTCCCGCGACAGCCTGATCGCCCTGCTCCAGCGGCAGGGCTATTCGCGCACCGATACAGTGGTCGATGCCGGCGAATACGCGGTGCGCGGCTCGATCTTCGATATCTTCCCCTCAGGGCTGGAGAGCGGTCTCAGGCTCGATTTCTTCGGTGACGAGCTGGAAACGCTGCGGCTGTTCGACCCAAACAGCCAGCGCTCGACCGGGGTGGTGGATCAGCACCTGCTGCTCCCGGCCAGTGAAGCCCTGCTCGACGAGGAATCGGTCAAACGTTTCCGCACCCGTTATCGCGAATTGTTCGGCGCCAATGCCACCGCCGATCCGCTTTATCAGGCGGTCAGCGACGGGCGGCGACTGGCGGGGCTCGAGCATTGGCTGCCCTTGTTCGAGGAGCGGCTTGTGCCGTTGTTCGATCATTTCTCAGCCGATGATGTTCTGGTAATCGACAGCGCGGCACTTGGCGCAGCGGATGAGCGGCTAGGCGATATTGCCGATTACCACGCCGCCCGCAGTGATACTTCTGGAAAAGCGGCGGGAAGCTACCGCCCGCTTGAGCCTGCCGCACTTTATCTGGCGCGCGGCGATCTGGACGAAGCCTTCAAATCACGCCTGATCCACCGCGCCGATATTTTCGCCCAGCCGGAAAGCGCCAGCGTGCTCGATTTTGGCTTCACCTCGGGCCGCGATTTCGCGCCCGAGCGTGCGCGCGGCGATAATGTCTATGAAGCCGCCGCCAAATACCTCACCGGCGCGGCCAAGCGCGGCAAGAAAGCGATCATTGCCGCCTATTCCACCGGAAGCCGCGCCCGGATTGCGGCAATTCTGGGCGAGGCAATAAAACCTGCGCCGATCATGGCGGAGAATTGGCAGGAAGCGCTGGGGCTGGCCGCAAAGGGCGTACCGGTTGCTTTGGTCCTGCCGCTGGAAGCCGGGTTTGCCAATGATAATCTGGAGCTGCTGACCGAGCAGGACATTCTGGGCGACCGGCTGGTCCGCCGAAAAAAGCGCCGCAAGAGCGCCGATGCCTTCCTTGCCGAACTCTCTGCGCTCGGCCCGGGCGATCTGGTGGTCCATATGGATCACGGGATCGGCCGCTATGAGGGGCTGCAATCGATCCCGGTCGGCAACAGCCCGCACGATTGCGTGATGCTGAGCTATGCCGGCGGCGACAAGCTGTACATCCCTGTTGAAAATATCGACGTCCTCAGCCGCTACGGCAGCGATAGCGAAATGGTCGGGCTGGACCGGCTGGGCGGCGAAGGCTGGCAAAAGCGCAAGAGCCGCCTCAAGGAACGCATCCGCGCCATCGCGCACGAACTGCTCAAGACCGCAGCCTTGCGCGCGCTTCGTCAGGCCACGGTGATCGAGGCGGAGAGCGCGAGTTACGATCAGTTCGTTGACCGGTTCCCGTGGGACGAGACCGAGGATCAGGAACGCGCAATCGAGGAGGTGCTGGAAGATCTGGCCGCCGGCCGCCCGATGGACCGGCTGGTTTGCGGCGATGTCGGCTTCGGCAAGACCGAGGTCGCCCTGCGCGCGGCCTTCGTTGCGGCAATGGCCGGGCAGCAGGTAGCGATTGTCGCACCGACCACGCTGCTGGCCCGTCAGCATTTCAGCAATTTCGTCGAGCGGTTCGCTGGTTTCCCGATCAACATCGGGCGGCTTTCGCGGCTGGTCACCGCCAAGGAAGCCAATTCCACCCGTAATCGGCTGACCGATGGAACCGTCGATATCGTGATCGGCACCCATGCGATCCTCTCCAAATCGGTCAAGTTCAAGCGGCTCGGCCTGGTCATCGTCGATGAGGAGCAGCGCTTCGGGGTCAACCACAAGGAGGCGCTGAAACAGCTGCGCGCCAACGTCCATATCCTCACACTCACTGCCACGCCGATCCCGCGCACGCTGCAGATGGCGATGTCGGGCCTGCGCGAGCTTTCCACCACCCAGACCCCGCCGGTCGACCGGCTCGCGGTACGGACCTATGTGATGGAATGGGACGACATGGTGATGCGCGAGGCTTTGCTGCGCGAGCATCATCGCGGCGGGCAGAGCTTCATTGTTGTGCCGCGGATTGCCGATATGGCCGATGTCGAGGAATGGCTGAGGAACACCGTGCCCGAAGTGCGCTTCGTCAGCGCCCACGGCCAGATGAGCCCTACCGAAGTCGAAGAGCGGATGAGCAGCTTCTATGAGAAGAAGTATGAGGTGCTGCTCTCCACCACGATCGTCGAAAGCGGCCTCGATATTCCATCCGCCAATACTATCATAATCCACCGCGCCGATCGCTTTGGCCTGGCCCAACTATACCAGCTGCGCGGCCGGGTCGGCCGCGCCAAGCTGCGCGCTTATGCCTACCTTACCACGCCGGCCGATCAGCAATTGTCAGAAGTGGCTGAGAAACGTCTGAAAGTATTGGGCGACCTTGACTCGCTGGGCGCGGGTTTCCAGCTTGCCAGCCACGATCTGGACATTCGCGGCGCGGGCAATCTGCTGGGCGACGAGCAATCCGGCCATATCCGCGAGGTTGGGTTCGAGCTGTACCAATCGATGCTGGAAGACGCGATCCTGGCAGCCAAGGCGGGCGAGATGGGGCTGGCCAAGGAACGCCACTCGCTCAGCCCGCAGATCACCGTCGATGCGCCGATCATGATCCCAGAGAGCTACGTGCCAGACCTGACCGTGCGGATGGCACTCTATCGCCGCCTCAACGATGCCGAGGATCAGGCCGATATTGAATCGCTCTCGGCCGAAATGATCGACCGCTTCGGACCCCTGCCGCAGCCAACCGCCAATCTGATCAAGCTGATCGAGATCAAGCGTCAAGCGATCCTCGCCAATATTTCGAAGATCGACGTCGGCGCGAAGGGAACGCTGGTCCACTTCCACAAGGATACATTCCCCGATCCGCTCGGCCTGATCGCCTATGCCGAGCGGCTGCAAGGCACCATCAAACTGCGCCCGGATAACAAGCTAGCCGTGACGCGTGCCTGGGGTGATCCGGCAGCACGGCTCAACGGGTTGTTCCAGCTGACCAAGGGCCTGAGCGTGATAGCGCGCAAAGCAGCGAAATAAGTGTGTCCCCGGACTTGATCAGGGAAGCTTCTTGTTGGCACCAACCAATAAGGTGGCGTTACTGGCACCCGGATGCAAAGTTGTGAGGCCACCAGGCGTGGACCGGCAAGCTCGCTTATACCGCAAGTCTGGTTCTCCCTCGCCTACCGATCCCGCGGCCGCTCCATCAGGTCGAGCCGCCGCCCGGTGACCAGCGTCTGCTTGATGAACAACCCGATCAGCAGCGCGGCGACTGCGCCAACGAACAGATCGAACCCGGAGTAGGGCGCAAACCAGCCCGGCCCCGCGCCCAGCCACATCATCGAGAGCGTCAGACCGATCAGCACGAAGCGCAGCTCGGTCGGTCCGCCGAACAGGTAGGAGAGCTTGAGCTCGCCCAGCACCCGGGCCGAAAGGTAAGCATGGATCGAGAGCAGCAGATATCCGGTCAAGGCCAGCAGCGCCACATCGAGCCGGACATAGGGACTGAGCCCCATCCCGCCAAGGATCAGGAAGATCACCAGCCCATCGACGCTGTGATCGATGAAATAGCCGTATTTGGGCCGCTCAACCTTGCGCCAGCGGGCGAGGCTGCCGTCCATCGAATCCCCGAACCATTGCATCGCGTAGCCGACTATCGTGAGCCATAGATAGTTCATCTGATAGCCGCTGAGCGCGTAGCCCAAAAAGACGATCAGCGCCCCCAGCACGCCAAAGCCGGTAAGTTTATCCGGAGTCACCCAAGATGGCATCCGCGCGCAGAGCCAGTTGAGCAACCGCCGTTCGCCGGCTGCAAGCATGTTTTGCTGAATCCGGTCAAGCGGAGCAGGGGTATGGGAATTGTCAGGGTGCATTGTCAGCATATCGGCGCGCCGGACCCAATAGGCAAGCTTCGAGCCATCAAATGTGTCTGAAATGTGTCAATCAGCCGCCCGGGGACAAGCAATTGCTGTCCCCGGGATTGGGAGCAGCCGGGCCTTACGGCAGGCCGCCGGGATTGTTGACTCCGAGGAAGTCGGTCGAATCCAGCGAGGAACCGTTTGACAACATTACCATGAATTCCGCTGTCGCAAGGTTGCCGTCGGTGTCGGCATAGACCGTGGTGACCCCGCTCAGCGTCTGATACCAGACGCCATGCGCGGTTGCGGTGGTCCCGCCATAGTCGAGCGTCTGCATCCCCGCCACGGCCCCGTCGGCGTCGAACTGCGAGAAATCGAAGGCATCATCCGCGTGCGAGAAGTCGGAAATGGTGTCATTTGTGTCTCTCGCCGAGAGGTATTGGAAGGTGTCGGCACCGCCTCCGCCGCTAACAATGTCAGCACCGTATCCACCGATGATCGTGTCATTGTCATTGGAGCCCTGGATCTTGTCTGCGCCGCTGCCGCCATAGATGGTATCGTTGTTGGCGTTACCGTTGATGGTGTCGTTGCCAGAGCCGCCGTAGATCGTGTCATCTCCGTTGCCGCCGCTGATGGTGTCGCCGCCAGCACCGCCATAGATGGTCTGGTTACCGTCACCGCCATTGATGGGAGCGATGCTATCGGTGCCAAGATTGTCATAATCGTTCGGATCAGCCGATGAGTTGTATGCGTTGGGCAAAATCAACGCGGTGATGTCTGTATGGCCAATGATCGTGATCTGGACAGTCATCGGCGTCCCGTCGATCGTCTGCACATCGAACCGGTCGCCCGTTGCTCTGCCGTCATTGAGGGCGTTGATCGTCGGGTTTGAGTTGTCGAGCGTATAGGTCCAGTGGCCGGTGGCATCGATCGTGAAGGTGGCATAACCGCGGAAAGTTGTGGTTGGTGCCAGAACCGCAACCCAGCTGTCGTTTGGACCGTCCGGATCGATCGAATTGAGGTCACCGGAAATGCTGTTCGGCACGCCATCTTCGTAGATGGTAGACTTGATGTCGCCGCTGATCGCGGATGCGTCGTTGGTGCCGGTAACGTCGATAGAGATAACTTGGGTTGCCGTGCCGTCGAGCGACTTTACCGTCAGCGTGTCAGTCACGTGCTGGCCATTGACCAATGCCTGCGTCGCTGCGCGGCTGTTGTCGAGCGCGTAGGTCCATTGGCCAGTAGCCGCGTTGAAAGTGAACTTGCCGTAAAGGCCATTGAGGCTAACCGGAGACTGGAAAACCGCTTGGCCTGCATCGACGTCGCTTACCGTCAATGCGCCGCTCGCGGTCGGCACACCTGAAATGAAGCCCGAAGGAGCACCGCCTTCCGGATGGGCAAGGAAGCCTGCTTCGATGACGGCACCGGTTGCCGTCCCGGTGATTGTCGCGACATCGTTCGAGCCGGTAACCTGGACGACGATTGCCTGACTTGCCGAGCCGTCAGTCGAGGTAACCGTCAGGCTGTCGCTGACATTCTGCCCCTGATTCAAGGCCTGCGTCGCCGTTCTGCTGTTGTCGATGGCATAGGTCCACTGCCCCGTCGCCACATTAAATGTGAACGTGCCGTAGGTGCCTTGAAGGCTCGCAGGCGCAGGGGTCTGGAAGCCGGACTGACCGGAATCTGGGTCCGTTACCGTCAACGTGCCGCTGGCGTTGGGGGTGCCCGGATCGGCGTTGGCAAGCCCGCCCGCTTCGATGACGTTGCCAGTCGCCGTGCCGGTGATCGTTGCGCCATCGTTGGAGCCAGTCAGCGTAATGTGGACAGTTGCCCAGCTGAGCGTGCCGCTGTTGCCCATCTTGATCGCGTAGGTAAATGAATCGGCAAGGACTTCGCCAGCCGTGAGCGCATTGATGTCGCGGGTACCGCCATGACCGTCCGACAGCCGATATTCGATCTTTCCGTTGAAAATCCGGATCCAGTTGCCGTTGGCGGTCGACTGCCAGGCGCTGAAGTTGGAGTTCGTCAACAGGTCGGTAGTGGCCAGATCATTGATCTGGTTGCCATATCCGTCGTCAACCGAGAACAGGCTCTTTGCCCCGCCGGCAAGGTCGTTCGACATGACATCCAGCGTCAGTGTCTTGGTTGCCTGGTTGTAGAGCAGGCTGTCGTTCATCAGCGCATCTTCAGTGAAGCTGAACCAATCATCCTTGGCCTGCGGAGTATTGCTGAACGACTGTGTCGTGCCGCCAGATTGAGGTAGGTTTCCCATGATAAACTCCCAATTCAGAATGTCGAATTGGCGGATTTCGGCTCCGCGCGAACGTTTAATTTCGCAGGATCAATCACGGTGAACAACTCTGGCAAACGGATTAAGCCTTATTGGTAATGAACAGGACTTTTGGACGCCCCTGAGCGGAGAGCCACACAGACGCTGGTCGTAGCTTAGCTCGCTCGCAAATGCAGCCGAGGGTTTCTGTGCCAGATCACCTGGTCACTAAGCCCTTGAAGGGTCGAATTTTGTCTCGCTGCCGCTCGCGATTAAAGCCATTTTCGGGCATCAACCGGACCTGTCATCCGAGCCTGCGAGTCTGTATCCGGAAAGGCGTTTCGGGCAGAGCGGCCTTTGTCCGTTTGGGGTAAGGAGAGTTAAAATACGCAATGGTTTACCGCGCGGCTGTCTTAATCGACTAAACCCTGCCAGCGAGCGCCGCGAACTCGTCCGCGCTGAGTGGCTGGGCGCGCAGGAAGCCCTGGTAGAAGGCGCAGCCCTCACCGGCAACCAGTTCGCGCTGGGCATCGCTCTCGATGCCCTCGGCGATGACTTGCAGATCGAGCGCGCCGGCCATCGCAATGATCGCCCGCAGCACAGCCAGATCGCGCGGATCGCCAGCCACGCCGTCGATCATGCTGCGATCGAGCTTGAGGTAATCGAGCGGCAGCAGTTTGAGGTAGCGAAAGTTGCAAAACCCCGCACCGAAATCGTCCAGCGCGATCCGCACCCCCTGCCCGGCCAGCGCCCGCAATGTCTGCGCAGCCTGCTGGATATCGGACAGCAGGACCTGTTCGGTGACTTCGAGCGTCAACCGTCTGGCCGGAAAGCCGCTGGCCGATACCAGCGCCGCCAATTCCCCAGCATAATCCGAAATCGCGAGATCATTGGGGGTCACATTAAGCGAAAGCCGCAAGTCGTCCGGCCAGCCAGCCGCCCCGGCCAGCGCAGCCTGTGCAATATGCCGGGAAAGCTGGGCAACGTGATCGGTTCGCTCGGCGATAGTGAACAGCGCGGCGGCACCGATTCGGCCCAGCGACGGGTGGTTCCAGCGGGCCAGGGCTTCCGCCCCGCTCAGCCGGTCATCGGCGCAGGCGAATTGCGGCTGATAGAGAATCTCGATCTCGTCACGGTCAATCGCGCCAAGCAAATCGGCTTCGAGCTGGGCAGCGCTTCGGCCCAGACGGGTCGCTTCACCATCGGCCCACAGCAAACGCCGGCTCGGCTGATCCATCAGGCTGGCAAGCGTCTGCGCCAGTCTATCGAGCACCGAATCCGCGTTTTCGGCCGACAAGGCGCGCAGCAGAGCGGCGCGCGGAGACAAGCGCAGCGTGCCGCCCGATGCTGCTATCGGCCGCGCGATGGCCACAACCAGCTGTCCTGCCAGCAGTTGCCAGCGTTCACGGCTGCAGGCCTCGCTGGCGATCAACAGGAATTGGCCGCCGCCGCTGCGCGCAGCAAGCCAGGGGCCATCGAGTTCATTGGCAGCAAAATGCTTGAGCCGAGCGGCGACTTCGGCGAGCGCAGCATCTCCTGCAGCGGCACCATAGGCCAGATTAACCGCATCAAACCGCCGCAAACCGATCAACAACGCATGGGCGGGAATTTCGGCCGTGAGCCATGCACCGAGCCGGATCCGAGCCGCTTCGCGCCCGGGCAAGCCGGTCACTGCATCGCGCTTCGCGCCATAGTCGTCAGAATTATCCTCGGGAGGCACAGCACTCATTGTCGCAGCCATAACGCAAAGCTCCTTCCAATTCATTGCCAAGCAGCGCGGCGCACCATATTGAGCGCGCTCAGAACTATGGCCAATCACACCCGCCTTGCCCTGCTCGTCTCGCCGACGCCCCGTGCCGAAGAGGCCGCAGCCGCGCTGCGCGCCAGCCAATCGTTCTGCCCGCTTGAGGAAGCCGAGGTGGTAGTGGTGCTCGGCGGCGATGGTTTCATGCTCCAAACTCTACACCAGATGCTAGATGCTGGCCGCGTCGTCCCGGCCTATGGCCTTAATCTGGGCACGGTCGGCTTCTTGATGAACAAGCAAAAAAGTGGCCGCTCGATTGCCGAGCGGGTGGCCCGGGCCAAGTCGATTGCTGTCGCGCCGCTGGCGATGACGGCGACGACCGGCAGCGGAAATGAGCAGACCTTCTGGGCAATCAATGAAGTCTCGCTGCTGCGCGAAACACGGCAAACTGCCAAGCTGGAAGTCGCGGTCAACGGCAAGGTCCGCATTCCTGAGCTTTACTGCGACGGCGTATTGGTGGCAACGCCGGCGGGTTCGACCGCCTATAACCTCTCCGCCAATGGTCCGATCCTCCCGCTTGGCTCGGCGATGCTTGCGCTGACCCCGATCAGTCCGTTCCGTCCGCGGCGTTGGCGCGGGGCGATCCTGCCCGAGCACTACGAGATCGAGTTTCGCGTGCTCGATCCCGAAAAGCGTCCGGTCGCCGCCGTCGCCGACCAGAAGGAATTGCGCGATATTCTGGCTGTCAAAATCGCCGTTGCGCGGGAACAGCAGCTGACCTTGCTGTTCGATCCGGGGCAAAGTCTGGAAGAACGCATCTTCGCCGAACAGTTCCAGGTTTAAAAAAGCCGCGCCGCCACTTGCCAAATCACCCGGCGCTGGTATAGGCGCACCCCTGCCCGGGAGACTGGGCATGCTCGGGAGACCGGGCCGCTCCCCGATAGCTCAGCGGTAGAGTAGGTGACTGTTAATCACTTGGTCGTAGGTTCGAATCCTACTCGGGGAGCCATTTTATTCTGCTAATGGCCAATCGCATGGTTACGGAGTTCCCGTCGGGCCATCTTGCCCATTCTGACGCCCTAAATCGGGCAGCTCGAGTTGCCGGTCGGTGACAGGGCCCGGAACTCGCAGCGGCTTGTCGCCGCGCAATGGCGGCACCCGGAGCATTTCATGCAGCTTCGCAAGCCCAGCCGAAGAAATCCGAAACGGCCCGATCGGCGACTGGTTGGGGCCCGGGATGAAGACCGCAAGACCGCCTTCTTCGAGCGGAATTGTCAAACCATTGGCTGACACATCGATCGCGCCCTGCACCGTCTGACCCTGGGCATTCCGCCCAGGCCCGCGCAGTACGACCAGTGTCGCAGTTTCCTCATCAGCGTTAAAAGCCCCGGTTATTGCCGTTTCCCGCCGCGCAATGCCGATCGCATCTTTGCCGACAACGCCTTCCACAATCGTTCCTCGAATGCCGATCGAGGCGACCGGGGTGCGGATCGCAGACTGGCCGGGTCGGGCGTGGAGAGACGGGCTCGACATGAACCGGAACGCGCCCTTGGCGACTGTTGCCGCCACTGAGCTGGCCCGCTGGCTGGGATCATAGACAAACCGGTCGATCCGGACCCGCGCCTTCGCGCCGACAGTGAAGCTGGTCTGATCGAGCAACAACAGCTGCGTCATGCTGGCAGCGCCGGTGACAATCTCATTGCCCAGCGAAACGCGCTCGCGAACGACTGCCGGGTGCAGGACCGGCTTTGCTGTGGTGCGTAACGATGTCAAGCTGAGCACCACTGCAAAGCCGGTCCTGCACCCGGCAGTCGTTCGCGAGCGCGTTTCGCTGGGCAATGAGATTGTCACCG
>JBKJTN010000183.1:0-14236 GCA_046590275.1 Novosphingobium sp.
CACGGCTGATCGTCAACCGCGCCGCGCTCAAAACCGATGATCGGGTTGGCCGCCTGGTCGAGGCATTCCGAGCGCTGGTCGCCGAACTGAAAGCAGCTTGATGCTGCGGCTCAATTCAAGCGATGCCGGATTCGAGACCGCCTTCCGCCGCCTGGTCAGTGACCGGCGCGAGAGCAATGGCGAAGTTGCGCGCGATGTGAAGATCATTCTGGACGATGTTCGCGCCCGCGGCGACGATGCCCTGGTTGAACTCACCGCTAGGTTTGACGGCCATTCGCTTGCCGCTGACGCTGACTGGCGCATTTCGGCGGAAACCTGCCGCGAAGCCTTTGATGATCTGAAGCCCGATCTTCGTGCTGCGCTTGAACTGGCGGCCCAGCGAATCCGGGCCTTCCATGAAGCTCAACGCCCCGCAAACCGCGACGATACCGATGCGGTCGGCGTGCGAATGGGAGCGATCTGGCGGGCGGTTGATGCTGCCGGGCTTTATGTTCCGGGCGGGCGCGCTGCTTATCCCTCGTCGCTGCTGATGAATGCGATCCCCGCCAAGGTTGCAGGGGTAGAGCGACTGGTCGTGGTTACGCCCTGCCCCAAGGGTCTTGTCAATCCGCTGGTTCTCGCCGCAGCCCATCTGGCCGGAGTGGACGAGCTGTGGCGGATTGGCGGGGCGCAAGCCGTCGCGGCGCTGGCCTATGGGACGAACCGGATCAAGCCGGTCGATGTCATCACCGGCCCGGGGAACGCCTGGGTCGCCGAAGCCAAACGCCAGTTGTTCGGCGTGGTGGGCATCGATATGGTCGCAGGGCCTAGCGAAATCCTGGTGATCGCCGATGGCCAGAATGATCCCGACTGGACCGCTGCCGACCTGCTGAGCCAGGCCGAGCATGATCCCGCAGCGCAGTCGATCCTGATTACTGACGACGCACTGTTCGCCGATACGGTAGCAGACCGGATCGGGGTCGAGCTGGCAATGCTCCCCAGCGCGCGGGTAGCCAGCGAAAGCTGGAATGGCCACGGCGTGATCATCGAGGTGGCGCATCTGGATGAAGCCCCGGCGCTCGCCAATGCACTGGCCGCCGAACACGTCCAGCTAGCAGTCGAAAACCCGGAACCGCTGCTCCATTCGATCCGCCATGCCGGGTCCGTGTTCCTGGGCCGGATGACCCCCGAAGCGGTCGGCGACTATGTTGCCGGACCCAATCATGTGCTGCCCACCGGCCGCCGCGCGCGGTTCGCGTCGGGGCTCTCGGTGCTAGATTTCATGAAGCGGACCAGCTTTATCCAGCTGGATGAGGCCGCGCTGCAAGCAATCGGCCCTGCCGCGATAGCACTGGCCGAAGCTGAGGGCCTTCCCGCCCATGCGCGCTCGATCGAAGTTAGGCTTGGCATATGAGTAAAGTTCAGGCCCGCGCCGCCGCGCGCCTTGCCGCAGTTCAGGCGCTCTATCAGCACGAGATGGAGCAGACGCCGCTGGTCCAGCTGCTCGATGAATTTCACCAGCACCGCCTGGGCGCCGAAATCGACGACGATCAATATGCCGCCGCCGAAGTCAGCTTTTTCGACGATGTGGTCAAAGGCGTCACCGCCCGCCGCGATGAAATCGATACGCTGCTGGCTGATCGGCTGGCCGAAGGCTGGACGCTCGCCCGGCTCGACAAGACCATGCTCCAGATCCTGCGCGCCGGTGCCTATGAACTGCTGGCCCGGCCCGATGTGCCAACCGGCAGCGCGATCAGCGAATATCTCGACGTCGCCCATGCTTTCTTCGCCGCGCGCGAGGCAAAATTCGTCAACGGTGTGCTTGATGCCGTGGCGAAGGCGGTCCGCTAGGCCCGCGCGCTGAGCGGCGAGCTTGCCCTGATCGCAGCACTGCGCCAGATCGCCACCCATCCTGGCGCGCGCAATCTTGATGATGATGCAGCGGTGATCGATTTCGGCGGCGAGGCGCTGGTCCTGACCCATGATACGCTGGTCGAAGGCGTGCATGTGCTGGCCGGACAAGACCCGGCGGATGTCGCCTGGAAGCTGGTCGCCACCAACATGTCCGATCTTGCCGCCAAGGGTGCCGAGCCGGTCGGCGTGCTGCTGGGCTATATGATGGGCCGCGACGATGCCCGATTCTTGACTGGGCTTGGCCAGGCACTGGAGCATTACGGCGCTCCGCTGCTGGGCGGCGACACGGTTTCGGGTGCCGGCCCGCAAGTGCTTGGACTGACCGCGTTCGGCCGGGCAACGCATCGCCCGGTTCCCTCGCGTGCCGGCGCAAGGGCTGGCGATCTGATCTATCTGACCGGCCCGGTTGGCGGGGCGATGCTGGGCCTGGAAGCCCTTAAGGCAGGGTCAGGCGACAGCCTCGCCTATCGCCGCCCGCGCGCGTTGCTGGCTGAGGGACAAGCGCTCGCCCCGCTGGTCAGCGCGATGATGGATGTCTCGGATGGGCTGCTGCTTGATGCCACGCGGCTGGCCCATGCTTCGGGCGTGACACTGGCGATCGACCGGGCCGCTGTGCCAATCGCAACCCCCGAAGCGCGCCGCGACGAGGCTTTGCGCTGGGGCGATGACTACCAGTTGCTGTTTACACTCCCGCCGGGACGCGCGCTGCCGGTGCAAGCCGCGCTGATCGGGACAGTCCTCGCGGCAGGCGAGGCACCGGTGCTACTTGACGGCATCGCCCCCGACGGTGCGCTTGGCTACGAGCATCGCTAGGTTTGCATATCGGGGAAAAGCCCTAGGGGACCCGATGGTAAAGCGTTGCATTAGGCAGATTCCTGCTTATAGCCGCCCGGGACTGCCCCGCTTTCGCGGGGTTAATGTTATGGAAAACTCAACAGGGAGAGCGCTTCCGTGAATATTGTCACGATCGCGATGGTCTTAGGGCTAGTTGCCGTTGCTTACGGTTTTATCACCAGTCGTCAGGTGCTTAGCGCCTCAGCTGGTAACGAGAAGATGCAGGAAATCGCAGCTGCGATCCAGGAGGGCGCCCAAGCCTATCTTAGCCGCCAGTATCGCGCCATTGCGCTGGTTGGCGCTATCGTCGCCGTTCTCGTGTATGTCTTTCTGGACATGCCGCGCGGCGGGGCTCCGGTCTCGGTGGCTGGCTTTCTGCTCGGCTCGATCCTCTCGGGCGCGACCGGCTTCATCGGTATGAACATTTCAGTCCGGGCCAACGTCCGGACAGCCGCTGCGGCGCAAACCGGCCTGCAACAGGGTCTGACGCTGGCGTTCCGCGCCGGTGCGATCACCGGTATGCTGGTGGCTGGCCTCGCCCTGCTGGCGATTTCAGGATACTTCTACTACCTTACCGAGATTGCTGGTCACACGGTTGGCGGCAAGGATCGCACCGTAGTCGATGGGTTGATCGCCCTTGCGTTCGGCGCTTCGCTGATTTCGATCTTCGCGCGTCTTGGCGGCGGCATCTTTACCAAGGCAGCTGACGTCGGCGCTGATCTGGTCGGCAAGGTCGAGGCTGGCATCCCCGAGGATGACCCGCGCAACCCTGCGGTTATCGCCGATAACGTCGGCGACAACGTTGGCGATTGCGCCGGTATGGCGGCCGATCTGTTTGAAACTTACGTGGTCACCATCGGTGCGACCATGGTGCTGACTGCGCTGCTGCTCAAGAACATCGGCGATCTCTTGATGCCAATGATGGCGCTGCCGCTGCTGATTGGCGGCGTCTGCATCGTCACCTCGATCATCGGCACCTACTTCGTCCGTCTGGGTGGCGGCAAGAACATCATGGGCGCCATGTACAAGGGCTTCCTGGTCACTGCGGTCCTTTCGGTCCCGGCGATCTGGTGGGCAATCAGCTATGCGCTGGGCGGCAATATGGAAAGCCCGATCGGCGATCAGGCCTTCAACGGTCGGACGCTGTTCTATTGCTCGCTGCTCGGCCTGGTCATCACCGGCCTGATCATCTGGATCACCGAGTATTACACCGGGACCAACTATCGCCCGGTCCGCTCGATCGCCAAGGCTTCGGAAACCGGCCACGGCACCAATGTGATCCAGGGTCTGGCCATCAGTCTTGAATCAACTGCCCTGCCAACGCTGGTTATCTGCGCCGGTATCATCATCGCTCACCAGCTCGCTGGCCTGATCGGGATTGCCTATGCTGCCACTGCCATGCTGGCGCTGGCTGGAATGGTCGTTGCGCTCGATGCTTACGGTCCTGTCACCGACAATGCCGGTGGCATCGCCGAAATGGCCGGTCTCGACGATTCGGTCCGTGAAAAGACCGACGCGCTCGATGCAGTGGGCAACACAACCAAGGCCGTCACCAAGGGCTATGCAATCGGTTCCGCTGGCCTCGCCGCGCTCGTGTTGTTCGCCGCCTATACGACTGACCTCAAGGAGTTCTTCCCAGACCTTCAGGTCAGCTTCAGCCTCGAAAATCCCTATGTCATCGTCGGGCTGCTGCTCGGCGCGCTTCTGCCGTATCTGTTCGGTGCGATGGGCATGACTGCTGTGGGCCGCGCGGCTGGCGAAGTGGTGAAGGATGTTCGTGAGCAGTTCAAGAACAACCCCGGCATCATGACCTATGAGACCAAGCCAGACTATGCCCGCACGGTCGATCTGGTCACCAAGGCGGCGATCAAGGAAATGATCATTCCGTCACTGCTGCCGGTGCTGGCCCCGATCGTGGTCTATTTTGTGATCACTGCGGTTGCTGGGCAAGCCCAGGGCTTTGCAGCCCTCGGCGCGCTCCTCCTGGGCGTGATCGTCGGCGGCCTGTTCGTAGCCATCTCGATGACCTCGGGCGGCGGTGCATGGGACAATGCCAAGAAGTTCATCGAAGACGGCAACCATGGCGGCAAGGGCTCTGAAGCCCACAAGGCTGCGGTTACCGGTGACACGGTCGGCGATCCCTACAAGGATACCGCCGGCCCGGCTGTCAACCCAATGATCAAGATCACCAACATCGTTGCCCTGCTGCTGCTGGCAGCGCTGGCAGCGCAAGCCGGGGTGTAAACCCCCAGGGCCAATGTTGGTTGAATGGAAAACCCCGTCTGGATCAATCCGGGCGGGGTTTTCCTTTTTGCGGTTGGCCGGCCGCGTTAGCGATTCCTTGGTTTTCCGCTGGTAAGCCTGCAGCGCTGGCCGATTGGGCCGGGGCAACAGGGGTTATTCGCTTGGCGAGCAAGGCTTGGCTGGCTGCGACACCATTCGCGCGCGAGGCCGCGGCGCCATTGGCTGTGCCGGCACCGCGCCTCTACGCCGCCAGCTGGCAGGCAATGGCAACGCCTTCCGCGAGCCGCGAGTGGGATGCCCTGGCGGCCTGTGCAACGGAGCCCAACCCGTTCTTCGAAAGCTGGTACCTGCTGCCCTCGCTCCGCGCGCTTGATCCGAGCGGCGAGGTCCAACTGCTGCGCTTCGATTGCGATGGCATTCTGGCCGGGCTGCTGCCGGTAGTGCGTGAAATGCGCTATTATCGCTGGCCGATCCCGCATCAGCGCAGCTGGATCCATGCCAATTGCTTCCTCGGGATTCCGCTCGTCGCAACCGGCATGGAGCTGCCCTTCTGGAGGGCATTGCTCAAATGGGCCGATACCAATGCGGGCACCGCGTTGTTCCTTCACCTCTCGCACCTTGCGCTCGAAGGACCCCTGCACGACGCGCTGGTCGCCGTGCTGGCCGAACAGGGCCGCGCTTCCGCAATGGTCCACCGCGAAGAGCGCGCGTTTCTTTGGTCAAAGCTATCGCCCGAGGCCTATCTCGAAGCCGCGCTATCGGCCAAGAAGTGCAAGGAGCTGCGCCGCCAGCACAACCGTCTGTCCGAACTGGGTGAACTCCGATTCGAGCGACTTACCGATGGTGCGGGGCTGTCGGAATGGACCCAGAACTTCCTCGCGCTGGAACATTCCGGCTGGAAAGGCGCGGGCTCCTCTGCCCTCGCCTCGCACCAGGTCACCCAGGATCTGTTCTGCGATGCACTGGCAGGCGCTGCCGCGCGGGACAAGCTGGAGCGGCTGACTCTGTTGCTGGACGGACAGCCGGTGGCGATGCTGGTCAATTTCCTGACCGGGCTGGGCGCCTTCTCCTACAAGACAACCTTTGACGAGCGCTATGCCCGCTACTCGCCCGGTGTATTGATTCAGCGCGAAAACCTCGCCCTGCTGGAACGTACCGGGATCGAGTGGTGCGACAGCTGCGCGGCTGCCGATCACCCGATGATCGATCGTATCTGGCGCGAACGGCGCGCAATCGGGCGGCTCTCGATCGGCATTGGCGGAACGGTGCGCCAACGGCTGTTTCGGGCGGTCGTCGGCGCTGAATTGCGCCGCAACCCGGCCGGACTGCGGCGATGACCGTCTTTACCCCTGCAACCAGGCTGCTGTTCGCCGCCGATTATCCGGAACTGCCGCATATCCTGCCGCACCAGCTTGGCCGCCACCCGCTGCTTGAGCTTGAGGCGCTGGCGGCACTGGCAGAGGTGCTGCCGCGCACCTCAATCGAATACAACAAGGCCGACCAGCCGATCGGCGTTAACGGCAAACCCGATCCGACTGGCATCCCGATTGGCGAGACAATCCGCAACATCGCGCAGACCGGCAGCTGGGCGGTTCTCAAGAATATCGAACAGGCCCCCGCCTACGCCGCATTACTGGCCGATCTGCTTGCCGAAATCAGCCCCGAGATCGAGGCGAAAACTGGCCGGATGCTCAAGACGCAAGGCTATATCTTCATCAGTTCACCTGGTGCGGTCACGCCCTATCATTTCGATCCGGAGCACAATATCCTGCTCCAGCTCCGCGGCTCCAAGGTCATGACGCAATTCCCCGCCGGCGACCCAGCCTACGCCCCCGATGAGGTGCACGAGGCGTATCACACCGGCGGCGGCCGAGAACTGACCTGGCATGACGAGCTGGCCAGTGGCGGAACGGAGTTTCTGCTCGGCGCCGGTGACGCCTTGTTCGTGCCGGTAATGGCCCCGCATTTCGTCCGCAATGGCCCGGAGCCTTCGGTGTCCTTGTCAATCACCTGGCGTTCTGAATGGAGCTTTGCCGAGGCCGATGCCCGCGCCTTCAACGCAGTGATCCGCCGGATCGGCCTAAAACCGGTCAGTACCCGCCGCTGGCCGTATCGTAACGCCTTCAAGGCCATCGGCTGGCGGGTTATCCGCAAGCTGTGCAACCGGGTTTAATCGGTCGGTTGACGAAGGCCTAACCGAGCCGCAAAGGCAGGGGATGGACGAAAACGAACCAACTCCGGAACAGCTTGTCGCCTGGCTGGTCAAACTCCTCGACGTCAAAGATTCGGGCGAGGACCGCTTCACCGGTCGGCGCAAGCGTGGCGGAGTTGGCCGGGTATTTGGCGGGCAGGTAATCGCCCAGGCGCTCGCTGCGGCCGAACGGACTGTCGATGCAGACCGGTTCGCCCATTCGTTCCACAGCTATTTCCTGCGCGCCGGCAGCGAAGAACATGAGATCGATTTTGCCGTGAACCGCGATTTTGACGGCGGCAGCTTTTCCAACCGCCGCGTTGTCGCCAGCCAGCAGGGCCGGCCGATCCTGAACTTCACCGCCTCGTTCCAGAAGCTTGAGGAGGGGCTCAGTCATCAGGACTGCCCGATGCCCAAGGTGGTCGGGCCCGACGAACTTCCGCCCGAGGCCGAATTGCGCCGGGCATTTGCCGAGCGCGCCGATCCCAGCCAGCGCCACCTGTTCCTCCAGCCCCGGCCGATCGAACTGCGCGCGGTCGAAGGGCGGCACTGGATTAACGAGGGGCCTGCTGCGCCGCGCTCGCATAGTTGGTTCCGGGCGGTCGCGCCGCTGCCCGATGATCCGCGTATCCATCGCGCCATCCTCGCCTATGCCAGCGACATGCAACTACTGGGAACCAGCATCCTGCCGCATGGGCTCAGTTGGAGCCGGGGTGAGGTAGTCAGCGCCAGTCTTGATCATACAGTCTGGTTCCACGACGATTTCCGCGCAGACGAATGGCTGCTCTATGCCACCGACAGTCCCTGGTCCGGCCGAGGCAGGGGTTTCAACCGGGGCCGGATATTCACGCAGGACGGGCGGCTAGTGGCGAGCGTTGCGCAGGAAGGAATGATCCGACGGGCAAAGCCCAAGAGCTGAGAGAATCGGCCGCGAGCGGCCTCTGCCAGACGCATCGCGCTTGCTCCCAACCGAGCTGATCCGGGCCAGTTGGTGACTGTCTGTGGAATGTAACATTACCGTCACCAAACTGTCGCCCAGCTGAAACAGACCACCCCTAATGCCGGGCCACGGTGTGCCGCTTCGTCACGCCATCTCTTGCTCTCGATAGGGGTTACGATGAAATTCTCTACCAAGCTCATGCTGGCAATTGGCGCCGCCAGCGTAGTCGCTGTTCCAGTGGCCGCGCAGCAGATGCGGCGGAATATCCGGATTGTCGGTTCCTCCACAGTTTATCCTTTCTCCCGGGCGGTGGCAGAACATTACAGCCGCGCCAATCCCGGCATACCGGCGCCGATTATCGAATCGACCGGAACTGGAGCTGGATTCAAGCTGTTTTGCGGGGGCGTGGGCGCTTCGCACCCGGACATTTCGAACGCCTCGCGCCGGATCAAGCTATCGGAATTCCGCGGCTGTGCCGCAAATGGCGTGTCGCAGATCACCGAGGTGCAGATCGGCCTTGATGGCATCGCATTGGCGACGGCCCGCTCCACCGGCATGTCGAACATGACCACCCAGGAGCTCTATTACGCACTCGCGAAGACGCCGTTCGGCAAGCCCAACCCGACCAAAACCTGGAAGGACGTCAATCGCAGCTTCCCGGCCATTCCGATCCGCATTTACGGTCCGCCGTCGACATCGGGCACGCGCTCGTCGGTCGAGGATCTGCTGATGGAGCCAGGCTGCGCCAGCAGCCCGGCCATGGCAGCGATGAAAAAGACCAACGAGGTTCGCTACAACCAGATCTGCAAGGGCGTTCGCGAAGACGGCGCTTTTGTGGCGGCAGGTGAGAACGACAATCTGATCGTGCAGAAGCTCGAAGCCAATCCGGGTGCCGTGGGCTTGTTCGGCTATTCCTACCTCGAAGAGAACCTCTCGAAGCTCAAGGGTCTCTCGCTTAATGGCGTGCAACCGTCTTACGAAGCCATTGCCAGCTTCCGCTATCCCGGCGCGCGACCGATGTACATCTACATCAAGAATGCGCATCTCGATGCCATTCCCGGGATCCGCGCCTACGCTGCCGAGTACGTCCGCGAAGGCACCTTCGGCGCGAGTGGTTACCTGCGGCAGTCAGGGCTGATCGCCATGAGCACGGCCCAACGCCAGCGCGCCGCGCGCTTTGCCACCAGCATGACGCCGATGACCTCGGCCGGCCTCAAGTAAGGACTATTCAAAATGACCAAGAAATCTCCCAGGCGTGCCGCCTGGCTCGTGCTCGCTGGCGTCAGCATGCTTGCCCTTGTACCTGCAGCCCATGCTCAGGAGAAAGAGGCCGAGCCGCCAGCCGATGCGCCATCACCCGATGATCCGGCGCTTCTGCAAGTTGGGCAAAACGAAGCCAATCGCTCATCTTCGGATGCTCGTAGTGCCGTTCTCGAGGCGCAGATTGCGGCTTTGCAGGCCCAGCTCGACGCACTGAAGGTCCAGGTCGCCAAGGCCAGCCCGACATGGAAGGGCGCGCCCTTAAGCGAAGACAAGGAAGAAGGCTGGAGCTTCAAGGTGCGCGGCCGGCTGATGCTGGACGCCGCCTATGCGGGCGAGCCGGATAATTACGTAGCGAACCGTAATCTTGGTTTCAACGCCCGCATCCGCCGCGCCCGCATCGGTGTTGAGGGCGTAATCCCCGGCGGCTTTGGCTACAAGGCTGAAGTTGATTACGCTAACAGCACGGTCGGCTTTGGCGATGTCATTCTGACCTATGCCCCCACCAACAAGCCGTTCTCGCTGACGCTGGGCAACCACGAATCGCTGAATGGTATGGAGCAGCAAACCAGTTCGCGGTGGTCGAGCTTCATCGAACGCGCGCAAGTCAACGACGCTTTCGGCAACACCAGGCGCCTTGGGCTGTCCGCCGGCATCAAGTCCAGCGACGGGTTGTTCCGCGCTGATGCTGGCTTGTTCGCCGCGCATTCGATCGACGCTTCGGTCGACAATGATGGCTGGATCGGCGCAGGCCGCGTGACTTATACACCTTTCGTCGGCCCCGGCTTCGTCCACTTCGGTGCAAACTTCCAACACCGCGAATTCCAGTCGAATAACGGCGGCGTGGCAAGCGTCTCGACCGGCGCTCCTTCGACCAACCAGTTCGGCCGCTACCGCGCGCGCCCGTTCCTGCAGACCACCGACGTGCGGTTCGTCGACACCGGGAACATCGCCGCACGCGGCGATGATATCTTCGGCGCCGAAGCTTATGGCGTGTTCAAGTCGCTGCACATCGGCGGCGAGGCGCAGATGACCAAGGTTCGCACCTACCGTCCTGGCGACATCCGCACCGGGCTCGATGCTTTTGCCGGCGGCACCGGCGTAACGCCGTTCGAGAACCCGACATTCTGGGGTGGTCACTTCGAAGTCGGCTATTTCCTGACTGGCGAAACCCGCGGTTACAAGAACGGTCAGTGGGACCGGACCAAGGTACTCAATCCCGTCAACAAAGGCGGAATGGGTGCTTTCCAGATCATTGGCCGCTTCGATTACCTTGATCTTGACGACGCCAAGTTGATCGCGGCACCGACCAACACCTTTGCTACGGGCGTGAATTCGCTGTCATCCGTTACGTCCCGCCAGGCACGGGGCGGCAAACAGACCGGATATCTCCTTGGGCTGACCTGGATCCCGACTGATTATGTCCGGTTTCTGGCGAACTACATCCATAGTGAAGTGCGCGGCGGTCCATTCGCTCTGGCGGCGGATCCGACCTCGACCGATCCTGTCAACCAGCGTGGCTACTCGACCGATGCCTTCGCACTTCGCGCGCAGATCGACTTCTAAGCGCGCGGCCTCAGCCCTGTTCGGCCACTCTTTCTCCGGGGCCGAACAGGGCCCAACGCGCAAACTCCGGTACTTGGTGTCAGCCCGCCTTCACGCGCCAGGGTGATAGAAGTCATAGACTGTCTGCGCCACCGCCGCGCTGATCCCGGGCGCGCGTTGCAGATCTTGCAATGAAGCGGCCCGGACTCCTGCAGCGGTGCCGAAATGCAGCAGCAGGACGCGTTTGCGGGCCGGACCAACACCTGGAACTTCATCCAACGGCGAGGCGCTGATCGCCCGGCTGCGCTTGGCCCGGTGCGCGCCGATGGCAAAGCGGTGCGCCTCATCGCGCAGGCGCTGCAGGTAGAACAAAACCGGCGAGTTGACCGGCAGGGTCTTTTCGCGGCCATCGGCGAAGTGGAAAACTTCCCGGCCCTCACGGCCGTGGTCCGGGCCCTTGGCGACGGCAACCAAGGGCACGTCTTCAACCCCGAGTTCACTCAGCGCGTCCTTGACTGCGGACATCTGGCCCTTACCGCCATCGATCAGCACCAGATCGGGCCAAATTCCAGTGTCCTTGTCGGGGTCTTCTTCCATAGCGCGTGAGAAACGGCGGCTGAACACTTCGTGCATCATGGCAAAATCATCATCGGTCTGCGCGGTCTTGATATTGAACTTGCGGTATTGGCCCTTGAGGAAGCCATCCGGCCCGGCGACCACCATTGCACCCAGCGCATTGGTGCCCATGATATGGCTGTTATCGTAGATCTCAATTCTTTGAGGAATTTCGGAAAGTTCAAAAAATTCCGTTACTTCGCGCAAGGTCTTCGCCTTGGTTCCACTTTCGGCCAGGCGCCGCTCCAGCGCTTCGGCAGCATTGCGCCGCGCCTGCTCAACCAGCCGCCGCCGATCACCGCGCTGCGGCACGGAAATCTCAATTTTGCCGCCGGCGCTCGGCGCCAGCGCTTCAGCCAGCAAATCCGCCTCAAGCAGCGCGCGATCGACCAGAATTAGGCGCGGCGGCGGGACTTCCTCGTAGAATTGGGCAAGGAAGCTGGTCAGCACCTCGTCCTCCCCCAAACCGTCAGTGTGGCTCGGGAAGAACGCGCGATGCCCCCAGTTCTGCCCGCCGCGAATAAAGAAGGCCTGGATCGCGAACTGGCCGCCCTGCTGGGCGATCGCAAAGACATCGGCATTGCCCACGCCCTCGGCATTGATCGCTTGGCTGCCTTGGATGAAGGTCGCAGCGCGAAGCCGATCGCGAAGCATCGCCGCCCGCTCGAAATCGAGCGCCTCGGCGGCCTGCTCCATCTGCGCGGCGATCTTGGCCTGCACGGCGGATGACTTTCCGCCCAGGAAATCCTTCGCTTCGCCAGCCAATTCAGCGTAATCCTCGATGCTGATCCGCCCGACACAGGGCGCCGAACACCGCTTGATTTGATAGAGCAAGCAGGGACGATCCCGCCGCGAGAAAAATCCATCATTGCAGCTTCTTAGAAGAAATAGTTTCTGCAATGCGTTAATCGTGGTGTTGACCGATCCGGCACTCGCGAACGGACCGTAATAGTTGCCCTTGGCCTTCCTGGCCCCGCGGTGCTTCATGATCCGGGGGAAGGCATGATCGGCGCGGAGCAGGATGAAGGGAAAACTCTTATCATCGCGCAGCAAGACATTGTAAGGCGGGCGATAACGTTTGATCAGCTGCGCTTCGAGCAGCAGTGCCTCAGCCTCTGAATTTGTGGTGACGATCGTCAAGCCGCGGGTCTGGCTGACCATCCGCTTGAGCCGCAGCGGCAAGCGCTCGACCGCCACGTAATTCGCCACGCGGTTTTTCAGCGCTTTCGCTTTGCCGACATAAAGCACATCACCGCGCGCATCGAGCATCCGGTAGACCCCGGGCTTGGGCTTGAGTGTCTGCACCACCTCGCGGATCGCGGCGACGCCGGCTTCGAGGTCGGGCTGCCCCAGCCCGCGCAACGTATAGGAGGCTTGATCCTCATTGAAGCGGTCAGACGAATGCTGATCCTTAGGTGGTTTGGCGGGAGGCATGGCTTGCGAGATACGCATTCCGCGACGCGCTTGAAAGCGCCTTGTTGACCGCTTTCCCCGGTATGATACCCGTGTTGACGTCTGCTCTGCCCGTTTGGTGAGCATTTAACACAAGGAACCTGGGCTTGCGCCAACTTCAGGGCATGGATGCATCGTTCGTTGCGATGGAAACGCGCAACTCGCCGATGCACATCGGATCGCTGCTGATCTACAATCCCGAGACCGCGCCGGGCGGGTTTGTGCGGTTCAAGGACATCTTGCGCCACTTTGAAAGCCGGATCCAGCTATCCAAGACCGTGCGCCAAAAGCTGGTTCGGGTGCCTTTCAACCTCGATTACCCCTACTGGATCGAAGACAGCGAATTCGACCTTGAATATCACGTACGCCATGTCGCCCTGCCCAGGCCCGGTGATTGGCGGCAGCTGTGCATTCAGGCTGCGCGGATCTTTGCCCGGCCGCTCGACCTCAGCCGTCCGCCGTGGGAATTCACAATTATCGAAGGTCTCGACAACGTCCCCGGCGTTTCCCCGGGCAGCTTCGCCATGGTCACAAAGGTTCACCATTCCGCTATCGATGGCATGAGCGGCATTGATCTGCTCGATGCGCTCCATACCCTCGAAGCGCACACGCCCCCGCCTAACGGGCCGGACATGTGGAAGCCCGAGGACATGCCCAACCCGATGGCGTTGCTCGCCAAGGGCTGGCTAAACGCCGTCACGAACCCGGCCAAGCAGATCGAGGCATTTGCCCGCGCGGTCCCTGGTCTTGCTCGAACCATCCGCGCGATTGCCGCCAAGGACATCAATGTCAGTGGGGAAATGCTTGCGCCGCGCAGCCGTTTCAATGCGGTGATTTCGCCCAATCGGGTGGTCGAAGGCCGCAGCGTCGCTTTGGCCGACATCAAGGCGATCCGGGTTCTAGCTCCCGGTGCCAAGGTCAATGATATCTTCCTCGCCATCATCGGTGGAGCGATGCGCAAATATCTGCTGTCAAAGAATGATCTGCCAGAAAAGACGCTGACCGCAATGGCGCCGATCTCGGTTCGTTCGAAAGACGAAAAGGGCGATATGGGCAATCAGGTGGCGGCGATGATCGCACCATTGGGCACCCACATTGCAGATCCGGCCGAGCGGCTGCGTTATGTTCATTCGCAGACCACCAACAGCAAGGCGATGACCGACGCGCTTGGTGCGCGCAACATGACCGAGATCAGCAAAGTCAGCCCGGCGCTGTTTATGGCGCTAGGCGCGCAACTCTATACCCGGCTTGGCCTTGCCAAC
>JBKJTN010000100.1:0-13574 GCA_046590275.1 Novosphingobium sp.
GCAACGCCTCCCTTGCCTCGTTCGAAAGTGCCGGTGCCGATGCCTTTGCTTCAGCGCTGGAAGATGTCTGCCAACAACTCGCCCATCTGGTCGTCCGTGACGGCGAAGGCGCCCAGAAATTCATCGCGGTTCGCATCAGCGGCGCGGTCAACGATGACAGCGCGCGGCGCATCGGTCTCGCCATCGCCAACTCGCCGTTGGTCAAGACCGCGATCGCCGGCGAAGACGCCAATTGGGGCCGCGTGGTCATGGCTGTCGGCAAAGCGGGAGAACCGGCAGACCGGGACCGGCTGTCGATCGGCTTTGGCGGAATCTGGGCGGCCAAGGACGGGCAGCCGCTGGCCGAATACGATGAAGCGCTGGTCGCTGCCCACCTCATGGGGCAGGACATCACAATCGAGGTTGACCTGGGCCTCGGCGACGGCCGCGCCTGCGTTTGGACCTGCGATCTGACCCATGGTTATATCTCGATCAATGCCGACTATCGCTCATGAGTGAGGCGCTCATGAGTGAGGCGCTAACCAGCGCGGTGCGCGCCGTCATGGCCGATGCCGCGACCCGCGCAATTTTGCCCCATTATCAGCGGCTCAGCGCCAGTGAGATAAGCGAAAAGGCCCATGACGATCTGGTCACCATCGCCGATGCAGAAGCCGAAGCGATCCTGGCTGAAGGGCTGGCGCTGATTTTGCCCGAAGCCGCGATTGTCGGTGAAGAAGCCGCCCACGCCGATCCCGCATTGCTGGACCGGCTGGGTGATACGCTGTGCTGGATCGTCGATCCGCTCGACGGTACAAACAACTTCGCCGCCGGACGACCACCGTTCGGGATCATGGTTGCGCTGGCGGAAAAAGGCGAAGCAATTGCCGGCTGGATCCTTGATCCGCTCACCGGCCGGTTCTGCCATGCCGCGCGCGGGCTTGGCGCGTGGGTTGACGGGACCAGAGTTACCGCCCGTTCCAGCGGCCAATCGCCGCCGATCGCAGGCATCTCGTTGATGTTCATGGATCTGGCCAAGCGCGAGGCCATGAAGACCCACATTGCCCCGCATTATACGCTGGTCGACATTCCGCGCTGCGCCGCCGAGCAATATCCCCGGCTGGTGCTGGGCCAGAATGACGTGTCGGTTTTTGAGCGTTCACTGGCCTGGGATCATGCGGCCGGCGTGTTGTTCCTCAACGAGGCCGGCGGCAAGGCAGCGCGGCCCGACAACACGCCCTATCGCGTCAACGAGCACCGCACCGGATTGATCGGCGCGGCCTCGCCGCAGTTGTGGGACGCACTGGCCGAGCGGCTGGCGCTTCTTTAGAGTACGCTCTCGATCCAGCTCTTCAGCTGGCTCTTCGGTGCTGCGCCGAGCTTCTGAGCGACCGCTTTACCATCCTTGAACAGCACCATCAGCGGGATCGACTGGACGCCGATGTCCGCGGGAACGCTGGTGTTCTCCATGATGTCCATTTTGGCGATGGTCAGTTGCCCAGCCAGTTCCTCGCTGATTTCCTCAAGCGACGGCCCGATCATCTTGCAGGGTCCGCACCAATCGGCCCAGAAATCGACCAGCACTGGCTTGTCGGACTTGAGTACGTCTGCCTCAAAACTGGCATCGGTAACGGCGATGGTGGACATTTCAAAACTCCTGTTTGCTCAGCCCCAATCTAGGGCGCGGTGACGAGATGGCAACGGCCAAGGCCGAAAAGCTTTACTCCGCTGCCGTCAATGCCTGCTTGTGGCGGTCAATCACATCAGACGGAATGGCGATTAAATTCGGCGTCTGAGTATAGAGGACGGCCGCCTCCACTTTTCGCCCGGGGAAGCTCGCCTCGAGCGCCGCGACGTAAGCGGCCATCTGGCGCAGTACCGCGACCGGCATGTCATCAAGCGCGGCGGGCGGGCGCCGGGCGGTCTTGAAGTCGACCAGCCAGATGCGCTCCGGGGTCACCAACAGCCGATCAATTGTCCCTGCTACCATCCGGGTTCCCACCAGCGCGGCAATCGGCACTTCTGCAAGAGCGGCGGACGAGAACAGCTCTTGCCAATCGGGATGCGCGAGAACTGCCAGCGCGGCGTTCGCCATGTCGATGCGTTCCGCAGCATTCGACCCCGAAGCGGCCCGGGCCAGCCATGCCTGCGCCGCATCCAATCGCTGATCAGCCGCAAGTTCGGGCAGTCGTTCGAGCAATTTATGCATCAGGATTCCGCGCCGCGCTGCCGCCTGCCCAGTGCCGGGTGGGAAGGGCGGGTCTGCCGCAGCATCCTCTCCCAGATCCGAAGGCGAAAGCGGGCGAGTCGGACGCGGCTCTGGGCCGATCTGAGCGAAGAGCCATCCAGGCAGCACGGCGGCGGGCGGCGATCGGGCGGCCTTGGCATCGACCGGGACAGACTGCGGTGCCTCCCCATGTTCAAGCCGCGCGCCCCAGATCGGATCGTCGATCCACTCATCGGCAGCGAACAGGCTCTCCAGCCGGGCATACCAACTATCAGGAGCGGGAGCCTTTTCGCGCGCACTCAGCGAGCCGCCGACGAACAACGCCTCTTCTGCGCGGGTCATCGCGACATAGAGCAACCGCCAATGCTCCTCGCGCTCTGCCTTCCTCGACTTTTCAGATTCCGCTGCAATCCGCCCCAGCCGCTCTTCCTTGCGCAGCGGCGGGAGCGGAATGCAGCGCGGTTCCGTGTCGCCGGACATTTCGCTGGCCGGATCGACGAGATCAAGCGACCCACCGCGCGAGCTGTCTGGATTATCGGCGGCGTCGGCCAGAATCACGATTGGCGCCTGCAAACCCTTTGAGCCATGCACGGTCATCACCCGAACCAGTTCGCCGGCTTTGCCCGCCTCGCGTTTGAGCTCGCCCTCGCCCGCGTCGAACCAGCGCAGGAAGCCCTGCAGGCTGGGCGTATCGCTTAGCGCATAGGCGTTGGCGGCATTGAGCAGCTCGTTGATCGGATCGTTTGCCTCGCCCCCCAGCCGCGCAACCAGCTTGCGGCGGCCCTGCCATGGCCCGACCAGCAACCAATGCAGCAAGGCTTGCGGCGGATCGAAGTCGGCCAGACGGAGCAGTTCGAGCAACAGCGTCATTGCAGAATCGACATCGGGATGCCGTTTCTGCCGCAGATGTTCCCACATCCGGAGATTCTTTGGTCGATAGCCGTGCAGGAGCAGCTGCTCCTGAGTCCAGCCGATCAACGGCGAGACCAGCACGCTGGCCAGTGTCAGATCATCGAACGGCTGCGCGGCAAAGCGCAATGCGGCGACCAGATCGCGCACCGCGAGCGGCGCGCCCAGCCGGAGCCGGTCAACCCCAGCCACTGCCACCCCGGCGGCATGGAGCCGCGCCACGATCAGCCCGGCCAGCTCCTTGCGCTTGCGAACCAGCACCATGACGTCCCCGGGGCCGGCCCGGCGCGGCCCCTCACCCGGCCCGCGCCCCTTGAGCAGGGGGAAGCCCAATTCCATCCAATCGCGAATTTGCCTCGCAATCCGGTCTGCCAGCTGCCGGTCAGCGCGGGCGAGCCAGCCTTCATTGCCCTCCTCTTCTTCGCTGATATCGTCTTGCTCGGGCACATCCTGGCCAACCACGCGCCACAGCGCGACATAGCCGGGGCGGTTCTCTCCGATATGCGGCGCGGGTGGGTCGGACAGGCCAAAGCCATGATGCCCGATCTTGCCAATCGCCATATCGACGAAATCAAGCACCGCTTGCGCAGTGCGAAATGACTGGTCGAGCCCCAGTTCCTGAAGCGTTCGCGCGGTAAAATTGCTGCGCAGCATTTGCGCATTTTCGGCCGCGCCCTGCATCAGTATGCGGACGCGATCGCGCGCATCCTTGAAGTTTTCCGGGCTGGTTCCCTGGAAGCGGAAGATCGCCTGTTTGTAGTCGCCGACCACGAACAAGGTCCGCAGTTTGTCGCCGTGCGCGCCTTCGCCAGCAAAGAAATCACCGGTCAGTGCACCGATGATCCGCCATTGCGCAGCATTGGTATCCTGTGCCTCGTCAATCAAGATGTGATCAAAGCGCCGGTCGAGCTTGTACCGGATCCATTCGGACAGCTCTGACTGGCCGAGCAATTCGGCGGCACGGCGGATCTGATCGTCGAAATCGATGAAGCCTTCGCGGCTCTTTGCCTCAGCCCAGGCCAGCGCGAAGCTGCGCCCCAGTTCAAGCGCAGGTGTCAACCATTCGGCAAGCCGCAGCAAGGCCCGGCATTCAAGCACCGCGTCAAGGCTATCCTTCACCCGCAGGATATAGCCCTCGTAATCGGGATCACGTTTGAGGATGTTGGCCAGTTGCCTGGGGAGGCCATTCGTTTTGGTGATGAGCGCAACATAAAGCTCATCCAGCTGCTGGACCCGGCCATCCGGGGAGGCGAGCAGGAAATTCCCGATCGCCGCTGTGCTCTCGCGCCCGGTGACCGAGTCCCAGGCCGCCAGCGTTCCCAGGCAGCGTCGCAGCGAAGCCATGTCGAACGCATGATCCGAACACAACTCCGCCAATTCCGCCTCGCTCGCATCCGCAGCCAGCCCCAGCAGCTGATTGACCCGGGGCCGCATCGGCGGCTGCCACGCTCCCGTACCGAACCAAACCTCATGGGCTTCAGCGCAGCGCAGCAGATAGCGCTCAACATCATCCGGCCCGAGCCTCAGGCTAAGCGCAGCGAGCGCATTCAGCGTGGCCGCATCGCCGCGCCGCTCGGCATCGACCAGCAGATCAGCCAGCACCTGGCGGAGCAGCAGCGCGCGGTCACGGTCTTCCATCGCCCGAACCCCCGGAACAAGTCCGGCCTCGTGCGGGAAAGCGGCCAGCAACCACTGCGCAAAAGCGTGAATCGTATCGATCCTGAGGCCGCCGCCCGGACAATCGAGCACCTGAGCGAACAGCGTGCGGGCGCGGTCCTGAACTTGCGGCGAGAAATCCGCGCCGATTGCCTTCAGATCCTTCGCCAAGGCTTCCGGCTTGGCCCGCACCCAGCTGGCCAGAACCTCGTTGATCCGACCAGCCATTTCGGTCGCACCGGCCTTCGTGAACGTCAGGCAGATAATCTGCGATGGAGCAACATCTCCCTGAAGCAACAGCCGCAAGACGCGGGCGGAGAGCACCTGGGTCTTGCCCGTCCCAGCCGAGGCAGACAGCCAGACTGTTTCGCGCGGGTCGACCGCCGGGCGTTGATTGCCCGCCAGTGGCCAAACCTTTGCCGAACCGCTCATTTCACGTCCTCTTCGCGAATAGCCCGTGCCTGCCATTCGTCGAGCCGCATCAGCTGATCGAAGTCATTATAGCAGCCGATATCCGGGTTAAGCCGGGCGGTGAAAGCTTCATCACCCTTGATCCAGCGGTTAATTGCGTCAGTCAAAAACTCTTCGGTCTTGGCGAGGAATTCCTCGCGCGGCAGGCCCGTCTTCTTTTGACCTCCCTTCACCGGCTCTTTGCAATATCCAAACCCGGTTTCGCTCTTGTCGCTTTTTCCCAGCGACCAATATTCGAACCTTTCAGCCTCGCCGGCCACATCGCGAAAGCCCCCAGCGCGCGCGATTAGCCCGATCAGACCGAGCTGAAGCGCGAATCCAGCCTCGACCATGGCGCCAGTCGGTGGCTGGCCAGTTTTGTAATCAACGATCGCCAGTGCGCCGCTTTCAAGCCGGTCGATGCGGTCAGCGCGGCCGTGGATCCGCACGCCATCGAATTGCATTTCGCCTTTGGCCTCGCTGGCCAGAACCGCGCGAGCGTCCGTATCCCGCAGCCGGGTGATTTCGGTGTCGATCCATGCGAGCCCGGCCAGCAGCCGCGGTCGCCACAGCCCGCGCATCAGGGGATGGGCACTCATTGTATCAAGCTCGGCCTCGGCCAGAACGAGCAACTCGCCCGGCTTGCCTCCGGCTTCATGCCAGCGTTCAAGGACTCGGTGGACTGCCGTACCCTTCCACGCTGGGGTCGCATCGGCATCAATCGGATCGAGCGAGCGCAAGTTGAGAATCGCGCTGGCGTAGAACTGATAAGGATCGCCCCGCAGCCGATCGAGCGCGGTTACCGCAATCCCCACATCGCGCTGAACTGCGGAAGGCCGCGGCGCGGGGCGCGGATAGGCCGGGGCAGCGGGTGCATCGTCAATCGCGCGGGCCAGGCGCACCGCCTCAAGCTCTTCGTGATTACCCACCAGCTCGCCCAGCAACGCTCGCACCCGCAAAACAAAGCGCGAGGCGATAACCGGCCCGGCCTCATCGCGCCGGGCATGGCTCAACACGACCTCGGGTGCGCCGAGCGCCGAGGCGAGGTCATGCGCGGCCAGGCCGATACGAAATTCCGCCCCAGGTACGCCCAGCGCGCGCAGCACTGCCGGCGGCAGCAGTGCATCTGGCGCCGGCCGCGCGGGCCAGCTTCCCTCGGTCAGCCCGCCACAGATCACCAGATCGGCCCGGCTCATCCGCGCCTCGAGCAGACCGTAGAGCGCAACCCGGGGATGCCCGCCCCACGGCGGGCGGACTGCGACCTGGTCCATCGCATCGCGCAACACGGCGGGCAGATCGCGCGGAGTGACCGCAGTTCCAACCTCGCGCGCGGCCTCGCGCAGTTCTTCGACAAATGCAGCCAGCGCGCGGCCGTCCGCCCCGCTCCACAGTGCTACCCCGCACAGCTGCTCGGCCGCCGCACAAAGGCGGTCGAATGCCACCGCTATTGGCAGTTCATCGGCGGGTTCGAGCAGCGGCACCAGCACCGCCTCGACATCCGCCCACCAGTCCGCGATGCCGGTGCCGTTCTCGCGCTTTGCCAGACGTGCTACCGCCGCCTGCAAAGGCGCCAGACCCGGCGCAGGGCGCGGACCCCGCATTTCTAATTCAAGCACTCGGGCGTGTTCCAGCCACTCTGGCCGTTCTTCGCCGGCGCGGACGAGTGGATGCTCAAGCAGCGCCAGCAGTGGCACCGGTGCGGCATCCTCCGCCAGAACCTCAGCCAGCAACAGCAGCACCCGGCCTGCTGCGGTTTGCGGCAAGGGCCTGCCAGCGGTATCATCCGCCTCAATCCCCCAGCGCCGCAGATGCGCAACTACCCGGCCCGCCAGCCCGCGATCGGGTGTGATCAACGCTATCCGCCGCTCTGGCTCGGCCAAGGCCTGGCGAATCAGGATCGCAATGGCCTGGGCTTCCTCGCCCGGATGCGCGGTTTCCATCAGCCGCACGCCCGACATGCGGCGGCGTTCGGCTGGCAGGTCAACCCAGCTTGCGCTGGCCGCAGGCGGCAGGAACAGACTGGAAATGGCGCGGCTCCGGGTCGGCGGCGCGGCGGCGATACCGGCACGGTGCCACGGCTGGACTTCACCCCGCGCCACACCCATCCGGTTCAGCAACAGCTTTAGATGGTATTGCGGATGGGTCACTGCATCATCGAAGCCAAATGGCGGATCGCCAGCCTCGTCAGGAGCCCCCGCCACGCCCAGCCCTGCCCAGACCCGATCATCAAGTGCAAGGTCCAGATCGGGGAGAATCACTGCGCTGCGCGGTAGTTCAGAGATCACCCGGAGCAACCGCGCCAAGGCCGGCGAAGCGCTGGTGACGCCCGCGGCCACAACTGGATTTGCGGGAGGATTTTCGCGCCAGCGCCGGGCCGCATGGTCGAACAGCAGATTGCGCCGGGTTGCGGCATCGACCTCGTCGCGAGCGGAAAGTTCGGCCTGCCAGATCACTTGCGCCTTGGCAAAATCGCTTACCGAACCGCGCCAATGTTCGGATTGATCGCCGACAATGCCGATCACCCGCTCGGACAACAGCTCCTCCGGGCCAATTCCCTCGGCCAGCAACCGGTCCATGGTCCGCCCAGTCTCAAAGGCCTGACGCAGCAAGGATGCGCCGTGCGGGGCTTTATCGCCCATGACTTGGCGCAGGATATCAGCCAGCCGCAGCCAACGCCTGACCGGATCGGCGGCAGGCGGAATCTGCGCTCCTACACCGAGCGGATCGAGAAGCGGGCCGAGCGTTTCGTCAATATCAAGATCGCCGATCACTGCCATTCGGGGCAGGAGCAGGCCGCCTTGCGAGAGGCGAATAAAGGCCTCGGTTACGATCCGCATCGCCCGGCGGCTGGGCAGCAGCAAGGTAAGCCGGGCAAGGCCGACGTCACTCTGCGAATAGCGGGGGATCAGTCCAGCGACCAGCGCATCGGCAAAGCCGCGATGCGCGGCGATCGAATAGAGCCTCGGGCCTGGCGTGTCAGCCACCGGCAAGCCGCGCCTCGGCAGGAGCAATCGCTTCGGGGGTGCCAAGATCGAACCACTCGCCGGCATGGATCACGCCAAACAATCGGCCTTCGCTCATCGCCCGCTCCCACAGCAGCATCGTGCTAAATGGCCCCTGCGGCGCATCGCGTAGCAGGCGGTGGGAAACGATCTGCGCGCCAATATAGATATAGGGAGCCGCTGCCTCGTCCAGCCCGCGGCGGCGCAGGCGGCCATCCGGCTCGAGGTGAAAATCGCCCTTGCCCTTGTGCTGGAAAGCACGTTCACGCGGGACAACCAGCAGCAATGCGTCCATCCGGTTCGGATCCCAGCCATCCGAAAGATCGAACAGCGTGTTACGCGGGCCGTCTATCCAGATGTTGTCGCTGTTCACGCAGTAGAACGGATCGGGCAGCAAAGGCAGCGCCTTGATCATCCCGCCGCCGGTTTCAAGAAGCAACGCCCGTTCGTCAGAAATTGTCACATTGGGATGATGGCGGGTCGCCAGATGGGCTTCGACCTGATCGGGCAGATAATGGACATTGACCACCGCCCGGTTGATTCTTGCATCTCCAAGATGATCGAGCATATGGTCGATCAACGGTTTACCCGCCACTTTCACCAGAGGTTTTGGGACATGCGCGGTCAAGGGCAGCATCCGCTTGCCAAGGCCTGCTGCCATCACCATTGCCGTATCGCTGGCGAGCGGCCGCTTGCTCATAGCGCGAAGCTTCCTCCGCCCGCGCTGCGCAACTCCGCCGGCACATTCGCGTCAAACCAATGTGCCACGGGAGCGAGCGCAGGATGGACAAGATCGCGTTCGAGCAAACCCCACACCCGGGGGATCAGATCGAGATAGCGCGGCTTGCCATCGCGTTTCCACAACCGGACAAAGATCCCGACGATCTTGGTATTCCGCTGCGCGCCAAGCAGCGCGTAATCACTGCGAAAATCCTGACCCGCGCCGCTCTCCCTTACGTAGTAATCCAGCATTTCGGCTTCGAGTTCCGGGGCAACGTCGCGCCGTGCATCCTGCAGCAGCGAGACGAGATCATAGGCCGCATGACCAATCAGGGCGTCCTGAAAATCGAGCAGTCCTTGCTTCTTGAGGCCGCCGAGCAGCATGATGTTTTCGGCGTGGTAATCACGCAGCACCGTGACACTGAGGCGCTCGCGCTGGCGCGGCAACATCGGGCTGAGTACGTCTTGCCAGGCCGCGACAAAGCCGGGGCCGTCCACCTTGAGATTCCGGGCCGAACAGTAATAGTCCAGAAATAGTCTGGCCTCTCGCTGGTATTCCTTGAGCCCATAAGTGAGGAACGGACCGGCGGGGAGTCGATGCAGCTTTACCAGCACATCAACCGCGGCAGTGTAGACTGTGCGTTCATCGGCGGGCCATTGGTCAAGATAGTCACGCATCCGCACATCGCCGAAATCCTCCAGCAACACGAGGCCCCGTGGGGCATCCTCCGCCAGAATATGCGGAGCACGCATCCCATTGAAATCAAGCCATTTTGCCGCCCGCAGGAACGGTGTCGGATCTTCCTTGGGCGGCGGCGCATCCATCAGCATCGCGCTGCGCTCGCCTTTACGGATGCGAAAATAGCGCCGGAACGAGGCGTCTGCCACCAGTGGTTCGATCTCGGCATTGGCCCAGCCGGCACCGGCGAGAAAGGCTTCAACGCCAACGGGTAAACTCACTTCCATGGTTCCCGCCCTAGCCAATCTGGCCCTGCCCGGGCAATGGCGATCCTGCCCTTCTCCGCAGTTTCAAGATTCAGCGAAAGGCAGCCCGGCTCATGCCCGAAGCCGCCCGCGTTTTCCGGCCATTCCGCGATCATTGCGGCGTCGTGCCGGTAATCCTCAAGTCCCAGTTCTTCGGCCTCTGCGGCGCGCTTTAAACGGTAGAAATCGGCGTGAACCACCGGCATTCGTAGCGCTGGCGGCTCGTATAGTTCGATGATCGCGAAGCTGGGCGAGGGCACTTCGCCGGCATATCCAAGCCCGGCGATAATCGCCCGGGCGAGCGTGGTTTTGCCCGCGCCCAGCCCGCCCGACAGCGCAATCACATCGCCAATTTGCAACGCCATTGCAATGCGGTTGCCAAGAACTTGCATCGCCTCCAGATCGGGCAGCTCCAGCCTCACGGCAGTTCGATGATCGCGGTGGTGCCTTGCCCCGGCTCCGACATCAGTTCGAGCGTCCCGCCGTGTGCTTCGATCAGTTGCCGCGCGAGTGGCAGACCCAGACCCTGACGCCGCTCGACCGTCTTGCCATCGGTACTTATCCGAAGGCCGTCGAGCGCGCGGGCGAGTGTGGCGGAATCCATTCCTGCGCCGTTATCCGAAACGACAATCCGGGCGTTATCATGTCCGCTGGTTTTGTGCCGCGACAGAGCGACGAGGATGCGCCCGTTTCTAGGCGTGGCGGCGATCGCATTGTCAAGAACATGACCGACGGCGCGCGCTAGCCGGCGATGGTCGCCCATGATCCGTCCGGCCAGTCTGTCGCCGCGCAGATCGAGCACCAGCCCTGCCTCGCCGATGCGGGCCGCGCGGTCCTCGACGATCCGGGTGACAAACGGCAGCAGCTCGATTTCATCAATCGCCAGCGGCAACATTCCTGCTTCGCTTTGCGACAGATCGAGGACGTTCTCGATCTGCTCGCCCAGCCGCCCGACCGAGGTCAGGATCGCGGTGACATATTCCTTGCCCTGCTCGGACAAATCTCCGCCAAGCCCGGCTTCCAGCAGTTCGGCAAAGCCGCCGATCGAGGTTAGCGGCGTGCGGAATTCATAGCTCATATTGGCGAGGAAGCGTGTTTTCATCGCATCGGCTTCCTGCAGCGCAACATTGCGCTCGCGCAGCGCGGTTTCGGCCTTTTGCGAATCGGTAATGTCGAGCACGGTCAGCAATCCGTTGCCATCGGGCAGCGGCACCCCGGCAAACTCCAGCGTCCGTCCATCGGCCAGCACCACCCGGCCGCCGGTCTGCCTCCGGTCGAGCGTCGCGGCGCGAACAACATCGCCCACCGCCTTGGCCCGGGCGGGCTTCTTGAGCCGAGCCGCGATCCGCTCAAGCAGCACTTCAATGCGGGGGTGGGTATCAAGGAACGTGTCGTCCAGTCCCCAATCGGCAGCAAAGCGGCGGTTCCACAGCTGCATCCGGCCATCGGGGGCAAACACCGCGACCGATTCGAACAGACTGTCGAACGTAGCAGTGCGGGTCCGCAGCAGCGTGTCGCGAGTGGCCGAGAGGCGCAGCTGCTCGGTCCGGTCTTCGGCAATCAGCAACAGTCCGCCATCGGGCAGCGGCTGGGCGACGATCCGCAGATGCGTCCCGTCGGCCAGCGTCCAGGCCTCTTCCTGTGCTTCCCCTGCCATGAACCACGCCGCACGCTCGCGCCGCCAGGCCGGAAAGTCGCGCGCTTCTGGCACCCGGCCGGCATCGCGGGCAATATCGAGCAGGCGTTCGAACGGCGGCGGATCGAGCAACGCGGCCGGACCCAGCGCAAAAATCCGCTGGAACGGCTGGTTGGCAAAGGTCAACTGGCGCTTGGCGTCAAATTGGGCAACTCCTGCAGAAAGCTGGTCGAGCATCGACCGCTGGGCATCGCGGAAAGCCCGAAAGCTTCGGCCTAGCTCCTCCATGTCTTCGACATCGACGGCGTATCCGGCCACCCCCTCTTCGCCCAGCGGCAGATCGCTGACCCGCAAGGCGCGGCGCTGGCCGCCAATCGTTGCCGAAACCATCCGCTCAATCGGTAGCTGCTTGGCGGCAGCCTGGCGCGCGACTTGCGCCGCACTCAGCCCGCCCGCCGGTTCGACCAGTTCGGTCCCGGACTCGACCACCGCTTCGGCGCTTTCGCCGCCGACCGCGAGCACATAGGCGGTGTTGACCAGCCGCATGGTGCCATCGGGCCCGCGAAACCACATCGGCATCGGCGCAGCCTCGATCAGGCCCACCAATGCCGAGAAATCATTGCGGGCGCGGCTTGCTTCGGTCCTGAGTTTAACCAGCTCACTTTCGCTGTCGCTGAAATCGAATACCCAGACCAGCGCCGCGCCGCCAGGCGAGACCTGCGGATCAGCCAAATGCCCGCGCAAGGCGAGGCTGCGCTTCGAGCCGCGCGGGGTCGCAACCATTCGGAAAGGTGCGGCGGTTTTCTGGGTGCGACGTACCGCCTCGGTCAGCTCGGCCAACTGCTCGGCGGTCAGGCCCTTATCCTTGTTGTCGAGCTCGGTGAGGTATTGCGGTACGGCATCAAGCCCCAGCCAGCCCGCCAGCCGCGCCGGTGCCTCGATCTTGCCATCGGCCCGGACCAGCAGCGGCAATGCCGGCGATTCGTCGACCATCCGGCCAAGCCGACGGGCATGGCGTTGCCCGGATTCCAGCCGCCGCGCCTTGGCTCGCGCAGACACAATCACCCAACCGGCAGCCAACGTCCACGCCGCCAGCAACAGCCCGATCAGGACAAGCGCAGTCTGTGAAAGGATCATGCTGCTCCGCTATGCGGAGGCGCGGATATTGGCAAGCGCTGTGCGCCCGTAATCGACGTTACGGGCGCCGTCCCGGGCTTTACCCGGGACGGCACATATCAATAGCGGTAATGGTCCGGCTTAAACGGTCCGGCCTGAGCGACGCCGATATAGTCAGCCTGCTTCTTCGACAGGGTGGACAGCTTCACGCCCAGCTTTTCAAGGTGCAACGCCGCGACCTTCTCATCGAGGTGCTTGGGCAGGACATAGACTTCGTTCTTGTATTCGGCATTCCGGGTGAATAGCTCGATCTGCGCCAATACCTGATTGGTGAAGCTGGATGACATCACGAAACTGGGGTGGCCGGTGCCGCAGCCCAGATTGACCAGCCGGCCCTTGGCCAGAATCAGGATTTGCTTGCCAACTTCGTTGTCCTTGGCGGGAAATTCAACCAGATCGGTGCCCGGCTTCACTTCGGTCCACTTGTAATTGTCGAGCGCGGAGATCTGGATCTCGCTGTCGAAGTGCCCGATGTTGCAGACGATCGCCATGTTCTTCATCGCCTTCATATGGTCGGCGGTGATCACGTCCTCATTGCCGGTGGCGGTGACGAAGATATCGCAGCGGGTGACCGCCTCTTCCATGGTGACGACTTCATAACCTTCCATCGCCGCCTGCAATGCGCAGATCGGATCGACTTCGGTCACCATCACGCGGGCGCCGCCCTGGCGCAACGAAGCGGCGCTGCCCTTGCCGACATCGCCGAAACCAGCAACGCAGGCAACCTTGCCAGCCAGCATCACGTCAGCCGCGCGGCGGATCGCATCAACCAGTGATTCCTTGCATCCATAGAGATTGTCAAACTTCGACTTGGTCACGCTCTCCATCACATTGGTCG